>NZ_JBSHNT010000125.1:0-57687 GCF_053601615.1 Pontimicrobium sp. MEBiC06410
CTTTTGCATAACTAAGCTCTACAGCTTTATGTTTAAATTCTTTGGTGTAAAAATTTCGTGGTTTTGACATTGTTATTTTATTAAAGTTTATAAATATATAAACTCGCTTCTTACTGTCCTGTCAAATATAGCATGTCCAAAAAATGGTTTCAGACTTAAATTTAACAGGAATACAGTTAATTGCAGATAATGAGTTTTTATCTCAATTTATTAGAGATTATAAAATAAAAGGAATACCAAGATTCATCTTAATTAACCCTAAAGGTCAAATTGTGACAGCAAATGCACCTAGACCATCTGATGATAAATTAATTGATTTATTTATTAAAGAAGGTATATAGGCCTAATTGTATTAGTAAGAATATAGACTATACCCAACAATAGTAACCGTTGATTAACTCTTTAATTTAAAAAACAAAAGTCCTTTAAGGGCTTTTGTTTTTTAGTTTATAAATAAACTTGAGAATATTATAGATGTAAAATGGACTTTTTAGTGCTATAAGTAGGTTTTTTATTACAACTATAAGGCGCTTTGCCTTTGCTATACTTTTTGTCTAGTCATTTGCTACAAATCTATTTAAAATTTTATCGATTAACTTGTACAAAATACTTTGAGCTTTAAAGGTTTAGTTTTCCATAATTGAAGTGTGGTTAAGATCATCTTCACCTTCGTATGGAGTTTTGAGAAAGAACAGAACTCCTATGACTCCCAAAACAATGCTCCCAGCAATTATAAAAGGATAATAAAACCCACCTGCAGTCAGCCAAGTCCCTAAAATGGGACCTAGGATCTGACCAATACTGTTGGTTGAACTCTGTATGGAAATGTTTCTCCCAGTATTTTTATTTGATATTAGTGAAACCGCAGAAAGCAAATTAGGTGTTATCATCGCACCTCCGGCAGCAAACACAATAATTAATCCATAAACTAAAAACTCACTATTGAAAAAAGGAAAGGCAATTAAAGATATTCCTACTATTAACAACCCTAGAGCAATTTGTTTTTTAGTAGATAAAACCTTCTCTCCATAACTTGCAAAAACTGGTTGTAAAACTGCCATTACAGAACCACATAGCATAAACCCAATTCCGACTTGATTACTGTTAAATCCTAGTTCATCTTTTCCATAGATTGAAAATACTGTTTCAAAAAGAGTTACTACAAATTGGATGATAAATGACAAAACCAGTAATATGACAAAATATTTGGTGAATGTGAATCGTAAACTTACTTTTTGAATTGTGAACTTGCTGATTTTACTTGTGTTTTTAAGTTGTTTCAACACAACAAGAAGAACAGTAAATCCTAATAGTGCAGCAAACAGAAAAGGGACTGAAAAACGATTGAAATGCAATTGCCCAATTGAGTAATCTAAGTGTAGATTAGTTTGGGAAAGAAGGCCGCCAAGTACAGGTCCAAAGATAACACCAGAACTTACCGCTACACCAGACCAAGACATTATTTTTGTTCTTCGCTTTTTTGAGGTAATATCACTTAAGTAAGCATTGCTTACGGGAATAACAGAAGAGGTAAAAATACCACCAAAAATACGTGCTACATAGAGCATTGTAAGCGAAGTCGCTAAACCAGTAAGTAATTGCATTATAACAAAGCCTATAAGACCGATTATGATAATAGGTTTTCGACCATACCTGTCTGATAGTTTTCCCCAAAGTACTACGAATAGGAGCTGAAATAATGGATAAATACTCGTTAAGAGACCAACATGAAAATTAACTAAATCTGTATCTAAATTAGCTTTTAAAGCCAATCTTTCGGTGTAGTAAGGAAGGGTAGGTAATAGAATCCCATACCCAAGCATTACAATGAATAGACATAGTAATATGAGTACAATCATTTTGATATTTCTACTCTTATTCATTTTAAATTAGCTTAAGAGAATACATATAAAAGCAGCTGCAGCTGGTATTGCTTGTGTGTACAGTATCTTTTTAGAAATCGATAAAGAGCCATATACCCCAGCAATGATAATGCAGCCTAAAAAGAATAATGCGATATTGTTAGACCAAATGGGGTTAGAGATAAACAACGTCCATAAGAGACCGACAGCTAAAAAACCATTGTACAGACCCTGATTTGCTGCCATAGCTTTAGTGGGTTTAAAAAGATCCTTTGGAATTTCCTTGAATGTTTTTTTGCCTAAATGCTCCCAAGAAAACATTTCTATATATAAAATGTAAAAATGCTCCAAGGCAACTAAAACGATTAGTATTTTTGAAAGTATTGCCATAAATCTTTATTTACTTATTTTCCTCTTTAGTAGTTGTGCGTTAATTGCTACTATAATCGTGCTTAAGCTCATGAATACTGCTCCGATGGCTGGTCCCAATACAAATCCAGAAGAATACAACACTCCAGCAGCTAAAGGAATGGCTACCACATTATATCCCGTTGCCCATATCAGATTCTGAATCATTTTATTGTAAGTTGCTTTTCCAAATAATATCAAATTGGCAATGTCCTTTGGATTGCTGTTGACCAAAATAATATCGGCTGTTTCGGCAGCTACATCCGTTCCAGAACCAACAGCAATTCCAACATTAGCTTTGGCAAGCGCAGGGGCATCGTTTACTCCATCACCAGTCATTGCTACAAACTCATTTTGTGCCTGAAGTTTTTCTACGATTTCTACTTTTTGGTGTGGTAATACTTCAGCATAATAACCATCTAGCCCAAGTTTTTCGCTTACTGCTTTTGCCGTCTTTTCATTATCACCTGTAGCCATCAAAACTTTAATATTATTCTTTTTAAAAACCTTTATGGCTTCGGCAGATTCTGGTCGTATTTCATCGGCTAGAGCAATATATCCTGCTAATTCCCTATTTATTATGACAAAAACTACTGTTTCGGCAGCATCACTATAGGCGTCTTTTGGGATATCTATTTTTTCATCTCTTAAATAACCAGGACTAACCACCTTAACTTGTTTTCCTTCTACATTTGCCTCTACACCTTTGCCGGTAATGGCATTAAAATTTTCTGGCTTAGGAATGGTAATATTATCTTCTTTGACCTTTTTTATGATTCCAACGGCTATAGGATGTTCTGAACTCTGTTCCAAAGCACTAGAAAGTCTTAAAATTTCTTCTGTTGAATATTCTTGTTTAACCGACTCAACTCTTGTGACACCAAAATCACCTTTTGTCAACGTCCCGGTTTTATCAAATAATAAAGCTGATATTTTTCGGGATTCTTCAAAAGCTGTTCGATTCCTTATCAATAAACCATTTTGTGCAGATACCGCTGTAGATATAGCGACAACTAACGGGATAGCAAGTCCTAATGCGTGTGGGCAAGCAATAACCATAACCGTTACCATTCTCTCTAAGGCATATACAAATGGAAAGCCTAAAATGAGCCAAACTGCCAATGTCCCAAAACCAATAGCCAAAGCAATGTATGTTAACCATTTTGCAGCCCTGTCTGAAAGGTTTTGCATTTTAGATTTGGTCTTTTGTGCTTCCTCGACCATTTTGATTACTTTGTTGAGATAACTATCCTTACCTGTATGTTCTACCTTAACCTTTAAGGCACTATTGCCGTTTATTGAACCACCAATTACTTTATCATTTTCATCTTTTTTTACTGGTTTGGATTCTCCTGTGAGCATCGATTCGTTTAAATAACTCGAACCATCGACTATAATACCATCAGCAGGAACTTTTTCGCCTGGCTTTACTAAAATCACATCGTCTTTTAATAAATCTTCTAAAGGAATATCTTCTATAGCATCACCTTTTACTCTATGAGCTTCGGAAGGCATCATACTTACTAAAAGCTGTAAGGCTTTTGATGCGCCCAATACACTTTTCATCTCTATCCAATGTCCTAATAACATTATCGCGATTAGTGTTGCTAATTCCCAGAAAAAATCATCTCCCTTCAAGCCAAAAACAGTCGCGGTACTATAAAAATAGGCGACACTAATAGCCATAGAAATTAAGGTCATCATCCCTGGTGAACCTTTCTTTACTTCGGAAACAAATCCCTTAAGAAATGGCCAGCCACCATAGAAATAGACTACAGAAGAAAGTGCAAATAAGATATATGGGTTTCCTGGAAGTAAAAATTCGTATCCAAAAAATTCTTGAATCATTGGGGATAAGAATAGAATTGGAATGGTAAGTGCAAGTGTTACCCAAAACCGTTTGCGAAAATCATCAATCATCATTTTGTGATGGTCGTGACCCATCTGTCCGTGACCAGGATTGTGACCAGAATGACCACCGCTTCCGTGGTTCATTTTAGAGTGATCTTCTTTTTTGTGCTTCATCTTTGAATGGTCCATTTTAGAATGGTTCATTTTTTCGTGATTGTGGTGTTCGTGGTTTTCCATCATTATAGTGTTTAAGTGTTATCGTAATTTTTTTCTCATTGCTTCAGAAATGTTTTCAGCATAGACTCCATAGGCATCTGCCAAAGTGCCCTTAATACCATCTTTAGATGATATAGCGTACAGTACACTATTATCGTCGGTACTACTCATTCCTTCAAAACGATGGGTTTCATCAATTTTAAAATCTTCAGGTTTAATTTCAATTTTAAGCGAGACGCATTTTAAGCACGTAGGTTTTATGTTAAAATCGTAACTATAACCTCTTTGCTTTAAATCATTAATGGCCTCTATGAGTGTATCGTAATTTTTCAATTTATTTTTAATCATAAGTCATTGTAAAATAGCTGCCATCCGTTTCAGTGAATTTTTGAAACATCAATAAATTGTTATTGTTTAATTGCTCAATAACAGTATAATTGAGTTGTTTGATACGGATACCTATTGCATAGGCTTTAATATTTATTTTTGATTCGATTTGCATGTTTGCTTTGTTAGTTTTCAATTGACGGTTATATATTTTAATAAGACTTTTAGAGCCAAAAAAGTTCAGTAAGTCAGAGTTGAAACTCATTTCTAGCTCAATATCCTTTAAACTGCCTAAATCGTAGAGTTCAGTAAAGTTTGTAGTTGAACTATTGATTTCGGTTTCTTTAGAATTGGGTTTTGTAAAAGGGAATGCCATTACCATAATACTTGTTTCATCAGGTTTACATTGATAAATTGTTATGTATTTCTCGATATTGATTTTCTTGTTATCGAATAACTCTGTTGCAACTTCAATTTTATAATATCCGTCTTTTTTTATTATTTCTCCCGCCTTAAATGACTGCTTGTTAAGCAACGTACCATCTTTATCAAAATTTTCACGTACTACCGTTCTGCCTGAAATTTGTTCAATAAGCATTTTAGTTTGTCCATAGATTGTGAGATTGAATAGGATAAAAAATAGTATGAAGCTTAGTTTTTTCATATATGATGCATTAGTTTCTTTACCTCTTTCGACATAATATCGCTCAAATCAATAGTATTTGATGGGTGTGGAATGGTATTGCAGGTCACTATTTTTTCAACACCTGAATCCATTAGGTCTTGATAGGCATTACCTGAAAAAACAGCGTGAATGCCCACACATATTGGCGGTTTCATTCCAGCCCTTTTTAAGTGGCCTACAGTCTCAATCATTGTACGAGCGGTTGAGATAATATCGTCAACCAAAACAGGTGTAGCATCTTTATATTTATCAATGTCTGGCACCGAAACTTCAACATCTCTATCGCCGTGACGTACTTTCTGTAACACAGTAAATGGTGCACCTGCATTTTTGGCAACTTCAGAAACCCATTGTTCACTTTCGGAATCGGGACCAATCAATACAGGATTTTCAATATTTTCTTGTATCCATTTCGAAATAGCATCTGAAGCATGAATAACTTTGTTTGGGATGTGGTATACTTCACTCAATGAGTGTATCCTGTGTAGATGAGGGTCAACAGTGGTTATACTATCTGCAAAACCAGAAATTAACTTTCCAAAATAGGTAGAGGTAATGCCTTCACCTTCATTAAATATTTTGTCTTGTCGCATATATGCTAAATAGGGTGCAACCAAACAGGTGCACATTGCGCCTAATGATTTTGCTGTTTGGCTTAAAAAATATAGTGGTAATAATTTCTCATCAGGGTCGTGTAGGGTGCAGATCAAAACCACACATTTGTCTTTTACATCGGATAATATGCGCGTGTAGGATTCGCCGTCAGGGAACTTTCGTAAAGTAGTCTTTCCCACTTCAGCGTCTATTTTTGTAGCCATTAACTCTGTTAATTCCTCGTTTCCAGGAAGGCTGAATAGTATAGTTTTCATTTTACTCTTTATTTAATAGTTATAATGTCGTTATGATTGTTCTTGTAGTCTAAGGCATAATTTAATTCGCCTTGTGATTCTGCATAGAGGGTATACAGTAATTGGTTTTTTTCAATTTGTTCGTTTAAATGTACATTCAATAAAATTCCTGCAGATTTAGACTGTGGTGCACCCGAAAGTTTGGCGAGCTTCGCTATCTTTCGATTGTCAATGCATTTCAAAGTTCCTGAAGCCTCTGCTTTAATTTCTGCTTTATAAGGTGCCAATACAGGTTCGATAAAACGTCCTTGGGCTTTACAGATGGCAAGAAACTTTTCATAAACCTTACCAGATTCCAATAATTGTATGGCCGTTTGACGACCTGAGCCTAAAGATACTTTACCTGAAAGCTCAAGAAGTTCACCTGCCAAAAGCATAGCTCGTTCTTTAAGGTCTTTGGGAGCATCTGCCTCATTTTTTAAAACTTTTAATATGTCGATAGCTTCTAAAGTGGGACCTATACCTCTTCCAACGGGTTGTGTACCATCTGTAATAACAACTTTTACATTAAGTCCAACAGCGTTGCCTACGGTTTCCATATGATTCTTTAGTTTTTCAGCCATTTCTGTACTTCTAACTTTAGCAGTTTCTCCCACAGGAATATCTATAACTACGTGTGTTGAACCTGCGGCAGCTTTTTTAGATAAAACTGAGGCGATGAGTTGACCTTCACTATCAATGTCCAAGGCTTTTTCAATTTTAATGAGGACATCATCGGCAGGGCTTAGTTGAGCAGTACCACCCCAAACAAAACAACCACCTTCTTTTTCTACTACGGTCTTTATTTCTTCTGAAGAGAGTGTCACATTGGTCAGAACTTCCATAGTATCTGCTGTGCCGGCAGGAGAAGTTATAGCCCGTGAGGACGTTTTTGGCATTGTAAGTCCATAAGTAGCTACTATGGCCACTACTAAGGGCGTGGTTCGGTTTCCAGGCAAGCCACCTATGCAATGTTTATCAACAACGATTTCTTTATTCCAATTCAATTGCTTTCCAGAGGTAATCATAGCTTTTGTGAGGTCGGATATTTCATCAATATCCATTCGGTCACCTGCACAGGCTGTTATAAATGCTGAAAGATGGATGTTAGAATAGTCGCCTTCAACGATGTCGGTTATGATTTGGTTGTAGGCATTATAATCCAATTTTTGGTTATAGATTTTTGCCCTAACGTGGCTTAATGATTCAATAGGTTCCAAATGGGAAACCTGCAAGGTGTCGTTGTCAGAAATCTTCAATTTTTTAGCTGCCGCATCAGATAGACCTATTTCATTAGGTAGTAGGATATTGGAATTTATAATGTTAAGACTTGCAACAATTGAATTGGTTGTAGTTGATACCCTAATCCTGGTTAAGGCTTCAAAGCCTTCTGATATGCAAACGTGGCAATCCTCTCGCATGTACACCACATTCTCGTTTTGGGTATAAATTCCTATATGTTTGTATTTTAATACGTTTGAGTGTTGTTCCATAATACATTTATTTTTTTATTTTTAATAATCTTGAAGAAGTCCAAAGTACCCAAATACCAAGAGTTATATCAACTCCCAAACAGAACAGTGGCCACCATTGAGGTGGGGTTGTTGAAAACACAATATTTCCTTGAAAAAGGTCATAGATGCCGTGTAATATCAGTGTAATACCTACGATTTTTATGTGCTTGTGATGTCCTAATATTGCTATAATTGAGAATAGGAAAGCAATGCTCGTTTCAAATATAATTTCGTAAGTATTGTTAGCCTGTAAAGCAAAAAGAACATAGTAAAAAGCAATAACAATCAATAATACTGGATAGAAACTGCTGTCCTTGTCAAAGCCCGTTTTCATCGCAAGTAATACAATGAAAAATCCTAGTAGTATCCCAATTATTAATTCGATCATATCTGTTAATTAAGTATTATTTCTTCAATATTATACAGTTGTGGAATTTCTGCATCCCAATTATAGGTTTCCTTGATGCCTTTCTGTAAGGCTTCTGCACTTTCTTTTTCGCCGTGTACGATGAAAATCCGCTCCGGCTTATTTTTTATTTTACTCATCCAATTTATAAGTTCGGCGTGGTCTGCATGTGCCGAGAGTCCTTCAATTTCTGCAACTTCCATATGAAATGGCACCCATTTTCCGTACACTTTCAACTCTTTATCCCCTTCTAATAATTTTCTACCACGAGTACCTTCAGCTTGATAGCCCACAAATAACAATGTATTGTTTGGGTTTTGTGCTTGGGTTTCAAGATAGTTGAGCATTCTTCCGCCAGTAAGCATTCCACTTCCGGCAATGACAATTTTTGGTTTGTTATCGGTTCTTAGCTCCATTGTTTCACGATAACTACTAACTACGGTAAAGTGTGAGCACATTTCATCACATTCATTAGCTTCTAATCTATGCCAATCTCTGGTGCGGTGGAACAGTTCGAGTACATTTGCTCCCATAGGGCTATCCATTATCATTTGTACTTTGGGTATTTTATTCTCCTTTAGTAATTTCCAAAAGATGAGCATCATCAATTGGGCTCGTTCTACTGAAAAGCTTGGAACAAATAAGCTTCCCCCTCTGTTTATGGTATCATTAACCAATTTTTCAATCTGCGGAAGGGCTTCTACTTCATCTGGATGAAATCTACCACCGTAGGTGGATTCCATAAATAGTACATCTGCTTTTTTTGGTTTTAATGGTGGATATAAAAGTAAGTCGTTGGTTCTGCCTATATCTCCTGAAAACACAAAACGTTTACCATGTATATCCAATTCGATGTAGGTTGCTCCAAGAATGTGACCATTATATTGGAATCGGGCTCTGATACCATCAAATAATGGAATCCATTGTGCTTGAGGAATACCTTTAAAATGCGGAATGGTTTTTTCTACATCCTTTAAATTGTACAAAGGCTCTGCAGGACTGTGTTTGGAATACCCCTCTTTATTAGCACGTTCTGCTTCTTGTTCTTGTATTCTAGCACTATCGTTCAAGATTATTTTTGCGATGTCCAAAGTAGGATTAGTACCATAAATGGAACCATTAAACCCTTGTTTTACTAATCGAGGCAGATATCCTGTGTGGTCCATGTGACCGTGTGTGAGCAAAACCATATCAATTTCTGAAACTTCAACTGGTGGATATTCCCAATTTTTTAGACGCAATTCTTTTAGTCCTTGAAAAAGCCCGCAGTCTATAAGTATCTTTTTTTCTCCTGTATCCACTAAATATTTAGAACCGGTTACGGTGCCTGCCGCTCCCAAAAAGTGAATATTTATTTTAGTGTTGTTCATTTTTTTCTGTTATTTGATTTTGTTTTACATAGTTCTTCAGAATCTTCTAAAATCTTTTTATGTCTCGATTTTTCAATTCCAATTTTATTCAATAAACTAGGTGTTTCGTAAAGCTCTTTACAAAGTACAATCCCAGTTTCGAGTAACATAGTTTTCTCTTGTTTTGTGATTGTTGTTAGTGCTGTGAGTGGATGTAAACCAGATAGGTCTATTCTGTTCTTAAGACCTTTTCCCAATGGATAATCCCAACTGGTCATTAGCAACCCAACACATTTACCATATTGTATAGCATCCGTGGTAAAGCGGGTATTGGTGTACACTCCACCTTGATGAAATTTTGCTTCGTGACCTTTTTGATACTTCCATTTCTTTTCTATGTCTAAAAATCTTGAATGGATATATAAGGGTATTTTTACGTTGCAAAACCTCCCTTGGTCACTATGGTATTTACATTCAATCATATAATGAGAATTGTCCTTTTGGGCTATTACATCTACTTCGTGCTGTACACAATTTCCGTGTACAATAACTCCAACTTTTGTTTCAAATCCTTCATGTGCCAGTAGTTTGCCTACTAACTTTTCAAACGGAAATCCCGAAGGTCCCAATTCCATCAAGGCTTTTTTGAGTTTGTATTTTGAGGCACTTACTCGTGATTTATCTTTAAGCATTTTAAAAGCCATTTGATAGATTTTTTTCGTAGTAATTCCCTCGTAAATTGTAGGCTCAATTTGAGTTATTATTTCTTGAATTATCTCCTCACTTGTTTGAGCGCGTCGTAATGAATTTTTGAGCTTGTCAACATTAAAAGGAACAACATCTCCAGAGTGTTTTATTATGTTTATTGAGTTGCCCATTGTTTAAATATGTATGGTCATTACAGGTAAAGTGGAATGATTAGTGACACCTTCGGCAATACTCTTTGAAAATAGGCTTAAAAACCCTGTTTTACCGTGTGTGACCATGGCTATTAAATCTGTAGGATGTTGTTCTAGAAATGTATTGATTCCTGTTTCAACTGAGGGTTCATTATAGACAGCCATTGAATAGTTTTTTAACTTCGGGAAGTTTTGTAACATTTTTTCAATAGGCTCTAGGCCAAGTTTAATATTATTGAAATCTGTCTCGGTATTAATACGCAATAAATGGATGCGAGCATCGCATTTATTAGCAATGGATATTACCTGTTTAAAAGCATCAGTTATATCCTCTTCGAAATTTGAAACAAATACAATATTCTTAAAAGGAAAGTTGACTTCTTCATCTTTTACAACAATTACGGGAGCATTGGCTTTTCGTACAATTTGTTCAACATTGCTGCCTGTAATTTCTCTTATAACGCCTTTAGTACCACTACTTCCTGTAATGATAAAATCGTGATGAAAATGGCCTGAATGATCTATAATATCACCTTGGCCAGCATCAAATTGTAAAAACGTTCGACATTTTAGGTCATTACGCTCTGCTGTTTTTTCCAGTTCACGTAATGCTGATTTTACTTTACCTATTTGCTTTAATGTTTCGGGATATTGTTTTTCCTTTTCTTTATCCAGTTTTACCCAATCTACAGGGGTTTTCATAAGATGTAAAAAGTGAATTTCAGAATCGTACAACTTGGCCATTTCAATGCCTAGTTGTGCTGCTTTGTGGCAGTTTTTTGAAAAATTGGTTGGTATTAATATGTTTTTCATTTTTTGATGATTTATAGGTTTATATATTTTTAGTTTAGAGTAACTTCATTTCCAGAAGGGACTTTCTCTTCAAAACAGTCTAAATTGTATATCGTGGTATCTGCGATATTTTTTAATGCAGTTTCGGTTAAAAAAGCTTGATGGCTAGTGATAAGAACATTATTAAAGGTCATCAATCTGGCAATTACATCATCTTGTAAAATGGTATCAGAGTGGTCTTCAAAAAACAGACCTTCTTCCTCTTCATAAACATCCATCCCGAAATATCCAATTTTGCCAGATTTTAATCCTTCAATTACGGCTTTTGTGTCAACCAAACCACCTCGGCTTGTGTTAATGAGCATAACGCCTTCTTTCATTAGTGTTATGTGTTCTGTGTCTATTAAGTG
The DNA here is from genome assembly GCF_053601615.1 of Pontimicrobium sp. MEBiC06410. NCBI lineage: Bacteria > Pseudomonadati > Bacteroidota > Flavobacteriia > Flavobacteriales > Flavobacteriaceae > Pontimicrobium > Pontimicrobium sp. MEBiC06410. Next base: position 11,607 of record NZ_JBSHNT010000125.1, read on the forward strand.
CCTGGTTGATGGTGTCAATGGAACGTGCAGACTAATTATATCTGCCTGTTTGCAAATGGTGGTACAGTTGGTGTATATGATATCATATAAATCTATCAGGTTCTTATCTTCAGAAACATCGTGGGCTAGTATCTTACATCCCAAACCGTGCAGTATTTTTACGAGTACTGCTCCTATTTTTCCTGTACCAATAACACCTACTGTTTTGCCGTTTAGGTCAAATCCTGTAAGCCCGTTCAGCGAGAAATTTTGTTCTCGAACTCTGTTGTGTGCTCTTATTATTTTTCGGTTAAGGGCTAAGATGAGAGCTAAAGTATGCTCTGCAATGGCATATGGAGAGTAAGCAGGAACTCTAGCAACTTTTATGCCTAATTTATTTGCTTTTTCAAGGTCAACGTGATTAAAACCAGCTGAGCGTAATGCGATATACTTAATTCCTTGTTGATTCAATATATCTAAGACATCGGAAGAGGCATCATCGTTTGAGAATAGGGCAATAGCTTTGGATCCTTTCGCTAATCTTGCTGTTTCTTTTGTAAGTCTAAATTCTAGAAAGTTTAATTCATGTTTTCCATTGTTTGCCTGTTCAAGGAAAGGCTTATCAAATTTATGTGTACTGAATATGGTTGTTCTCATTTTAATTTCTTAATTGTATTAATATATATATTATGCCAACTATAATGACACTTCCAAAAATTAGCATTACTAGTTTTCTTGTTTTTTTGGAACCTTTAAAATAGGTAATGCCTAGTTTTACTATCATATTGCTTATGGTCGCGGTAAGAATAACATTTGTTGCGAGAGCAAATTTTTCTTCTAAAACCCCAAATTTTGACATACTAATAGTTATGGCATCTGTATCGCCGAGACCAGCAATGAGTGCAGAATAGTACAGTCCTTTTTCACCAAAAAACTGATTGCCGTAAAAAACAGCAAATGCTATTCCTATATATATTGCTCCAAAACCAAGTGCATTCCAGATATTAAGTGGATTACCAAGATTAATTCCTGTTTCGGTAATCTCATTGTCTTTTTTCATAAAAAAGAGGGCACTAACCAAACAAATAAATGTTAGGATGGAGAAAGGAACGACTAAAAATGCAATTAGGGTATTGTTGAAGATATAGGCTAATACAGCAAGTCTTGGAAACATAATGGCAGAAGCTATAATAATACCTGCAGCGTATTGTTTTGACAGTTCTGGGGATTCTTTGCTTCGTGATGCATAGATCCAGGATACAGCCGTGCTTGAAATTAGACCGCCCAAAATGGCAGTAAGCAAGATTCCTCGCTGGGATCCTACATATTTTACAAGGAAGTAGCCGATGAAATTCAGAAAAGAGACAATCACTATTATTGCCCCAATCTCAAAAGGGTTTAGTAAGCCTTCTGAACCATAATCTTGATTTGGTAAAAAAGGTAAAATAAGAAGTGAAATAATTGAAAATTTAATAAAGGCAAAAAGCTCTTCTGAAGTAATGTTTTTTATGAAAGTATTAAAAGTTGTTTTCAGTGATAACAGAGTAACAATTACTACTGCAGTGGCAACAGCTTCTTTGTGCAAATGATTAGCAACCATAACTCCCAGAATCAATGTGGCAAATAGTGCTAAATTGGTAGTAATACCTGTCATAGCATGTTTTTGGACTATAGAAAGATGGCTTAACGATAGAAATAATAGGAATGCCGATGAAATAATGATAACCAACCAAGGTGTATAGGTTATGGATAGACTTCCCAAGATAAAACCAATAATGGCAACAATAGGGAAGGTTCTTATACCTGCAAAACCTTGTTCTTCCTTCAATTTATCATACTCGCGTTCTAACCCCAGAATAAGACCAATGCCTAGGCTTATGAGTAGCCCGAGGATAAATGGATTGATATTTTTTAAAGCTTCTATCATTTCTACTTTCCAAATAGTTCTAAAAGTTCGTATAATTCAGTATTTACTTGATGTTGCTTCACCACCTCTTTAAATGAGGTTAGGTGCAATTGATTGTTTAAAAAACCGACCATGACATTTTTTTTACCTTGTAAAAGAGTATTTACACTTGCCACTCCAAGCCTTATACCCAGCATTCTATCTAAAGCAGAAGGATTTCCACCTCGCTGTACGTGGCCAAGTTTTGTAATCCGTACATCGACATTGGGATTGATTTCTTTTATTTTTGAGGAAACAAGTTCGGCACCTATTTCATCACCTTCAGAAACGACGATAAGGAAAGCATCTTCACTATCATATTTTTCAACCTTGTCCAGTAGATATATAAAGTCTTTTGCGCTTTCAGGAATTAGTATGGCATCGGCACCTATCATTAATCCTGAATGAATTGCTATATATCCTGAATCTCTTCCCATTACTTCAATAATAAATACACGATTATGGGATTCGGCGGTATCCCGTATTTTATCAATATTTTCAATAGCGGTATTTACAGCAGAATCAAAGCCTAAGGTGTAATCCGTTCCAGTGAGATCATTATCAATGGTTCCTGAAATACCAATAAAAGGGATATCACATATTTCTGAAAAAGCCAATAGACCTTTAAATGTGCCGTCACCGCCTATGGCAATTAGAGCGTCAATTTTGTTTTTTGTTAAGGTTAGTAATGCTTTTTTACGACCTTCAAGAGTCATAAACCGTTTACTTCGTGCCGTTTTTAAAATTGTCCCTCCTTTATGCATTGACTTTTGTAAGTCGTGTGATTTTAATGGAATTAAATCATCATCTATCAATCCCTCATATCCTTTTCTAAAACCACTTACTTTTATACCCTTTGCTTCAGCAGATTTTACAATGGCGTAGAGAGCAGCATTCATTCCAGGGCTATCGCCTCCAGATGTAAATATGCTTATATGTTTTATTTTGTTAGGATTCATTGATTTATAGTTTAAAACTTGATTTATATTTACTTTCAATACCAACTAATAGCCGGTTTTTACCATATAGAGTATTGAACACTATACAAGCTGTTAAATCTCCTGTAACATTCACGGCAGTCCTGAACATACCTAATAGTCTTTCTACACCAATAATTATGATAATACCTTCTGATGGAATGCCAACACTTCCCAAAACCGAGGCGAGTATCACTACACCACCTCCAGGAATAGCTGGTGTACCAATTGATGCGGCAACAATGGTAACGATGATTACAATAATATTAAGTAAACTCATTTCCAAGCCGTAGGCTTGAGCTATAAAAAGAGTAGTTATAGTTTGATAGAGTGCAGTTCCATCCATATTGACGGTTGCACCGATAGGTATAATAAAATTGCTAATAGTCTTATCTACTTTCAATTCTTCTTCGGCGGTTTTTAACGACAAGGGCATTACAGCTGCTGAGCTTGTTGTTGAAAAAGCTAATAGTTGAACATCTCGAATTTTTTTTAGGAATTGAAACGGGTTTGTTTTTCCCAATAGTGTAACAAGTCCTAAATAGAAAATTACCAATAGTAAAAGACCAAGAATTACGACTCCCACATAGTATGTTAAACCAGATAAGGAACTTAATCCGACACTAGAGGTTAGTTGAGCCATAAGACCAAAAACGGCAACAGGTACTAGAAGCATTGACCATTTTACTACTGTCATACAGACTTCTTGTATAGCACTTAAAACAAGCTTTACTGGGCGTAGTAAAGAGTTTTCAAGCGATAGTACGGCTATTCCTATAATGATTGTAAAAATCACGATACTTAACATTTCCCCACTTACCATTGATGCCAAAGGGTTGTCAGGAAGTAGGTTTGATATAGCATCAGGAATGGTGTCGAGTCCAAAAGAAAGTTCAGCATCTTCTGTTGCAGTGTTAGTTATTTTGTTGTGTTCTAATGATGCTTGTTGGTGTAAAAAACGACCTGGTTTGAAGATTTGTGATAGTACAGTACCTAGAGTTACCGAAACTACGGTAGTACCCAAAAAGTAAAGTAACACGCCTCCACCTAGTTTTTTAAGATTATCCTTATCATTACTAGCGATACCAGTAATGATAGATGCCACAATCAATGGAATCATAATCATTTGAACCAACTTTAGAAAAAGTACGCCGGGAAGTGCGAGCCAATTGCCTATCACATCAGCCGTTTCTTTAGAGATCCAGCCATTTTGGGGACTCAAGAACAAACCTAATCCAACACCGAGGAACAAGGCAATGATAACTTTTAACCATAGGCGGCTTTCTGTCAGTTTTACCAAATAAGCGTTAAATGATTTTAGTGATTTTATCTCTGTTTCAAACATTTTCTGTTTTGTTAAGCAATATTGATTTCTGTATTCAAATAAATACTTTGAACTAATCTTAATAGTTCTACTCCTTCACTAAAAGGTCTCTGAAAAGCCTTTCTTCCTAATATTAAGCCCGAACCTCCTGCACGCTTATTAATAATTGCTGTTGTAATAGCTTCGATTAAATCTGATTCGCCATTAGAGCTTCCTCCAGAATTAATCAATCCTATTTTTCCCATATAACAATTTGCTACTTGCAACCTGCATAAATCAATAGGGTGTTCTGTAGTGAGCGTTTCAGACATTTCATCATTGTATTTGCCGAAATCGATATGTTTAAAACCAAAATTGTTGGTTGGTAATTTTTGTTTGATGATATCGGCCTGTATGGTAACGCCTAAATGATTTGCCTGACCAGTTATGTCGGCAGCAGCATGGTAATCTTCTTTTTCTGTTTTAAATGCTTCGTTTCGGGTGTAGCACCATAAAATGGTTGCCATACCCAAACTATGAGCCTCTTCAAAAGCCTCTGAAATTTCTTTAAGTTGACGGTTACTTTCTTTTGAGCCAAAATAGATAGTTGCACCAATGGCAATTGCACCCATATTCCAAGCGTCCTTTACCTTCCCAAATAGAGTCTGATCGTATTTATTTGGGTAGGTTAGCAATTCATTGTGGTTAATCTTTACAATAAAAGGTATTTTATGGGCATATTTTCTGGCATTTAATCCCAAAACCCCAAACGTTGATGCTACTCCATTACAGCCCGCCTCAATAGCGAGCTTAATAATGTTTTCTGGGTCAAAATAATCTGGGTTTTTATAGAATGAGAAAGCAGCGCTGTGCTCAATGCCTTGGTCAACAGGCAGGATGCTTAAATACCCAGTTCCTGACAGATTTCCGTGACCGTACAACTGTGAAAGACTGCGTAGAACCTGTGGATTTCTATTGCTATTAATAAAAACGTTATCAAGACCTTTATTACTTGGTGTTTGTAATTCGTCTTTCGTGATTTTTTCACAAACGTGATTTAAATAGTAGGAGGCTTTTTCGCCCAACAACTCTACAATGTTCTTGTTTGTTTTCATTTTAATTAGAATTAAATTCCTAAACTTTTATTGGTTTTAGATATGGATTTTGTTCCGTCGGTTTCAATTCCTGTAAGTGCTCTTATAGCATCTATAGTTTCTGGTATTACTATAGCTTGGTTATCCACGATATAGGCATAAAAGAGTTCATCTCCCACTACCTTTAGCATATCTTCCCAAAGTGCAACTTCGTACATATCGCCCCAAGGTCTTCCCATATCCAAAAACATTTCTTTAATGGTATTGTTTGAGACTAGGCCTTGGTCATATTGAATAAACTTTATACGACTAGACGTTTTAAAAGCATTTAAAACTTCTTCTTTCGAGGCTTGCTTTTTTAACTTCACATTCCAGTAGTGCATATGGCTTAAAGTTTCTGGAACTTTTACCGCAGAAGTAATCACATCTAATTCTGGGTCAACGCTTTTAGCATCCGGACCTTGATGGCTCGGGATATCTCTTTCGGGAACCATTGTATTCATTATACCACCCAAATGACTTTCCCAAGGGTCTGTAGCTCTTCTTAAAAGCGTCCCTCTGGCATAATCCAATAAATCAGCTCTTTTTAACGCGGTTAACGTTCTTAATATAGAGGTTGTATTGCAAGAGACTACTCTGGTCGCATCTCTATTTAATGCCGATTCATAATTATTTTCGGCACTAAAGGAATGCCCCGTGGTTTCGTGTTTTTCGCCACCGTGTAATATGAATTTGATGTTCTGTTCCTTATAGATTGTCACATTTAGAGCCGCAATCTTTTTAGGCGTGCAGTCCACAACAAGGTCTGACTTATTTAAAAGTTCTTGCATATTTCCTTTTACTGTAATGCCTTCAGATTTCATTTTGTCTTCAGCTTCATCAGTTGCTGAATAGATATCGTACTCTTTTCTTACCGCATTTTGAATGCGCCAATCGCTTATGATATCGCATACTCCTGAAAGCTTCATGTCGTCTTGTAGATTGATGGCATCGGCCACTCTTTTTCCTATTACTCCATAGCCTATTACTGCTATTTTTTTCATATTATATTGTTTTAAGTGTTTGATTTTTTATTAAAATGATGGAACCGATAATGCCTGCAATTAATGAAGAAAATAAAATGCCGACTTTAGCGGTATAGATAAATTCCTCATCGGCAAATGCCAATTCGTTTATAAAAAGGGACATTGTAAACCCGATACCAGCTAAAAAGGCAATGCCGTAGATGTGATACCATGTAATGTTCTTAGGAAGTTTCGCTAATTTTAGAAAGACCAAAATTTTTGAAAATAAGACGATACCAATAAATTTCCCGAGTATGAGACCAAACCCTATTCCTAGACTTATTGGGTGGGTAAGTACTTCCAGCACTTTGCCATGTAGGTGAATACCAGCATTAGCAAAAGCGAATAGTGGTAGTACGATAAAATTCACAAATGGATTTAGGGCATTTTCAAGTTTTTGAAGTGGTGTTTGAGCTTCTGAACTTGTAACTTTAATTTCTTCGAGTATTTCTAATTGGGAATGAGAAATCAGCGAACCTTTTACGGGCTTTTCTTGTTTGAACTTTTTGTGTAATGCAGCAAGGCGTTGCGAAAATGTAGCCTCGTTAATTTTTACACGACCTGGTATAGCTAAGGCTGTTAGTATGCCAGCAATGGTAGGGTGTACTCCTGAGAAGAAGAAAGCTAGCCAAACACCACCTATTCCTATAATGGCATAGAACCAAGTTTTTCGTACTCCAGCATAATTGCCAATAATTAGTAATCCAAAGAAAAGAAAGGCGTGAAATAAATCCATAGTGGATATACCAGAAGTATAAAAAAGTGCAATCACCATTACACCGCCTAAATCATCAACGACGGCGAGTGTTACTAAGAAGACACGTAATGCAATGGGTAAGCGTTTTCCGAAAAGAGCCAGTACACCCATAGAAAAAGCAATGTCGGTGGCCATAGGTATTCCCCAACCCTGTGATGCTTCGCCACTAGTATTAAGGCTAAAATATATAAGGGCTGGAAAAACCATTCCCCCAATAGCGGCACCAATAGGCAATACTGCATTTTGAGGTGTTGATAGTTTTCCACCTAATATTTCTCTTTTTAATTCTAAACCAACCTGAAGAAAGAACAGAGCCATTAATCCATCATTAATCCAGAGCAGTAATGGTTCGGTCAATTGAAAATTACCGATGCTAAATGAAATAGTAGTATTTAGAATATTTTGGTAGGTGCTTTGCCAAGGTGAATTTGCCCAAAGCATAGCTATTGTTACTGCTATTAAAAGTACAATTCCTGTGTTACTAAACACTTTATTCGTAATGGTCCAGACGCTATTATATGCAGTACTTTTAATCATTGATTGTTATTTTTTTTACTGCGGGTTGCGAATTGATTGTGGATTTTAATTCTGATGGTTTGTTGAAATTTCTAATAATCAGGCGGTTGCTCTTTTCGTAAGTGAAATAGCTTACCGCCCAATTAAAACCAACCATCAATCTATTTCTAAAGCAGCTAATGGACATAAGGTGAACGATAGACCAGAGTAGCCAAGCGAAATAACCACCAAATTTGAATTTGCCTAAATCGGCTACTGCTTTGCACTTACCTACGGTTGCCATTGAGCCCTTATCTTTATACTCAAAAGGTTTTACACTTTCACCCTTAATTATTTTTAATAATGCAGTACCCAAGTATTTACCTTGCTGTATTGCCGTTTGCGCAACCTGTGGATGCCCTTTTGGTGCTTTATTGGTAGTAACAGCTGCTATATCGCCAATAGCAAAAATATTTTCGTAACCTTCTACCTTTAAAAACGAATCTGTTTTTAAGCGGTTGCCCCTAACTACATGCTTTGAGTCAATGCCCTTGGGAAACTGACCTTTAACCCCAGCTGTCCAAATGAGATTTTTGGCTAGAATACTCTTTCCGTTTTTTGTAGAAACATTATTGCCATCGTAATTAGTAACGGCTTCATTAAGAAGCACCTTTACATTAAGATCCATTAAGTATTTTAGGGTTTTTGACGATGCTTTATCCGACATTGTGCCTAACAGCTTTTCTCCTGCTTCGATCAAATAAATATTCATTATTGAGGATGAATACTCTGGATAATCTTTGGGAAGAATATATTTACAGAATTCTGCTAATGCCCCTGCCATTTCTACACCTGCAGGTCCACCTCCAACAATCACAAAATTGGTCAGCGCATCACGTTCTTCATCATCACAAGTGATGGCGGCCTGTTCGAGATTTTGCAACATCATATGACGAATGTTTAGGGAATCTCTAATATCCTTCATCCCTAAGCTATTTTCTTCAACGGAATCCATACCGAAAAAATTAGTAGTAGTTCCTGTGGCTAATACGAGGTAATCATAATGAATACTTCCTTTATTGGTTTTAACAACATTTAAAGAAGACTGAATTTCTTCTACTTCTGCTAATCGGAAAACCACATTTTTATAACCATTAAACTGTTTTCTAAAGGGAAACACAATACTGTCAGGCTCTAGTGCACTAGTAGCTACTTGGTAAAGTAATGGCTGAAATTGATTAAAATTGTTTTTGTCAAACAAAACCACTTGCACTTTTTTGTTCTTTAGCTTTTCTACCAAGGCCAAACCTGCAAAACCACCCCCTACAATAACCACGCGTGGCCAATTGGTATCTGGTAGGCATATATTGTCCGCTATTTTGCAAGCCGATTTTGATTGTATATTATGTATGTGGTTGTCTTCCATTATTTATTCTGGATACTCTAACTGTTATTTTTATCTCTTACAATCATTACCGAACATTTAGCGTGGGTGGCTAAATATTGTGATACAGAACCCAATAATAGACGTGAGAGAGCACCTTGACCTTGAGAGCCAACTACTATTAAATCGGCATCCCATTCTTCAGCCTTTTCTAGAATGGCAATTTTAGGTAACCCACTTACAACGCTGGTAGTTATGGTAAGTGTTTTATTTATACTCTTGAGGTTATCGCTAGCTTCCATAACAATCTTGTTTCCCAATTTTTGAGCACCGTTTATGAATTCTTCAAAATAATGGTTTAAGCTGCCACCCGTAGCCATTAATTCTGGCTCTAAAGCCGTGGGAAATTCGTAAACGTTTATAAGGTGAATCTCTGTATTTGGTGGCATGGTTATTCTGTTAAGTTGCTCAATAGCTGCTTTACTGAAATCTGAGCCATCTATTGCCAATACTATTTTCATGATTTTTATGGTTTACTAATAGAAATATCTTAAGCTTTATTTTTATTTATAAAGTTTTGGGCATCTTGTTTTGAAGCGAAATAGAAAACGCTTCCTTTACTTTTATCCTGAACAATTACAGCCTTGGCCTTATCTACTTTTGTGTCATCGATTGGATTGCTACCAAAGCGGACATTATCTATGTTCTTCTGAAGTTTTTCAACACAGCCTTGGCAGCACCCATAGTAAGTTATACCCTCTACATCAATCGGTATTTGCTCAACTCCCATATACCTATCGTTTACCATACACACTTTATCGTTTGGTACAATTTCATAAGTTGTTTGAAAAACAACAACTGAATTCATTTGAATGGGTTTTGTTTGCGTGACTGCAAGCGTAGCTGTTTCAGCCTTATCTTTTTTCTGATTGGAACACGAAAGCAGTATTATTGAGGCCAAAATCAAAAATAAAAAGTTGGCTAATAGTTTGTAGATTTTTCCGCTTGGATTTTCTACTGTTGCTACCATAGGTTCATTGTTCTGTTGTTTAAAATGTCTTCGTTTCATTGTTTAATTTTTATTGATTATGAGTTTTATTTAAGCTTATTAGTTTATGCCAATACAGATGTTCGTATAACCCAGACCAATACATTCCAAAGGTAAAGGCGAACAATAATTCCTCGATGGGAATTCCTAGAATAAGAATATGGGTAAGGTTCTCCAGATTCCAGTACAACTCCACGTATTGGGGATAGAATGGTAGGATGCTTCCAAAATAGATGAAGTACAATACCGTAAACAGGATGCCTCCCACCCATATCTTTCTTTTTAAATCTGGGCGACAATAAAGTGTCGCTAAACCACCAAGAAACAAAGCGGCGATGCCGCAATAAATGTGATTGAGCGATGTAAATAGCGCCAGAATGCTGAATATGAATGCTGGTATAAAAAGTATATAAATATGTAAACGGTGCCTGTTATGGCTGCGTTCACTATGTGGTATTTCAACAAGGCCTCTTTTAAATACAATATTATAAAGTACAGTGCCAATACCACCTATGGCGAAAGAAAAAATGAGGCTTTCTATATCAAAACCTGTTTTTTCAGCCAAGTCAAAAAGTGACGGAGGCAACCAATATTCTGGTACAAACAAGGGCTCTGTGAAACCAAAAGGCATTGTAATGTAGCTCATTTTGAGCATTTCCTTTCTCAAATCTTTTTTAAAGAAATAGATTATTGCCCAAAGCGCAAGAATAATTAGTGACCATGTAAACCAAACGTACTGCATAAGATCTTACAAGCTTTCTATCTTTTTATTTTAATTTGTGCATTGTAAAATGCCGCAATACAGGCGCCAACAAGCCAACCAAGTATAAAGGTTTGTATGATTCCTAAACCAGCTTCCCATAGAGGAACATCCATTCTGATTATATTTGTAGTGTCTAAGCCGTGCAAGAGACTGTTAAAAAAGTTGATTGTTCCTTCCTTTCCTGCAGTCGACATTACGATCATACAGCCTAGGTAAATTAGTGCTCCAGTAAGACCAAAGGCAAATCCCAGTTTTTTTATGTTTAATCGGTACATAATTTTATAGTTTTTTAATTAGCTGTCTGATTTTAAAATCTTTTTCGATTCTTCAAATTCTTCCTTAGATATTTCACCTTTTGCAAAGCGTTTTTTTAAAATATCCAGAGGGTTTTCTTCTTTGTTTTTTTGATATGGAATATCTGCAGGAATAAAGAATATCCAAGCAAGAAGTATAATCCATATAATCCACCATATAAGGTGCATTCCACCAAAGTGTCCGTTGTATAAATGCATAATTTTTAATTTTAAAATTGTTATTGATTTATTTTTGTAATTGTATATTCCCCTAATTTATCTAGTTGCTTTTGTATGTCTTGAACAGAGAGCGTTTCGTTCATAGAAATAATAGTGGCGCCTTTTGGTGCTAAAAAAACCTCTACTTTTTCAATATTAGGATGTTCTTCCAATATCTTCTTGACCCTTGAAATACATCCGCCACAACTGATTCCGCTTATTTGAAATTTTTGTTTTATCATAGATGTTTTTTAATGATGTTGATGCTTTTTGTGTTTTTCATCTGAATGGTTGTGTTTATTATCCTGATCATTCTGATTGTTATGTTTATGTCTTCCATGTCCGTGTGAACCATGGGGCATAAACAAGTGGATAGCAAACATGAATAGTATAAAGATGAAAAGGGACGAGCCTCCACCTATACCGAAAGAAGGTGCTAAAAAGATAAAAAGTAACGGCAGTCCGCATCCGATGACCATCCATATCCAGTGATTGTTTTTCATTGTTTTTTATTTTAGATACATTCCTTTACATGCAAATAAAAAATGGAAAGAAATATATTTTAGTTGTTAATTAGAAGATTTTAGAAAGGCCTCAATTTTTGTAATTTCTTTTTCTGTTAAATTGGCTCTAACTCTCATATGCAAGCTTATTGTAGCCCAATCAGTATCATTATAATCTGCTGGCGAAGGTGCTAGATGACACCTGTTACAAGCTTCTCCCCACATTTGAGCACCAGATTTTTCAATTTTAAATTCGTCTTCAACGTCTTTTGCAGCTGCATAAGTGTCTTTTGTTGAAGAACAACTTACTATTACTCCTCCTGTAATAAATAGCATTATTCCTGCTATGAATATTTTATATATTGTTTTCATAATTGTTGTTTTATAAGTTTATTAGAATCCAATAGCCCAGTGTACAAAGAAGCCGTTAGTTTTACCACCTCCATCGTGACCTCCAGCACTATCTGTTGTCTGGTATGCAACTTTTATCACAGACCTCCAGCTTAACCAATAGTTTAGGCCAAAAGCATATTGATCAGACTGTTCTTCCCATTCGGCACCTTCAGGAGTATTAAAGTTTGAATACCTTCCTACCACTTCCAGTTTTTTTAGAAAGTCACTACTAGCCATTGTTGGACGATAGCTAAGCTGAGTATAAAATGAGTTGCTTTTATTATCGAAGGTATATTCTTCTTCTATATCATTCTCTATCTCAATATAAGTGGCATCATCAATATTGGAATTATTGTATTGCCCTTTAATATCAATAAAACCTTTAAGGGCAGGAATTTGTTTTATATAGGAAAAATCAATTGCGTACAATAATGCTCCAACATTTTTGTATTCAGAATCACTAGTCCCAACTTTATTTGCTGAATATGCAGAAAAGCCAATCTCTGCTGAAGAATCTGCAAAAGGCAATAATCCAATACGACCTCCAAAGGCTTTACTGTTATTATTATCTTCAAAATTTTGGAATAGAAGCATTCCTGCTTCTTCTGGTTCATCACTACCATCTTTTAATCTTGGACCATTAGTAGAATACACAGAATAATTTAATTTTGGTCCTCCTAAATCAAAAGCTCCGCGAAGTTCTACCCCTATGCCGGAAGAAGGGGCAATACCATCATGACCAAAACCTAAAGGTCTTGTAGGAAGCCTGTTTATCCAAGCAGGATGTAAGCGTTCCATAAATGTCCCAAAAGGCAATAAAAACTTTCCAGCTCGAATTGTCATGTTTTTGTTGAGAACATACATTACATTAGCATATTCTAAACCAACTTCTAATTCATTACCTTCTAACTCAAACTCTAACTCAGCCTCAAACATAAATCTATCTGAATGCTTGAATAAAAAAATGGGAGCAAAGGCAGAGCCAACATATGATGATTCTGTTTCTTCACTATTGCTTAAAGTATTTAAACCTGTATGTCCATACCCTCTAATCATAAACTGAGTATTACTTGGTTTAAATGGCTCGGAGGTTTTAGTGCTGTCTATTTTAAAATTGTTATATGTTTGACTATAAGTGGAATAGCTCAAAACAACAATTGCAATAAATACTAGTGTCTTTTTCATTATTTTAGGGTTCTTAAATAGTTAATAAGTTCCCAGCGTTTTTTCTCTGGGATTGAAGTTTTATATGAGGGCATTGGTGAACGTCCTTGTTCTATCTTCCAGAAGATTGCTCCATCTGATTGTGATTGAAAAGTGTCGCTGGTTAAGTCTGCTGGCTTTGGTGTAAGTCCTGTGCCTGCCATACCACCACCTTTTCCTTTAGGTCCATGGCAAACAAAGCATAGCATTTTATATATCTTTTTACCTGATGCAGTAGCTTTTGCATCGCCTTTCAATGGGTTTTTTATTTTATCAGCACTTGCTGGAGCCACCCATTTGTCTTGCTCTATTGAGGTATATTCTCTTTTAGAAGAATTAATAAACCCTACTGTCAAGAGGTAAATTAACCCCAGTAGAGTTATGCTGAAAAAAAGCTTTTTTGTTTTCATTTGATTATGATTTAGTGTGTTACTGTTTTTTTAAATATCTTAAGATTCGACTAGAATAGGATTCAACGTGGTATCTTTTTTAAGTTCCATTTGTTGTCATTGCTCTTTACTATAAATTAGACTGTCTGAAATAAATTTAGAAGTGATGATTGGTGGAGTTTTACTTTTAGTATATTTTGGAGGAATATGTATAGCTAACTGAGTTAGATGGTCTATAACATTTCCGTTTTCATCAATGACCACTTCATAATAATGGTAGTTGACCACATCTTTTTTTAAGATATCATTGTAACCTATGGTCTCTTTATGAACTATTAATGCTAAGGCCTTGTTACCTTGAAAATTCGAGACATTTAGGAACTGTGGTTTGATACTTGTTTTTCCTTTTTTGTCAATAAAGCCATAATAGAGTATACCATCCTTTTGATGTGTTATAATACATTTACCATTACTGAACACAGGATAGTTGCCCTCGTCTGTTTTGGTCTGTATCAAATCACCTCTAAAGTCAATAATTATTGAACCGTTTTGATCAATAAATGCCCATTCATTTCCTTTTTTTACAGCTGCTAGACCGTCGTGAAAAGGGGAGATAAAGTCAATATGCTCTAAGGTTTGCCCAAATCCTAGCATTGGGATAATTAATAATGTGAGGAGGATTGTTCTCATTTTGAATGAGTTTTTAATTTGATAAAACTAGAGGTTGTTGCAGGTTTTTATCTGCATAACTTTCTTTTTTATCTATATAATTTCATCGTAATTATTCCGCTTCCAATTTTCTGTGTTTTTATAATCTGTCATACTTATTCCAACCACATCTTTAAACTGCCTAGATAAGTGATTTACACTACTGTAATCTAATAAGTGGCCTATATCAGAAAAGGAATGTTGTTTAAGCTGAATGAGTTCTTTTACTTTTTCAATTTTTAATCGTATAAAGTACTTTTCAATGGTGGTCTTTTCCTTAGATGAGAACAGTTTGCTCAATGCTTTATAATCTCGGTGAAGGGTTGATGATAAATGTTCCGAAGTCTTAATCTTTAGGGTTAATGGAAGTTCAACAAGTTGTTCAATAAGAATAATTTTTATTCTTTCAACAAGCATATCTTCTTCACTTTTAACAATCTCAAAGTTATTTGCATGAAGTACTTTAGCGACATCTTGGTTAATTTGTGTATCGCTTATTCCAGGTGCTTCTACTAAAAGTCTCCCTAGTTCTAAAGAAAGGACAGTTATTCCTAATTCTTGTAGCTCTTGCTTTATTACTTTTAAGCAACGACTACATACCATGTTTTTAATCCAAAATTCTTTTGGCTGTATCATATTTAAAAAGGTATTGTTATTAAGATGTCACTCAATAACTAATTATGTAAATGCACGCTTACTGCATAATGCGTAAATAATGTTGTTGGAAATTGGGTGCAACAGTTTATAGCCAATAGCTATGCTTTGACTATAATTAATTGTGCAGTCAAAGGGTTTTTACTGCGATGTAGAAAATCAAATTAAGTAAGTCTCGTGTAGAATATATATATCCTTGGAAAACAAGGGAGGGACATAGTACTTAAAAGGAACCATGTTTTTTTCTAGTCCTTCAAAAAGGTTGATGTAGGAATAAATAAATGTTTTTAAGAAAACTAAATTATCAAATTCTAGAACTGTAGTTGATTTTTTGAAGCTATCACTAGCTGCTTCTATAAGAACAGTCTGATTCTCACAACACTCTTTTTCCTGTAAAGAGGTACATTTTTTTAAAGAACTATCTTCTTTTTGAACTTTTTCTTTGCAGGTTTGTACTTTACTAAAAAAAGCCATATCCACTAAGTTATCACAGCAAAAATGCATATTTACTGAAAAAGATATGGTCGACAGCAATATAAATGCTGCCAAAAAGAAAGACAATATTTTAGTAAAAAATGTTTTCACATTACAAATGTAATAAATTTTGTTTAACATTTAAATAAAATAATATTTTATGATCAACAAGTTTATTTTAGTGTTTTTATGAGTGTTAAGCAAAATCGCATTCATACAAATATAAATCTAAAGGTTAAATAGAAATATGATATTTGATTATAATTGAGTACAGATTGATATGTTTATAGAATTAATTACTTAATTTATAAAGAAAATATTAAATATAATTTTAGCAATTGCAATTGTATGGTTCATAAATCCCTAAAATGACTATACTTACCTTTTTAAATATGAAACTTTTTCCATAGGTTTTTATCAAAAAGTAAAACTTAAAAACCTCCCCTTGTTTTAAAGTTTCTTCTAAATAAAAGAGGGTTTGATGGAGCTGTATTTGCATATCATTGAAAGTATTTATAAATGTTAATGAAGATGTGTTTTCTAATTTTGATAACGGTAACCTAATATAGAAATTAAAGAGTTTGTAGAGAATATTATTGTATTTAATCAATTTGGTAAACAGTTTCTAAGTATTTTATTTATATAAAGAGTTTAAAATTTTGTTAAACAAAATTAAAGTGTTGATTTTTTTTGTAAATTTGCAAAATCAATGAAGCAGTATTTATATAAAATAGCATCCTTTTGTATGGCACTTTTAGTGTTTGCCACAACAATGTCTTTCACAATTGAAAGCCATTATTGTGGTGATGTTTTAGTAGATACTTCGGTGCTTGGTAAAGTTGAGTCTTGTGGTATGGAAACTCAACAAAAAACATCTTCAAAAGAGTGTGATATCAGTAAGAAAGACTGTTGTAGTGATGAGCAGTTGGTTGTTGATGGTCAAGATGATTTGAAAATTTCTTTAGACAAATTAGATAAGGAGCAACAACTATTAGTTGCTGCTTTCATCTATTCATACATAAATCTGTTTGCAGAACAACAAACGGAAAATATTGCTTTTAAAAATTATTCTCCTCCTCCTTTGGTCAGGGACGTTCAAATTTTAGACCAAACTTTCCTTATTTGATTTTTAAGTAATTAATACTGTAGTCCAACATTAACTTGTTTGGACTAAACTGCTTGTCTTTTGTTTTAAGACCAAATTTTTAATTACTTAAAATTCATTTATATGCTAAATAAAAGCATCAAATTTTTAATAGAAAATAAATTAGTAGCAGTTTTGTTACTAGCCTTATTTGTGGCGTGGGGTGTTGTAAATGCGCCTTTCGAATGGAATACTGGTTCTATGCCACGTAACCCTGTAGCTGTAGACGCCATACCTGATATTGGTGAAAATCAACAGATCGTATTTACCAAATGGGATGGACGTTCTCCTCAGGATATTGAAGACCAAATCACTTATCCACTTACTACTTCCTTGTTAGGAATTCCTGGGGTAAAAACCATACGTAGTTCCTCAATGTTTGGTTTTTCGAGCATCTATATCATTTTTGAAGAGGATATAGAATTTTATTGGAGTCGAAGTCGTATACTAGAAAAATTAAATTCACTACCAGCGGGATTATTACCAGAAGGAGTAAACCCCGCGCTAGGTCCTGATGCTACAGGTCTCGGACAGATTTACTGGTATACATTAGAAGGTCGTGATGAAAACGGAAATGTTACCGGTGGTTGGGACTTACAAGAATTAAGAAGTATTCAGGACTTCTACGTGAAATATGCACTATCCTCAGCAAGTGGTGTTTCAGAAGTAGCATCAATAGGTGGTTACGTTTTAGAATATCAAGTGGATGTCAATCCTGAATTGATGAAACAGTATAAAGTTGGATTGAACGAGGTTGTTAAAGCTGTAAAACAAAGTAATCAAGACGTTGGTGCGCAAACATTAGAAATTAATCAGGCAGAATATCTAATTCGAGGTTTGGGATATGTCAAATCTATTTCCGACTTAGAAAATGCAGTAGTCACCTCAGAAGATTTTACTTCTATACGCCTGAAAGATATAGCTAAAGTTTCTCACGGTCCTGCAACAAGAAGAGGTCTCTTAGATAAAGAAGGCGCAGAGGTTGTAGGTGGTGTTGTGGTTGCTCGCTATGGAGCCAACCCTATGGCCGTTATTAATAATGTTAAAGAAAAAATTAAAGAACTAAGTTCTGGTTTACCATCAAAAATCTTGAGTGACGGAAGGACATCACAATTGACTATTGTTCCTTTTTATGATAGAACTGAACTCATTCAGGAAACATTAGGGACTCTTGATGAAGCATTGACTCTAGAAATTTTGATAACCATTTTTGTTATTATCATTATGGTTTTCAACTTAAGGGCGTCAGTATTAATCTCAGGACTACTGCCTGTGGCTGTATTGATGGTTTTTATATCAATGAAATTATTTAATGTAGATGCCAATATTGTAGCTTTATCTGGTATCGCCATAGCTATTGGTACAATGGTAGATGTAGGTGTTATTCTTTCCGAAAATGTGCTACGCCATATAGATGAAAATGACCAGAACCTACCAATGAATACAGTAGTATATAATGCCACAGCCGAAGTGTCTGGTGCTATTCTTACTGCGGTAATGACTACTATTATAAGTTTTATCCCTGTATTTACAATGATTGGAGCCGAAGGAAAGTTGTTCCGTCCATTGGCATTTACTAAAACATCAGCCTTAACAGCTTCACTAATTGTGGCGTTATTTTTAATACCACCGTTTGCAGCCTATTTCTTTAAGAAACGAAGTGTAAAAAAATCATTTAGTTTTATATTAAATGGGGTATTGATTATTGGTGGGATATTAGCATTAATATTAGGATATCCTCTTGGTTTAATATTGAGTGCTTTTGGAGTAGTAGGTATTCTTTCTTTAAAGGAAAAGATTACTTCACAACGTGCTAATACTATTAACATATTCGTATCTGCCTTTGCTATCATTTTTTTATTAGCAGAATATTGGCGACCATTAGGAGTCGATCGCAGCATATTTATAAACTTAATCTTTGTAGGTCTAATCTGTTTTGGTTTACTAGGTGTGTTTACACTATTTAGAAAATATTATGTACGAATTTTAAATTGGGCATTACGTAATAAGTTATTATTTCTTTCGGTACCGACAGCCATAGTTGTTTTTGGAGTATTAATTATGCGTAATACAGGCAAAGAATTCATGCCATCACTTAATGAAGGATCTTTTCTTTTAATGCCAACCTCTATGCCTCACGCTGGGGTCGAAGAAAATAAACGCGTATTACAACAATTGGATATGGCAGTAGCCAGTATACCAGAGATTAAAACCGTTGTAGGTAAATCTGGTCGTACAGAATCAGCATTAGACCCTGCTCCATTATCAATGTATGAAAATGTGATTCAGTACAAGTCGGAATACATCCTAAATGATAAAAGAGAAAGACAACGATTTAAAGTCAATGAAGATGGATTATTTGTTTTAAAGGATGGAAGTTTAGTAGTAAACCCTAATAGCGAAATTAATGAAGAGGCTGAATATGATGTTTCTATGACCAAAGACCCGTTTTTGGTTCACCGTTTGCAACTAATACCAGATGATAACGGAGAATACTATAGAAATTGGAGACCAGAAATTGAATCCCCAGACGATATTTGGAAAGAAATTGTAAAGGTAACAAAACTGCCGGGAGTTACTTCAGCGCCAAAATTACAACCTATTGAAACGCGTTTGGTTATGCTTCAAACTGGAATGCGTGCGCCTATGGGTATTAAGGTGAAAGGTCAAGATTTAAATGAGATTGAAGCTTTTGGTGTTCAACTAGAAGACATTTTAAAACAGGCTGAAGGAGTAAAGGAAGAAGCCGTTTTTGCAGATCGAATAGTTGGGAAACCTTACCTACTTTTAGACATTAACAGAGATCGACTGGCACGATATGGAATTACCATAGAACAGGTACAGCAAGTTATTCAAGTATCTATTGGGGGTATGGTACTTACACAAACTGTTGAAGGTAGAGAGCGATATGGCATTCGTGTACGTTATCCAAGAGAACTACGAGCCAACCCGAATGATTTAAAAGACATTTATGTTCCTGTAGAAAAAGGAACTCCTGTACCATTAAGCGAATTAGTTACGATTAGATACGAACAAGGACCGCAAGTAATAAAAAGTGAAGATACTTTTTTAGTAGGTTACGTGCTTTTTGATAAACTTGATGGTTTTGCAGAAGTAGATGTAGTAGAGAATGCACAAGCCCTTATCCAATCTAAAATTGATAGTGGCGAACTTATCGTTCCTAAAGGCATTAACTATCGTTTTACTGGAACTTACGAGAATCAATTAAGAGCAGAAAAAACCCTGGGTGTAGTAGTACCACTAGCATTGGCAATTATTTTTCTTATTCTTTATTTCCAGTTTCGTTCTGTTGGGACATCATTAATGGTGTTTACAGGAATTGCTGTTGCCTTTGCCGGAGGATTTTTAATGATCTGGTTTTATGGTCAGGATTGGTTTTTAAACTTTAACTTTTTTGGTGAAAATTTACGAGACCTTTTCCAAATGCATACCATTAATTTAAGTGTTGCCGTTTGGGTCGGTTTTATTGCTCTATTTGGTATTGCAACCGATGATGGTGTCGTAATGGCAACCTATTTAACACAAACCTTTGAAAAAAATAAGCCTAAAGACAAGAAAGGAATTAGAGCATCGGTAATAGAGGCTGGAGAAAAGCGTATCCGTCCTTGTTTAATGACAACGGCGACAACCATACTTGCTTTATTACCTGTACTTACTTCAACAGGTCGTGGTAGTGATATAATGATACCAATGGCTATCCCATCTTTTGGAGGAATGCTTATTGCTTTGGTGACTTTATTTGTTGTACCAGTATTATTTAGCTGGAAACAAGAATTTCAATTAAAACGAGCTACAAAATGAGATATATAATATTAATAGGAATCCTTTTTTTCGCTTTAGCGGAAGGAAATGCACAAGACTTAGCAACTTATATTAAGGAAGCTCAAGATAACAACCCCGAAATTCAAGCTTTCGAGTTGCGCTATAACATAGCAGAGGAAAAAGTTAATGAAGCCAATACCTTACCAGATACTCAAATAAGTGCTGGCTATTTTGTAAGTGAGCCTGAAACTCGGACAGGAGCGCAACGCGCACGTTTTTCAGTTAAGCAGATGTTACCTTGGTTTGGAACCATTGCAGCTAGAGAAAATTATGCCAATTCAATGGCAGAAGCTCAGTTTGTAGATATAGAGATAGCAAAAAGAAAACTTGCTCTAGCGGTATCTCAATCTTATTACAAGCTGTATGCCATTAGAGCAAAACAACGTGTTTTAGATAAAAATATTAAGCTTTTAGAAACTTATGAACGTTTGGCATTAACTTCGGTAGAAGTTGGTAAGGCATCGGCAGTAGATGTATTGCGTCTTCAAATAAGACAAAATGAGCTTTTACAGAAAAAAGATGTGTTGGAGCAAGATTATCTTGCTGAACAAGTGGCCTTCAACAATCTCTTAAATCGTGATGAAACTATTACGATAATTGTTGTTGACGAGATGTTCATTCCAGATGAGGATGCATTAATATCAGCCAAAACTCTTCAGTTAAATCCTGAATTGTTAAAGTATGACAAGTTGTACGAATCGATTGAACAATCAGAATTGTTAAACCAGAAAGAAAGTGCTCCTAATATTGGTTTTGGGTTAGATTACGTACCAGTTTCAGAGCGACCAGATATGAGTTTTATTGACAACGGAAAGGACATTGTAATGCCTATGGTTTCCATTTCGATTCCAATTTTCAACAATAAGTATAAGTCTATAACAAAACAGAATCGATTGAAGCAGTTACAAATACAGTCCCAAAAAGAAGATAGGCTAAATAAACTAGAAACATTATTAGCAGATGCAAAATACAATCGAACGAATGCGAGGATAAAATTCAATATTCAATCAGACAATTTAAAGCAAGCGAATGATGCTGAAGAAATCCTGATTAAAAGCTATGAAACAGGAACTATAGATTTCAATGACGTTTTAGATGTTCAAGAGTTACAGTTAAAATTTCAAATAAATCTTATTGAATCCATTAAAGGGTATTATGTGCAATATGCATTGATTAATTACTTAACACAATAGAAATGAAGACAATAAATATAATCATATTATTACTATTTACCTCTTTTACTTTTGCTCAAGTAGGTACAAACGGAGAAGATAGAAAAGAAGAAGGTAGACCTGTTAAGGAGTACAACCTTACCATTGAAGAAAATAAAATGACACTTGGGGATGTTACTGCAAAAGCCATGACTATAAACGGAAGTATTCCTGGGCCCGTTTTGGAATTTGAGGAAGGTGATCTTGCAATCATTAATGTAATCAATAAAATGGATGAAGAAACATCAGTACATTGGCATGGCTTAATCCTTCCAAATTTTTACGATGGCGTTCCATATCTAAATACGCCACCAATTGAATCAGGAACCACTTTTCAATATAGAATTCCAATCAACCAATCGGGTACGTATTGGTATCATTCCCATACGATGTTACAAGAGCAAAAGGGTGTTTATGGGTCTATTATCATTCACCCAAAAGAAAAAACCTTGGAATATGATAAAGATTTGGTCGTGATGTTATCAGATTGGACCGATGAAAAACCATTGAATGTTTTAAGGAATCTAAAAAGAGGTAATGACTGGTATCAGGTAAAGAAAGGAACATCAGTACCATTAAGTAGAGTAATTAAAGAAGGGGCATTAGGAGCACAATTCAAATTTTGGAGAGATCGTATGGAAGGAGCAGATATTTCAGATATTTATTATCCCACATTTTTGTCCAACGGTAAAAAAATGGCGGAGTATCCAGAATTCAAGCCAGGTGAAAAAGTACGTCTTCGCTTCATCAACGCATCGGCCTCTACCTATTATTGGTTGGATTTTGGTGGCGGAAACCCGATGGTGGTATCTAGTGATGGTATTGACGTACAACCGGTATCCAAAAGCCGATTTCTATTTGGCATAGCCGAAACGTATGATGTAATAATCACTATCCCAAAAGGAGCTATAGAAATTGTTGCTACAGCTCAGGATGGTTCTGGTAATACTTCAATTCGCTTAGGAAATGGAGAACTTTTTTCTGCGACGGTAATCGATAGACCCAACAAAGTCGAAATGATGAAGCAAATGGCAAAAATGGACATGAAGATGGGAGCGCCTGCGATAATAGGAAATCAAAAGAAGAAAACACCAGAGTTATTAATGCAAAAGTATGGAATGAAGATGGATATGAAGGACGGACAAATGACTATGAAAGATAGTAAAATGGGTAATCCAATGGAAATGAAGACAAATGACCATATGGGTCACGATATGTCTATGATGCAGAAAGATACCGCGTCTTTTGATTACAGAACACGTAAAACCTATTTCAATTATGATTTTTTGACGGCAAAGGAAAATACCGCATTCAAAGCTAACTTACCCGTAAACGACATTTTGTTGAACCTGACTGGAAATATGCAACGCTATGTTTGGAGTATGAATGGAGTACCATTGTCAGAAACAGATAATATTAAAATTAAAGGCGGTGAGGTTACTAGAATAACATTGAACAACCTAACAATGATGCATCACCCAATGCACCTTCATGGACATTACTTTAGGGTGATAAATAAAAATGGAGAACGTTCGCCATTAAAACATACTGTTAATGTACCACCGATGCAAAAAGTGGTCATAGAATTTTATAATGAAGAAGTTGGTGATTGGATTTTTCATTGTCATGTACTATATCATATGATGGGAGGTATGGCTAGGGTATTTAGTTATGATACACCAAGAGACGAAAGGATGAAAGAATTTCCTGCGCAAAAACTAGTAGATGAAACAGATCTTTATTATTCGTGGGGATTGGTTCGTGCAGGGTCAAACTTTAATGAGCTTTTTTTAACCTCTAGTAATATCCGTAACGAATTTGGATTAAGAACAGAGTTCGATTACAATCAAAATCTCGAAGCCGAAGTAAATTACAATAGATATCTCAATGATTGGGTACGTCTCTATGTAGGTGTTAATCTCGAAACCGAAGTGCCTGACTCCTATGATAAGTTCAACACAGTTGGTCTTATAGGTGTAAAGTACTTTACACCTTACAGGTTCAATGTAGATGTGAGTATGGATAATCAGCTACGCCCAAGAATACGTCTGGATAGGGAGTTATTGATTTTTCCAAGAATTTTTCTGGAAGGCGAATACGAATATAGAGCAGACTTTGGATGGGTCAATGATTTAGAGGATAATAAATCCTTTGAAAGTGAAACCCAATGGTTGGTAGGTCTTTCATACATCCTCTCACGTAATTTTTCAATTCAAGGAAACTACAACAACAGATATGGTTGGGGTGGTGGATTATTAGCTCGATTTTAACAATTAACAAATTATAAATTAAAACAAAATGAGAAAATTAAAATTAACATTAGGTATGGTTGCAATAGCATTTTTAACCTTAACAGTAATGTCTTGTAAAGACAACAAAAAAGAACAAAGTAGTACACATAAAAACCATTCGGAGATGAATGCAGATATGAATCATTCAAAAATGAATCATGACAATCATGACGGTGCTCACAACGATGAGAAAAAAGATATGGATCATTCAAAAATGAATCACGATAACCATGACGGTCATCACAAAGGAGATAAAAAAGATATGGCAATGAGTGGTGATGGTAGTTCGCAAGCGGTATTAAATGGCTACTTTAATCTTAAAGACGCTCTAGTTGCAGATGATAATGCTAAAGCCAAAGAACTTGGTGGAGAACTAGCAACAACAATAAAAAATCTTAATGTTGCTTCAAATTTATCAGACACTCAAAAAGCAGATTTAGATGATATTATTAAAGATGCAGTAGAGCATGCAGAACATATTGCTAAAAGCGATATTACCCACCAGCGAGAGCATTTTAAAACATTAAGTAAAGATGTAATCGATATGGTTGCCATTACAGGGACAAAAAACACGTTATACCAGCAGTTTTGTCCAATGTACGATGGCGGTACAGCTTGGTTGAGTAAAAGTAAAGATATTAGAAACCCTTACTACGGAAGTAGAATGTTAAAATGTGGTAAAGTAGAGAAAGAAATTAACTAAATGAAGGTATTAAAAATCATAGCAATAATCTTGTTGATTGCTTTTGTAGGCATACAATTTATGCCTGTAGATTACAACCAAAGTAACGTTACGCCTAAAACCGATTTTATGTTGGTGCATAATGTTCCAGAACCCATTCAAAAAAGGTTGCGAGTCTCTTGCTATGATTGTCACAGTAACAACACAAAATATCCTTGGTACAATAAAATTCAGCCAATAGCTTGGTTTCTAGAAGACCATATTGAAGAGGGAAAAGCAGAGTTAAACTTTAATGAGTGGGATTCTCTTTCAAATCGAAGAAAAGTAAGTAAACTAAGGTCTATTATTAAACAGATTGAAAGTGGTGAAATGCCTTTAGATTCTTACACTTTGATTCATAAAGAAGCAATGTTTTCAGAATCCGAGAAAGAAGAGATAATCAGTTGGATAACACAATTAAAAGATAGTTTATAAATAATATAAAAATTAAAAAGATGAAAAATTTAAAAATGAGTATAGCGATAATGCTATTGATGACAGTTTCTTTAACCAATGCACAACATAATCATGACCATGGTAAGAAGGAAAAAAAGAGTGAGCACAATGATGGAATGAAGCACAGTAAAATGATGAATAAGAAAAGTGATATAAAATTTGAAGCGATTTTAAGTGATTATTTCAACTTAAAGGATGCATTGGTAGCTGATGATTCTAAAAAAGCAGCTACAGTAGGCTCTAAATTAGCATTATCATTAAAAGCATTTAATAAGTCAAATTATACTTCAGCTGAACAAAAAGAGTTGACAGATATCATTGAAGATGCTATAGAACACGCGGAGCATATTTCAAAAAGTGAAATAGGTCATCAAAGAGAACATTTTAAGACATTAAGTAAAGACATAACAGATATGGTTGCTATAGCTGGTACCAAGAATACGCTTTACCAGCAGTTTTGCCCAATGTATGATAAGGGTAGTGCTTGGTTAAGTACAAGTAACGAAGTTAGAAACCCGTATTACGGAAGTCGAATGCTTAAATGTGGTAAAGTACAAAAGACTATTCAATAGAAACTTTATAGGGATCAATCTATCATACTGGTTTATTAGTAAACATTAAAACCAAATATCAACAATTAAATTATTTACAAAATGAAACAAATTTATTTATTAACGACAATTCTATTTTTAAATTACATTAATATTACTGCACAAACTGATATTATAACGGGATTATCTTTCCCTAATGGACTGGAAATTAATGGAAATGACTTGTATGTTACTGAGTTTAATGGAGATAAAATTTCTAAAATTGACATCACAGCAACCATACCTACTGCAACTGATGTTGTAACGGGATTATCTGGAGCCAGTGGAATGGTACTCAACGGAAATGACTTGTATGTTGCTGAGTATAATGGAAATAAAATTTCTAAAATTGACATCACAGCAACCATACCTACTGCAACTGATGTTGTAACGGGATTATCTTCCCCCGATGGAATCGTACTCAACGGAAATGACCTATATATGGCTGAATATGGAGGTAAAATTTCTAAAATTGACATCACAGCAACCACACCTACTGCAACTGATATTGTAACGGGATTAAATGGACCCACTGGAATGGTACTCAACGGAAATGACCTATATATTGCTGAATCTCTTGGAAATAAAATTTCTAAAATTGACATCACAGCAACCACACCTACTGCAACTGATGTTGTAACGGGATTATCTTACCCCACTGGAATCGTACTCAACGGAAATGACCTATATATTGCTGAATCTGATGGAAATAAAATTTCTAAAATTGACATCACAGCAACCACACCTACTACAACTGATGTTGTAACTGTAGAAGAACCGTGGCATTTAATTATTGACAACGACATACTATACATTGCAGAAACCACTGGTACAGTTTCAAAATTAACTTTAAGTACTTTATCGACTAATGATATTATCATTAAAAAATCAGTGAAAATATTTCCAAATCCTTCGGTTGATTATATACAAATTCAAGGATTGACTAAATCAGAAAATTATAGAATTTATAATGTTATTGGTTCAGACATTTCAAAAGGAAGTATTAATACTAATGAAAAGATTGACGTTAGGAACTATTCTAATGGATTATACTTCTTAAAATTTGAAAATGGAGGAGATACAATTAAATTTTTAAAAGAATAAAACACAACGTTTGTTAACAAAGTATAAAAAAATAGCAGTTAAGTGCAAACTACAAAGTTTGTGCTTTTCTACTATTTTATTGCTAAACTGAAAATAAAAGCATTTTTGCTCTGCTATTTTTCATATACATAACGTTAGTTAACAGTAAGAAGAAAGGTGTTTTTTCGGAATAGTAAAAGCCCTGTCGTGGGAAGGAAAACAATGTTGATGGTTAGTGTTAGTTCCTTCCCGTGTCAGGCACAAGATAATTGAAAAAGAGAAGTTTAGTGGAAGATACTTGAATTTGAGAGAAGGACTTATTTTTTTGATTGATGGAATACTGTCTAACTCTCATTTTCAGGTATTATTTAAAAATGTAACGATAACAAAATAAAATAATGAAAAATTGTTGCAAAGACGGATGCCATCGCAAAGAAGAGAAATCTGTAGTTAAAAAATGGTTCAATTATATAATATATGCAATACTGATTATAATAACTGTTGGTGCGTTGGCACTTCAATTATTTGATTAGAGGATTAATAAAGTGAATATGGAAGACATAACAAACACATCAAAAAATACAGGCTTTTATGAACAGCTTTTTAAAAAAGTATTACTCACTGCTAGTGTTGTTACTGCTTTGTCGTTAAGTTATGCATTATGGGCTAATGAAAATCCTGATAGCTTATTTCTACCTCTTTTAATTGTTGTGTTGGCTTTAGTCAAAACGGTCTTTATTGTGAGGCTCACTTTTATACAGTTAAGCAAAATAATAGGCGAAAGTCATCAACTTACACATGTTCTTACATTATTTGCTGTATTAATTGTTTTGATTATCCTTTCGTTTTCAGCAGATTATCAAGCGCTGTACGTGCTAAATTCTGAAAACTTTAAATCTGCCACATCACTTAATGGCTCATTTTTTATGCAATTCTTTGAGTTTATGTATTTCAGCTTAATCACATTTTCATCAGTTGGCTTTGGTGATATAGTACCATTAACAATTTCTGGTAAACTCTTGGTAATGATGGAAGTATTCTTGAGCTTTTTTGTTTTGGTTTTTGGTATTGCCAATATTAATAGAATACACGTTAACAAATAACCCTTTTAAAAACTATAATTATGAAAGTACTTAAATTAATTACACTAATAACTATTCTCATTACAACAGTCAATTTTACCAATGCACAAAACAGTAAGGATACGACAGATAAGCAAGACGTTATCGAAGTAATGAAATCATACAAGAACGCTTTACAAAACTTAACGACCGAAGGAACATTTGAGTTGTTTACCGAAGATTCTAAAGTATTTGAATCCGGAGGTGTAGAAGGTTCTTATATGCATTATATAGAACATCATCTAGGTCCAGAATTGGGGCATTTTAAAAGCTTTACTTTTTCAGATTATGAGATTGATGTGAAAGTAGATGTACCCTATGCATTTACTACAGAAACATATATCTATACTATTGTCTTAAATCCAGATGATAAGGGGAATTCTCGAACTATTAAGAAAAAAGGGGTAGCAACTTCAATTTTAAAGAAAATGGATGGTGAATGGAAAATCATCAAAACACATTCTTCTTCAAGAAATAAAAAATAAAATCATATGAGACTACGTATTCTTTTTACCCTATTATTATGCACGTTTCTTTTTGTGTCTTGTAAGCAAGAAACGAAAAAAACTGAAACAATTCTAGAGCAACCAAAAACTCAAACTTCATCGAAGCCACCAAAGAAAGTATTAAGTCCACATACTTCAACTATGGCAATGGTTGGTGATGCGCATATTCATATTGATTATTCATCGCCCGGAGTTAGGGGGCGAATTATTTTCGGTGGATTAGTTGGTTACGATAATGTTTGGCAAGCAGGTGCACATATGGCCACTTGGTTAGAAACTAATAAAGATTTAACCATCGATGGAAAAGAACTTTCTGCAGGTAAATATGGGTTTTTTACAATTCCATCAAAAGAAGATTGGACTATAATGATTAATAAAAATTGGAATCAGCATGGAAAAGATGATTATGATGAAAAAGATGATGTAATACGATTTAAGGTGACACCAATTATTTCAGATGAAATTACGGAGCATTTAGAATATAAAGTAAATAAGTTAAGTGAAACAGAAGGTACTATTTCTCTTGCTTGGGAAAAGGTGACAATTAGCGTTCCTTTCAAATTAAACCAATAAGATGGTAAATAGACATACAGCATTAAAAATAAGAAAAGCACATCGTTATTTGGGTCTCTTTTTAGGTATTCAATTCCTAATGTGGACGATTAGTGGGATATACTTTAGTTGGACGGATATTGATGAGATTCACGGGGACCAATTTAAAAAGGAGAAACCAAAACAAACGTCCTTTAATAATTTATTAGGTACTGCTCAACTAAATTTAAAAGAACCAATTCAAAACTTGGAACTGTTGGAAATAGCCGGCGAACCCTATTATTGGATAAATGAGAACAATTTGTACAATGCGGTTTCAGGCAATAAAAAGAATGGAATTACCGAACAGGAAGCAATCAAAGTAGCAGAGCGGTATATGTTGGCTGACTTAAAATTAGACAAAATACAAAGAATTGAATCTGTAGATGGTCATCACGAATACAGAGGAAAGCCTCTGCCAGTTTATGAGATTTCATATAGAGCTGATGAAAATCTTAAAGCTTACGTGGCAATTGAAAATGGAGCTTTTCAAACAATACGCCATCGAGATTGGCGTTGGTTTGATTTTCTATGGATGACGCACACGATGGATTATCAAGGGCGAGATAATTTTAACACAATAATTCTAAGAGCTTTTTCACTTTTAGGATTAATAACAGTACTCAGCGGATTTTTACTGTGGTATACAAGTTCGCCTACTATTAGAAAAATAATAAAAAAGACAAAACATAAAAAATAACATTATGAATAAGAACACCATTTATATCGGCGTTGCGTTGATTGTTGGCCTTTTAGGCGGCTTTCTAATATTCGGTAGAGGTTCTGCTGATACTGCAACAAACAAGGTTACAGACGACCATAATCATTCGGAAGAAATTGCTTCTAATCAAATGTGGACCTGTTCAATGCATCCACAAATAATGCAACCAGAACCTGGTGACTGTCCTATATGCGGAATGGATTTGATTCCCGCTGAAACTGGAGCAGACGGTCTTAATGCCAACGAAATTAAAATGACCGAAAATGCAATGGCTTTGGCTAATATCCAAACATCCGTTGTGGGAGAAGGACAAATGGGAGATAATTCTTTAAAGTTATCTGGTAAGATTATGACTAATGAAGAATCCAATGCCGTTCAAGTAACCTATTTTGGAGGAAGAATTGAAAAACTATACGTTAATTCTACGGGAGAACGTGTTGGAGCTGGTCAGCGTTTGGCAACCATTTATTCGCCAGAATTAGTTGCAGCACAGCAAGAACTACTAACCGCTTCATCACTAAAAGAATCACAACCCGAACTTTATAAGGCAGTACGTAATAAATTGAAACTTTGGAAGCTTTCAGAAAAGCAAATTAATACCATTGAAAATGCAGGTAAGGTACAAGAATACTTTCCTGTATTTGCCACGGTTTCTGGAACAGTAACTCATAAGATGGTAGAAGAAGGCGACTATGTAAAGCAAGGTCAACCACTATATAAGATTGCAAACTTTAATACCGTTTGGGCAGAATTTGATGCTTATGAAAATCAAATTGCATTACTAAAAGAAGGACAGACAATTAAAATAACCACAAACGCCTACCGTAATGAAGTCTTTGATGCAAAAATTTCATTCATTGACCCACTATTAAATTCTGCGACCAGAACTATAGTTGTAAGAGCTGTATTAAATAATAAAAAAGACAAGTTTAAGCCAGGGATGTTTGTTGAAGGGATAATTGGAGGAATTCAATCTAACTCTAAAAGTATAGTGACAGTACCTGCTACAGCCGTTATGTGGACAGGAGAACGTTCTGTTGTATATGTTAAAACAAAACCAAATGAGTCTGTTTTTGAAATGAGAGAAGTCTTGTTAGGCAATGCCAATGGCGAGAACTATACCATTCTAGAAGGACTTGAAAACGGAGATGAAGTAGTAACTAATGGGACATTTACCGTGGATGCAGCAGCTCAATTACAGGGTAAAAAATCTATGATGAATGCAGAAGGAGGCAAAACTATGACTGGTCACGAAGGGCATTTGGGAATGCAAGGTGATAATGCAGGAGATAAAATGGAAAAAACCAATCACTCAGAAATGAACGAAAGGATTGATGTGTCTAATAAATTTCAAAAACAGTTAAAACAGGTTTTCGATGATTACATCCTTTTAAAAGATGCCTTGGTTAATGATGATGCCAATGGCTCCCAACTAGTAGGAAAACAAATAAACCAGTCATTGAAAAAAGTGGATATGAAATTGTTATCTGATGAAAAAGCACATAACCATTGGATGACTATTCAAAAGGAATTGAAAGCTTCAGCCAATGCTATTGAAAATAGCCTGGAAATAACAACACAAAGAGGACATTTTAAACATCTTTCCGCTCATATGATAAGCAGTGTAAAGCTTTTTGGAATTAACCAAAAAGTATATAGCGAATTCTGCCCAATGGCAGATAATAACAAGGGCGCATACTGGTTGAGTTTAGAAAAAGAAATTAGGAACCCTTATTACGGAGAAGCCATGTTAACCTGTGGTGAAGTAAAAGCGACTATAGAATAAAGCAAACATTGATTTAAATAGCCTGTCTTAATAAAAATTTTAAAGCTTTTAAGTTTTAAAGAAAATTGATGAAGAGTGAAAGTAGAAGAAATAGAAGAAAATCCGAAAAGAACAAGCGTCAAGTAAAAAGTAATATTTCAAGAAAAGATAAAATTATAGGTATACTAGCTATCATTATAATATTTATAATTGCTGCTATAGCCGCATATTACTATTCCCTTTCAAAAGCTGGGCTGAAGCTATTTTAAACAAAAAATGAGTTATATTATTCATATAAAAAATATGGTATGTCCAAGATGTATATCCTCTGTATCACAGATTTTACATGGATTGAATCTACCATACAAAAATATAAAGTTAGGCGAAGTAGAATTGAGTTTACCACTTAGAGAAGAGAAAATAGATACATTGTCTATTGAACTTAAAAAAGAAGGATTTAGTTTGATAAACAACCGAAAGAGTCAGCTCATCGAAAGCATGAGAAACCTTGTAGTTGATGCCATTCACTATTCTAATGATGAAAGTGATATTGTTTGGGCAAATTTGGTTAGTGATAAACTAAAATTAGATTACAAATATTTAAGTTCCCTATTCTCATCGGTAGAAAGTATCACGTTTGAGCAGTATATTATCCACCAAAAAATTGAACGTGTTAAAGAACTCATAGTCTATGATGAGTTAACCCTAAGCGAAATAGCTTATAAATTGCATTATAGTAGTGTTGCCTATTTAAGCAATCAGTTTAAAAAAGTAACGGGAATGACGCCTACACAATTTAAAAAGAGTAGTACACAAAACAGAAAATCGTTAGATGACATTTAGTTGTAAAAATAGAAACAAGTAAATTTTACAAATCATTCAGCAAATAACACAACGTATTAAAATCCTTTAATCTGGATATTTGTAATGCACAAATTAAAAATAGATTATGGAGACTTCTAACGTTTTTAAAGCTAAAGAAAAAAGCTTTAAACAAAGTGTGAAAAAATCATTCCCAGTTATAGGAATGACATGCGCATCGTGTGCAGCTAGCGTTGAATCTGTACTGAAACATACAGAAGGTGTATTGGGTGCTAATGTAAACTTTGCAAATAGTTCTGTTCTTGTGGAATATGAAAAGGAGTTAAACCCTAATCAATTTCAAAAAGTACTTCGTGAAGTGGGGTATGATATGATTATTGATGCCGATAACCCTTCTGAAATACAAGAAGAACTTCAACAAAAAAAGTATCAAGATATAAAGAATCGTACTATTTGGTCTGCCATTCTCACACTTCCCATTTTTATATTAGGAATGTTCTTTATGAATTGGGAACCTGGGAAATGGAGCTCTTTGGTAATGACCATTCCTGTTCTTTTTTGGTTTGGACGTAGCTTTTTTATTAATGCATTCAAACAGGCTAAACACGGTAAAGCAAATATGGATACTTTAGTGGCCTTAAGTACAGGGATTGCTTTCATTTTTAGTATGTTTAATACTTTTTTTTCTGAGTACTGGTTAAAACGTGGTGTTGAACCTCACGTATATTACGAAGCAGCTACGGTAATTATAACCTTTATTTCCTTAGGTAAACTGTTGGAAGAAAAGGCAAAATCAAATACATCCTCTGCTATAAAAAAGTTGATGGGTTTACAGCCAAAAACATTGATAATTATTGAAAATGAAGAGGAAAAAGAAATTCCTATTACCTCAGTTCAAGTAGGTCAAACAATTTTAGTTCGTCCTGGAGATAAGATTCCTGTAGATGGTCAAGTATTTAAAGGACGTTCTTATGTAAATGAAAGTATGATTACAGGCGAACCCATACCTGTAGAAAAAAGAAAGGACGATAAAGTATATGCAGGTACAGTAAATCAAAAAGGAAGTTTTCAATTTATTGCCGAAAAAGTAGGTGGAGAAACCTTACTATCTCAAATCATTAAAATGGTTCAAGAGGCTCAAGGAAGTAAAGCATCTGTCCAGAAACTGGTCGATAAAATTGCTAGTGTTTTTGTTCCTATTGTATTGGGTATATCTATTATTACATTTATTGTTTGGATGTTTGTTGGTGGCGAAAATGCATTTTCTCAAGCCTTATTAACTTCAGTGGCAGTATTGGTTATTGCCTGTCCCTGTGCTTTAGGTTTAGCGACACCTACTGCCATTATGGTAGGAATTGGTAAAGGCGCCGAAAACAATATTCTTATAAAAGATGCTGAAAGTTTAGAACTCGGTTATAAAGTAAATACAGTTATTTTAGATAAAACTGGGACAATTACAGAAGGAAAACCTTTAGTGACGGATATATTTTGGAACGATAAACTCGAAAATAACGACAAATACGAGCAAGTACTTTTGGCAATAGAAGCACAATCCGAACATCCTTTGGCAGAAGCAGTAGTTAAACATTTAAAAGATGAAAATATTGAAAAAGTTGAAGTTGTGTCTTTTGAAAGTATTACAGGAAAAGGAGTAAAAGCTGAAACAGAAAACGGTTCAAAATATCATGTAGGAAACGCTAAGCTAATGCATGATAAGAATATTCAAATCGATGATTTTTTAAAGCAAACAGCAGAAGGTCTAGAAGAACAGGCAAAAACGGTTATTTTCTTTGGTAATGAAGAACAAGTTTTAGCGATACTCGCCATTGCAGATAAAATAAAGGAAACTTCAAAAAGGGCTATAGAAATACTTAAAGAAAGCGGTGTTGAGGTTTATATGCTTACAGGTGATAACAAAAAAACGGCATTTGCTGTTGCGAAACAAGTAGGAATTACCAATTACCAAGGTGGTGTAATGCCTTCTGAAAAAGCCGCTTTTGTTGAGAAATTACAAGCAGATGGAAAAATAGTAGCTATGGTAGGTGACGGTATCAACGATTCCCACGCTTTAGCACAGGCCAATGTAAGTATAGCAATGGGAAAAGGATCTGATATTGCAATGGACGTTGCCAAAATGACCTTGATAACTTCCAATTTGCAATCCATTCCCAAAGCGTTGGAACTGTCAAAGAGAACTGTTTTGGGTATACGTCAGAATCTATTTTGGGCATTTATTTACAATCTCATTGGTATTCCAATTGCAGCAGGCGTTTTGTATCCCGTAAATGGATTTTTATTGGACCCAATGATAGCAGGAATGGCAATGGCTTTCAGTAGCGTATCTGTTGTTCTAAATAGCTTAAGGCTTAAACGCGTAAAACTTTAATAAAAATTACAAATTCAAAATTATGAAAACTTTAAAATTTAAAACAAATATCAATTGTGGTGGTTGTGTATCAAAAGTAACCCCTTTTTTTAACAAACAAGATGGTGTTGAAAGCTGGGAAGTTGATACTACCAATCCAGATAAAATTCTAACAGTAGAAAGTGATGGTGCCTCAGAAGAAGATGTAAAAGCTACTTTGCAAAAAGTAGGATTTAAGGCAGAGTCCTTAGAGTAATATCTTTAAATATATTAATATGAGTTACGTTATTCTCTTAAGTGTCATTCTTCTTTTGGTTGTCCACTTTTATAGAAAAGCACAGAGACAAAAGGTGCAACCTTTCCCAAAGCATTGGCACGAATTGTTGTTGGATAATGTGCTCTACTACCGTAATCTTTCAACTGAAAAACAAGTAACTTTTCAGAAACGAATGATGCAATTTTTAGGCGAAGTCTATATAGATGGTGTACAATTTGAATTGCAAGAATTAGACAAAGTTTTAATTGCTGCGAGTGCAGTAATACCTGTTTTTGGCTTTAAAGAATGGCATTACACCAATTTAAGTGGAATACTATTATATCCAGATAATTTTAATGAGGATATGCAATTTGGAGCTAAGGATAAAACGCGTAATATTGGCGGAGTAGTCGGGAATGGACGGTTTGAGAAGCAAATGATTCTGTCTAAAAAAGCATTGTATCATGGCTTTAAAAACACAACCGATAAGAGCAATACTGGTATACATGAATTTATTCATTTAATTGATAAGTTAGACGATAGAACAGACGGTATACCAGAACGACTATTAGAACATCAATACGCAATACCTTGGTTAAATTTAATTCATAAAGAAATGGAAGCGATAAATAACAATCATTCCGATATTCGAAAATATGGAGGGACTAATCAAGCTGAGTTTTTTGCTGTAGCTTCAGAATATTTTTTTGAACGTCCCGATTTACTTAAAAAGAAGCATCCTAAAATTTATAAAATGCTTACTTTATGTTTTAACCAAAAACTAATTAAAGAAAGTAAAAGTGAGATAACAAAAGTGTAAAGGTCAATATGAATCAAATAAAAAAATCTATTAGGATTTTTTTATTTGATTCATATTTATAGATTCTTTTTTGTACAGAATTCTGTTATGGTAAAAAGAAAGATTTGAAAGGATTCAAGATATTCAGTATGTGGTTTGATTGAATATGTTTTAGGTACGAAAAAATTAATTATAAATTGTTTAAAACTATTCCTAATTGTTCTTTTTTTGGCATTTTTTACAAAAACCTTTAATAACCATATTGATTTCGGCTATTTCGTACCCTCTTGGTAAACTTTCTTTTGATATTTGGTTTTCTAAACATTTAGTGGTATTACAATTAATACAGTGCAAATGTATATCGTTTTCTTTTTTGGAAATGGCGAACTTTATTGTTCCTGTACCATCATCTATTCGATGAACTATGCCTTTTTCCTCAAATTTTTTTACAACTCTATAAAAGGTTGTCCTATTTGCTAATTTTTTTGGAAATCTGTTTTTTAAGAAAGCTGCTCTTATATTTTGTAAACCAACGGCGGTATCTTGTAACATTAAGAATTGAAGAATGCCAATTCTCATTTTAGTAGGTTTAATACCCTTATCTATTAATATTTCGCTGTTCTCATCCATTTTAGTGTAAATATTTTCAACGATTTTCTTTATTCTTTTTATACGCTAACAATCGTAATGCATTAATAACTACAATTAAGGTTGAACCTTCGTGGATAGCTACGGCAATTCCTATACTTGCCCATCCCATAATGGTAGATGGTATAAGTAGGGCTACAATTCCAAGACTTATCCATAAATTTTGCCTTATTATGGATTTGGCGCTTCTACTTAAGCCAATGGCAAAAGGCAGAACCTCCAATTTATCTGCCATTAATGCGATATCAGCAGTTTCCAATGCCACATCACTACCGGCAGCTCCCATGGCAATGCCTACGGTACTGTTTGCCATGGCAGGTGCGTCGTTTACTCCGTCACCAATCATCGCTATCCTCTTTTCTTGCAAAGCCAGTTGCTTTATAGCTTCAACCTTTTCTTCTGGGAGTAAACTTCCCCTAGTTTCAGTCAATCCTATTTCTTGGGCTACGGCATCTGCTACTTTTTGGTTGTCGCCTGTAAGCATAATCATTTTTTTGATGCCTATTTTCTTTAGTTGTACTAAGGTTGCTTTTGCTTTTTCTCTAGGCGTATCCATTAACCCCAACATGCCTATGAATTCATTTCCAAGTTTTATCAACATTGTTGTCTTTCCTTCTCCTTCCAATGAATGTACTTTTTCAACCACTTCTTTCGGAACACCATTGTCTATATTATCAAACAGCTCTAGATTACCAATGTAAACGAGTTTGCCTTGATATTCTGCTTTGATGCCTTTCCCTTGTATAGCTTCTGTATTACTCGCATTGGGGATATTCACATCTGGGGATAATTTCATTTTCCCATCTCTAACTACTGCTTTGGCTAATGGATGGTCACTTAATTCTTCAACGGCAATAGCTACTTTTAGTAAGTCTTCTTTTTTGGTACCGTCAAAACCAATGGTATCGGTCAATTTTGGTTTCCCTTCGGTAAGAGTCCCCGTTTTATCAAATGCCAAGGCAGTTAAAGAACCTAAATCTTCCAACGGACGCCCTCCTTTTATCAGAACCCCTCCACGGGCTGCCCTGGCCACCCCACTTAGTACTGCCGATGGTGTTGAAATGGCTAATGCACAAGGGCTTGCTGCTACTAAGACCGCTAAAGAGCGATATAGACTTTCGTTCCAAGTTTCATCAATGACTAGAAAGGCAAAATTGAGTAGGATGACCAACAGGATAACCGAAGGCACGAAGATTTTTTCGAATTTGTCGGTCAACAATTGCGTAGGCGACTTTTGCTCTTGTGCATTTTGAACCATGGTTACCAATCTGCTTAAGGTAGAGTCCTGTGCTTCTTTAATAACTTTTACTTCTAAAACATTGTTTCCATTTATGGTTCCTGAAAACACTCGGCTTTCTTTGGGGATATTGTTATGGTTCTCATAATTTGTATCAAGGTTTTCTATGGACTTTTTATCTACAGGAACGCTCTCTCCCGTAATAGGTGCCTGATTTATGCTACTTGATCCACTAACAATAATACCATCTGCCGAAATTTTACTGTTAGGACGAATAACAATGATATCTCCAATTTTTAAGGTCTCGATAGCGACTTCTTCGGTTTTCTTTCCTTTTTTCAACAATGCGGTTTTAGGGGCTAAATCGGTAAGGGCTGCAATGGATTTTTTTGCTTTTCCCATAGCGTAATTTTCTAGGGCATGCCCCAAGCTAAAAAGAAACAGTAACAAAGCACCTTCTGCCCATTCTCCCAAATAAGCTGCTCCTGCCGCTGCTACGAGCATTAAAAAATCAATTTCAAACTCACCTTTTGAGATTTTTGTAATGGCTTCTTTTAGGGTAAAATACCCTCCAAAAAAGTAAGCTGAAATATATAATCCAAAAGGAATACTGCTTGAAGTACTTCCATATTTTTCCAGTAAATATCCTGTGATTAAACAAATACCACTTAAAATTGCAAAATAGAGCTCCGTGTTTTTTCCAAAAATACCACCATGGTCATGATGATGCCCTCCTTCTTTGTGATGTTTTTCGTTATTGTTTATCATACTTTAATTTTTAATTCATATTACATTTTTCACAAATACCTTTTACAATAAGATTCATGTCTTCTGCTTCATAACCTTTCGGTAGATTGATTTGCGGGATTTTATAATCCGTCAAACAAACCGTTTCTTGACATGTGTTGCATCTAAAATGTAGGTGCAGGTCGTTATTTTCCTTAGATGTAAATTGGTCTTTGCAAATAGCATATTTTATAATACCTGTGCCATCTTCTATAGCGTGTACAATACTTTTGTCTTCAAATGTTTTTATAGTGCGGTATAAGGTGCTTCGCTCTGAGGTGTCAAAGTTTTTTTCCAGTTCACCCAAGCTTAAGGCATTCTCTTTTTTTTCTAATAACTGATATACTAATAGCCGCATTGCTGTGGGACGAATCTCTTTATTTTCAAGTATTATTGCTATTTTTTCCATTTTATTAGTTGTTATCCGTAATGATTTTTTGAAATGGGTCTGTTGTTTATTTCTCTATGGAAAGCTATCGAACAGACCCTTACCAAATAATCAAAATCAATTTTTATATTTTATTAATGACTATGTGATGTTTCGCCTTTTTGCATTTCCGATATCAGGTAGTAAGCATTGTTGAATACTACCTGCGTGTTTTCCAAAAGAGGTTCCAGTAGCTTTATTTCCACCCAGCCATCTTCGGTTATTCCTGTGCGGACTTCAATCGGTTTTAACTCCCATTCAACTTCTCCGTCTTCTAAATGTTTTTGAGCTGTAAAAATGAACGGCTTTCCGCCTTCTTCTATAATGGCGTCTTCTGGTAAGGCCATCACTGGTGCCTCACCAGTCCTTATTTTTCCATTGATGTACATTCCGGGGATAAGGAAATCTTCTTTTTTATCGATTTCGGCATGTATGTGCACTGCTTTTGGGTTTTGCTCAAATTGTTTTCCTACGGAATAGATCTCACCTGTAAGGTTGCTATTGGACACCGATTCTAATGTGAAAGAAATTTTTTGCCCCTTTTTAACTTTATGGATGTCCTCTTCAAAGACCATCAAATCCGCATGAATATGCTCATTATCCACAATTGCAAACATAGGAGTCTGTGGTGCTACATATTGCCCCATTTGAACTTTTACTTTCTCTATATAACCTGCAATAGGGCTTGTTACAGGAACATATTCGTAAATTTCACCGTTCCTTATTTTTGAGGGACTTATATTCAATTGTCGTAACTGCGATTCATAGCCTTTTACCTCTGCTTTAATCGATAGATAATCTGCTTCTGTTTGCTGAAACGTCTTCCCTGAACCAACCTTTTCTTCATATAATCGTTTTTGGCGTTCGTATTCTTTTTCCAAAAACTGCATCTTATTAAAGGTTTTAATATAATTGGTTTGGATCTGGGACAGGTCGGGGTGGGAAAGGTATGCTAAGGTCTGTCCTTTACGCACTTTATCACCTTCTATGACTTTAATGCCACTTACGTTACCGCCCAAAATGGCAGTTACTGTAGCTTCATATTGAGGTGGGACCTCCAATTGTCCGTTAGCTTTAACCACACCCGAAAGCGATTTTGTTGGTAAAGAGCCAACTTTAATGCCTAAGCTATTGAATTTTAATTCGGATAAATGCACTGCTTCACCTTCTTCTCCAGAACCTTCTTCGCTTTCTTCATGTTCTTCTCCTTCTTTATGGTCATGGGCTTCTTCTGTGTTGGAAAGCTTCTGGTCTTCGTTTTGC
The DNA here is from genome assembly GCF_053601615.1 of Pontimicrobium sp. MEBiC06410. Lineage (NCBI taxonomy): Bacteria > Pseudomonadati > Bacteroidota > Flavobacteriia > Flavobacteriales > Flavobacteriaceae > Pontimicrobium > Pontimicrobium sp. MEBiC06410. The sequence goes on from NZ_JBSHNT010000125.1 coordinate 51,898, forward strand.
TTAACCTCTTCCTTGCACCCCATAAAAAGGGCTAACACAAGAGTTAACATTAAAATCTTTATTATTTGTATTTTCATCTTATTGTTTGTCTTAAATTTTAGTTAGAATTTTTTAGGTAATATTCGAGTTGGTAACGACTGTCCAAGTAGCTGTTAAAAGCTTCCCAAGCACTTATTTCTATACGGATAACATCTCGGATATTCTGTAAGAAAGCCACGTAGTTGATGGCTCCTTCCTTAAAGGCCAATATGGTACCTCTTTGCTGTTCTTTGGCCAATGGTAGTGCTTTGTTTTTATAATAATCCCACGACGTTTTCCATTTTATAAAATCTTCCCGCATATTTTCATAGGCTGTTTTTACCTTTAGCTTTTCGGTATAAAAATTCTCTTCTGCTATTTTTTTGTCAATTTTTGCCTTTTGCGCTCTTCCTAAATTGGCACCGAAAAACAATGGAATTTGTACCCCTACTTGATATTGATAAAATCCTGATTGCCCGTTAATTTGTTGTCTGCCGTATTGCGCCTGAAACTTTGGCAAAAATTCAGATTTTTGTACCCTGGTAAATGCCTTGGCTACCTGTATTTGCTGCTTTGAGGCTTGAAGTAGCGGATGGTTCTCCAAGGATGTCGCGCTATAATCAAACGGAGCTTCTAAAGATTCCAATGAAGCATTTGGTGCACTGTAGAACGTATCACTGGCAAACCATTGGTTTAACTGTTGCAATGCTTTGTTGTATTCCCTAAAAGCCTGTTCTTTTTGAATTTTGACCTCATTGGCTTGATTGGATGTTGCCAAATATTCTAGATTCGAAGAGGCTTCGGTTTCATACCTTATTCTGGCCGCTCTCTCAATATCTTGAAAAACGGAATCCATTTGTTTATATACTAAATATGTTTTTCGTTTTGTATATACATTTGCCCAAGACCTACTTACCTCGCGTTCCACTTCTAGGGCGGTTAAGTTTACAAGATTTTCTGCTAAATGGATACGTTCCTTTTGCAACTTTAATTTGGGAACAATTCCAAACACGTTGATGTCTTGCTGTTGCACTCCAATGGTGTTGAATGTGCCTTTATCTCCATTGCCTACTTCTTCCTTTCCTGTAAATATTTGGGTATTTCCAAAATCAAAGGCTGTTTTTCGCATCGCTTTTTCGCCTTCAATTCCAAGTTTTGCGGCTTTTAAACTTGGGTAATTGGTAAAGGCCATTTCCTTGGCTTTTTCTAAGCTTATTGTTGGCAGACTATCCTGTAGGGTTATTTTATTTTCCAATGTAATTTCTTGAGCAGAAACAGGAATAGTAAAACTCAATACACATCCTATGATTAAAACGGTAGTTATAGTACTTGGTTTTAATGATGAAAGCTTCTTTTTACCTTTGTTTTCTCCTCTTTTTTCAATGAATGTATATAAAATTGGAAGTACAATTAATGTTAGTAAAGTCGCCGTTAACATACCTCCAATAACTACAGTAGCCAATGGTCGTTGTACTTCGGCACCAGCCGATGATGAAAATGCCATAGGCATAAAACCTAAAATATCTGTAGTTGCTGTTAACATAATTGGTCGTATTCTTTCTTTGGTTCCTGTTAATATTCTTTCTCGTATGCTTGTTACACCTTCTTCTTTTAAGGAATTAAATCGGTTTATAAGTACCAACCCGTTGAGTACGGCAACTCCAAATAGCACTATAAAACCTACGCCTGCCGAAATACTGAATGGCATATCCCTTAACCACAGGGCAAATATGCCGCCAATAGCTGCCAGTGGGATAGCGATGTATATCATTATGGATTGTGAAAAAGATTTTAGGGCAAAATATAAGAGTACAAAGATTAAAAACAGTGCTATGGGTACAACAATGGTTAGCCGGTTTTTAGCACGTACGAGATTTTCAAATTCCCCTCCATAAGTAATATAATAGCCTGGTGGAAGGTTTAATTCCGCATCTAGCTTCTGTTGAATATCGGTTACTACAGATTCCACATCACGCCCTCTTGCATTTATTCCTACGTAAGTCCTGCGAAATGTATTGTCACGAGATATTTGCATAGGTCCTGGTACATAACTTATGTCTGCTACTTCTTTGATGGGAACTTGGGTGCCATCGGGCAAATCAACATATAAAGCACGTAAATCTTCGATACTTTTGCGGTGTTCTTCATCAAATCGGATAACCATATCAAAGCGTTTTTCTCCTTCAAAAATAACACCTGCATTACCACCAGCGAATGCCGCACTTATATAATCGTTTACTTTCTCTATGTCGAGCCCGTATTGTGCCATCTTTTTTCGTTTGAATTTTACGGTCATTTGTGGTAGACCTGATGTGCGTTCTGCGTTTACATCCCCAACACCTGGAACGGTTTGGATAATAGCTGCCATTTCCTCGGCTTTTTGGGAAAGTACTTCTAAATCTTCACCATATAGTTTTACAGCAACATCTTCCCGAACGCCTGTTAGCAATTCGTTAAAACGCAATTCTACAGGTTGGCTAAACACCAAGTTTACACCTGTAAGTTCACTATCTAGTTTATCCTTGATTTTATCTATTAATTCTTCTTTTGAACTTGCAGACGTCCATTTGTCCATATCTTTTTCCAGGATGATGAACATATCGGCAATATCCATAGGCATAGGATCGGTAGGAATATCGGCTACCCCAATTCTCGCCACAGCTGTTTTTACTTCAGGAAAGTTATCAATGAGTATGCTCTCTATTTTGTTTGATACATCAATAGCTTCTGTTAACCCTGTTCCCGGTCGTAATAAGGCTTGCATGGCAAGGTCCCCTTCATCCAATTGAGGGACAAATTCGCCTCCCATTCTTGAAAATATAAACCCTGAAACGATAAGTAAAGCCACAGCAGCCCCAACAACTAGGGTCTTTGCTTTTAACGCACCCTTTAAAAGTGGCAAATAGGCTTTTTGGATGCTTCCTATAATTTTATCACTGATGCTTTCCAACCAGCTTTCAAATTTACCAAACCAATTATTTTTGTTTTTAACAGGTTTCATAAATAAAGCAGACATCATTGGGACGTAAGTTAAGCAGAGGAAAATAGCTCCAATCATGGCAAATCCAAAGGTGAATGCCATTGGACGGAACATCTTTCCTTCAATACCAGTTAAGAAAAGAATAGGAGCAAAAACAATAAGAATGATGATTTGTCCGAAAAAGGCAGATCCCATCATAGTGCTTCCTGCATCATAAGCGACCTTATCCATAATCTCTTGATTGAATTTGAGTTTGCCAGAACGTATCCGTTTTTGAATTTCATAGACCGTTCCTTCTATAATAATTACAGCACCATCTATAATAATTCCAAAATCAATAGCTCCTAAGCTCATTAAATTTGCCCAAACTCCAAATTGTTTCATTAAGATAAAGGCAAAAAGTAATGACAGTGGTATTGTTGTAGCTGTAATTAATCCGCCTCTTAAACTCCCTAGCAAAAAGACCAATGCAAAAATGACGATAAGAGCACCTTCTAAAAGGTTTTGGGTTACAGTACTAGTGGTTCTTTCTATTAAATTACTTCTATCTAAAAACGGTTTAATTTCTAATCCTTCGGGTAGTGATTTTTCAACGTTTTGCATTCGTTCTTGTACATTGGTAATAACTTTGTTAGGATTTGCTCCTTTCATCATTAATACCATTCCACCTACGGCTTCACGACCATCTTGGGTAAAGGCTCCATAACGAACCTGGCTTCCAAATTGAACTTTTTCCGTAGCATCTCCTATGGTAATTGGTAGGCCATTTTCATTCCTGATGGAAATAGCCTTGATATCCTCCAAAGACCTTATGAGTCCTTCCCCTCGAATGAAGTTTGCCATTTTGCTTTTTTCAATATAGGCACCTCCTGTATTGACATTGTTCCTTTCCAAAGCAGCAAATACCTCGGATATGGAAACACCTATGGCATTTAGCTTTTCGGGGTTTATGGCTATTTCGTATTGTTTTATGTTGCCACCAAAAGAGTTGACCTCCACAACACCATCCAAGAGTGTCATTTGGCGTTTTACGATCCAATCCTGGATGGTACGTAGGTCGGTAGGGGAGTATTTGCTTTCAAAGCCCTTTTTTGGTTTTATGGTATATTGGTATATTTCTCCTAAACCAGTGGTAATCGGTCCCATGGAAGGATTCCCGAATTTTTCTGGGATGCTTTCCCTAACCTCGTTCAGCTTCTCCTGTACCAATTGTCTGGGTTTGTAAATGCCCATGTCATCATCGAAGACGATGGTCACTACGGAAAGTCCAAAACGGGAAATGGAACGGATTTCGGTTACATTGGGCAAGTTGCCCATGGCCAGTTCCACGGGATAGGTCACGAATTGCTCAATGTCTTCGGTAGCAAGGTTTTCAGATACGGTAATGACCTGTACCTGGTTGTTTGTGATATCTGGCACCGACCCCAGATTTACGGTAGACATGGACCAAATACCGATTATGATAAGCGCCAATGTCAGTAGTCCAACAATAAATTTATTATTGATGGAGAATAAAATGATTTTATTGATCATTATGAAAAAAATTAATTCAGTTAAACTTTTCGCTGAAGTTTGCATGGGGCAAAATCAACGCAATGAAAGTTCAGACCTATCGGGCAGAAGGGTCTAAAAAGGATGTAGTTGTCCTAAAAACTGAATTAAACCTGGGGTGGTTGTAGTAGGGAGTGGGTATATTCTTTGCCTATGTTATCGAAATGGATAATGGGTTCGAAAGGGAAGTCCATAACGATTGGCTCAAATCCTGATAGTCTAAAATCTATGGTATGTACATGGCAGCAGTGACAGGTGCAAAATGGAGAGCAAGAATCTGTAACATCATTGTGCGAATGATCCATATCTACATCCATAGCAAATTCTACTTTAGAATCATTTGCAGGTATACCAGTATCACTACATGGGACAGCATTTAGTGATAGTATATAAAAGGATAATATGAGTGTTGCTATTTTCACAATACAAAGATACGAAATTAACAAATGCACAAGTTGTGCAAAATCTAAGTTAATTCTAAAATGTATTAAATAGCAGGAACATCCAAAAGAATTGAATAAACTATTACAGACTAAGAAATATTTTTTTGATATTCTTGATAATCATTACGGATAGATCTAAAGTAATAAAGACAACACCTCTTACATACGTAAATCTTAGTTTCAAAACGGATAATCTGGTTTCAAATTATTCAATCAGACTTTTTTAAGTATTGTTCAGCATCAATTTATTGATTGCTTTGAAGAATTCCCTTGGTGCTTCCTGCGGCAAATTATGCCCTATGCCGTTAACAACTCGTCTTTCATAACTTCCTGTAAAAAAAATAATTGTTGGTTATGATTTTAAGACACTTCAAGAAAAATTTAATAGTGTATATCCGTTGCATAAAAAACAATTAGGCAACCAAATAAATACTTATTTCAATAAAGGAAATAAAACTTATTATTTTCAGTTAAACTCCTTTAATTGGATCGAGGATCCTACTGCTAATTTATACAGTAAATTAAAAAGAAAGTTTGAAGAAGTATTTAAAGATGTTAAAAACAAACAAGCAGAAAACTTAATTATAGATTTACGATTTAATGGAGGAGGAGACGTTGAAGTATCAGGGTTACTGTATTCTTTTATTGCTCAAGAAAAAAGTGGACATGCTATATTTGACAGGACAGTAAGAAGCGAGTTTATATATTTATAAACTTTAATAAAATAACAATGTCAAAACCACGAAATTTTTACACCAAAGAATTTAAACATAAAGCTGTAGAGCTTAGTTATGCAAA
>NZ_JBSHNT010000126.1:0-1276 GCF_053601615.1 Pontimicrobium sp. MEBiC06410
TTTGAAAATTTTTAAAAGTTTTTTATCGCTTTTTAATCCCTCTCATTAAACATTTTTGTGCCTGAACTTTTTGCTCCAAACGTTGCCGTTTTTTGCGGCTGCAAACATACAACCTTTTTTGTTATCTCAAAGCTTTTTTTATACTTTTTTAAATTTATTTTTCAGCCTTTTAATGAACTTCGCTTTGCTCCCTTAACTTACGCCTTAGTCGCTAAGCGGATGCAAATATACAACCTATTTTTACTTTAACAACTCTTATCTCAACTTTATTTTAAACTTATTTTTAATACGCACTTTTTCAAGCACTTAAACACCTGACTTTTTTGTTCGTTTTTGGAATTGAGATAATCTTACTTGTCCTTATTAAGTATATCAATACAGTTACAAGTAACTATGGAATAATAAATAAACCTTAAAAAACTTCAATTACTTTTTACTTGTTCTAAATTCATTGTATTAATCTTACTTCAATTATACAATTAGCATCTAAATATTATTGAAATCTGTTTTAAACTATTTTAAAATCCTTGCCAAGCTATTCTTTTATCCGATCCTATAACAATCTTTTCTAGAATTAGCTCCAGCTTTGTTGAAACATCCCAAAAATTAATTTTAGTCATTTCAGAAATTTTATTCACAATACAGTTTTCTAATTCAATATCTCGTTTACCTTTCCAGATTTTATCAGATAAACAGACAATAAAATCTTCTATTTCAAGATTATCTTCTCTCCAATTTCCATGAGTAATTGTAAATCTTGCTTTAGCATCATTATATCCAAGATTTTTTAATAATTTGCCCCCTTCGATTCGTGTTCTTTACCTTTCTTATATAATTCATCAGTAATTACTAGTTTTCCAATATCATGAGTTGATGCTCCAAATAATATTTCCTTTTCATTTAATAACAGAGTTGGCCATTGAGTCTTTAACTCTTCTATAATATAAAAAGCTGTTGAATTAACAATTGTTGAATGTTTATAAAGCCTTATGGAGCTTTAAACTCTTCAAGTAAACCCTGTACCTCTCTAGATAATTCTATTAGTTTCAAAAAAATGAGTAATGCTTTAAAAATTCTTAATCAATCCAATATAGTTTAATTAAAGAAAAAAAGGTACAAGATAAAAGTATGAAACAAAAAAATCCTCAACAAAAAGATATTTGTTGAGGATTTATTATATAAAAAAAGCTCTTTAGTATGTATTTACTAAAGAGCTTTAAAAAAGGCGACGACCTACTCTTCCACGATTGTAGTACCATCGGCGCTAATGGGCTTA
>NZ_JBSHNT010000127.1:0-7042 GCF_053601615.1 Pontimicrobium sp. MEBiC06410
CTCACTTAACAGAAAACTAGTGAATAGTTTTTCTTGATACTCTTTTTTACCTTGCATAACTAAAGTTAATGATTTTTAAAACTAGTTTGAGAAAACTATAGTATCTTTATAAACAGAGTTGTGCAACATGCACAACGTGTAAGCGTCTTTTTTAAGGGTCTAAAAATTTAACTTAGTTTGTCTTAAAAAACACAAAAGCCTCTTAAAAAGAGGCTTGTAGAAAATTGTTTTATGTGAAATTATAGGCTTGTGCAACGGTTACCATTGTTGGGTTTAGGTATGTTTCGGTTCTTTAATTTGAATTCTAACAAGTCTAATGGGATAAAATTTTCTTTGAATAATTTATCATTAAATACTTTTAAGGACATTTTCCCTGTATCTACAAGTTCTTCTTTTAGACGCATAAACTGAAGTCCACCAATTAAATAATCAATTGGATACGAGTTAACCGCTCTGTTGGTTTCAGCAATAGCTACAAAATGGTCTGCTCCAACTTTATTTTTAAAAAATGAAATACACTCTTCTTTAGTCCATTTTTGGGTATGGTAATTAATGGAAGTAATAACTCTAGCGGCTCGTAATTTTTGAAAAAATAACATACCCAATTTATCTTCATTGGTTTTTGCAAACCCTTTATCATATAATAAGAGTTCCCAATAAAAGGCCATTCCTTCGCTCCATAAAGCACTAAAGCTATAGCCTTTGCGGTACGGCTTTTTTATATCCTCCATGTAATACTGCATAAAGTGGCCAGGGATGAGTTCATGAAAAATAACAGAGCGCGCAAAATGTGGATTGTTCATTCTCATAATTTGTAGTTTGTCATCCTTGTTCATATCTAAGGTTGGATAAGAAATCAATAATTTTGGACCACCAAGGAAAAAAGGTGCGCGTTGCTGAAGAAAATCTGGGACCATACCAATAGACCACGTTTCTTTTAAAATATCGGGAATTGTAATGAGTTCTTTTTCTTCAATAAAATCTAGGGCTTCATTTTGTAGTCTTTGTACTGTTTTTGGTTGCTCACCAAGTACTACATAAGAATTTTTAACTTTTTCATAGGCTTGTTTCCAATCGGTTTCAAATCCCATTTCTTTGCTTATTAGCTCTGTTTCTTTTTGACTTTTGTTAAAAAATTCTTCACTTATTTTATAAATCTCATCTACAGAATAAGGTAAATACCTAACTGAGGTAAGCTGTTGTTGAAGCTTATCTTTTCCTAGATATTGTATTTTTGGTATTTCAAATTGTTTTAATACAATAGCGTTTAAAGAGTCTAACTGTATTTCATAAGCAGTTTTGTATTTGTTTGTTTCAACATAGTAATTAGGTAGGTATTCATCAAATTGTTTAGACAAAAACGCAAGTGCCTCTTTTTGGTTTCTAATCATTTCCATTAATATTTGTCCTTCTTTATGGCCAAAATGACTCACTTGGTTTGTAAGTGTTTTTAATTTAAGGTTGATTTCCTCATAAGCTTTTTTAAGCTGTTGTGCAAATTTTTTGGGTGTTGGCGTTGTTCCTTGTTGACTTGCTGTGGCAGTTTCAATGATAAATCGCCCAATTTTTTCCCATTGACTTACAGCCTTGATACCGTTGAATTTATCCAGTAATTTTTCTAAATCAGCATCAATTCTCCTTTTTAATATGTGATAATCAATTTGTTGGTCAATACTTAAATTTTCATAATCAATCGCAGTCAACATATTGCTGAAATAATGGCAATTTTTTATTAATTGATTAACATATTGAGTGGTTGCATGATAATTATAAAAACTATTTAATCTCTCTGTGCTTACACTATAACTAGTTAAGATTTCCGATGTATTCACATTGTTTACATCATTGATGTTTTTCTACTTAAAAACCTTGTTGGTACAATTGGAAAAGATTGAAAGAAATCCAACAAATATTAAAATTCTATATTTATCCATGTTTTTATTTAATTAAACCTAACTAGTGTATATACGCAAGTTATAAATAAAATACAGATCTAATAAGGTTTGAGAGCTTTTTATTTTTCAATAATAAGAGGATTTATAATGGATTTTATAAAATTGTATATACGTATGTTTTTTAGTGTTTTAATATTAAGTAATGTTTGTATTAACTTTTTTGAACCAGAAGGGTTTTATATTGATATTACTTAGATGTGTTAAATATCTATGTAAAAATTAAAGTTTGTTTTTGTTCAATCTACAATAAGTTGCAGTTACTTATATGCAGCTTTTATTCATTTTTAATGTATTCTAATAATTAGTGTAATCATTTAATAATATAACGCAATCTAAGGTATTTTAATCAACTCTTTTTTTAAGTTCTTTAACTTACTTAAAGAGGTATAGGTGCTAATAAATACTTGTGAGTAAACAAAAAAGTTATCTCGGGTTATCTAGATAGTCTTTTAAACTTGTGAGTTTATGTTTTAGATTTTAAAGGCGAGAAGTTTAGCTTCAACGAATGTCCCAATCGTTCCGCCTTGTGAGATTTGGACAATGCCTATGCATCGACGATTGCTATTATCAATAAGGAGAATTTTAAACTCTTCAAAAAGACTAATCGTTAAATCATTCCAGTTTTCTAGAAACAATTTATCCGCACTTTTTGAGGATGAGATTTTAGGTCGGTTTCGTCTTAACCTTGTTCTTTTAAGAGAGGGGCATTTAGCTAATATTGGTTTTGAGAGAGCCTGTCATGGAAAGCACTATGACGCAATTATAGAATAAAAAATATACACATAAAAAATGTTGCACCCAAATAAAAAAGCCTTGCAAACAAATTGTTCGCAAGGCTTAGTACTGAAGACGGGACTTGAACCCGTACGTCCTAATGGACATTGGATTTTAAGTCCAACGTGTCTACCAATTCCACCACTTCAGCATTGGTATTTTTTATATAAAACAGGTCAGAGCGAAAGACGGGATTTGAACCCGCGACCCCCACCTTGGCAAGGTGATGCTCTACCCCTGAGCTACTTTCGCAGTTGTTAAATGAACGTTGCAACATTGCTATTGCGGATGCAAATTTAAGTCTTTTTTAGAAATACCAAAGCTTTTTTAAAAAAAATATTAAACTATTTTTTAGTGCATTGATTTTCAAGTTTCTAAAAATGCATTTTTTTTAGTTCATTTTTATAATTAATAAAACATTATGCTTTTTCTGTTTTTACTAGCATCCGTTTTATTTCATTTAATTTCATTAATGCTTCTACAGGTGTTAATGTATTAATATCTGTTAATAGGATTTCTTCCTTTATTTCTTCTAATAAAGGATCGTCTAGATTAAAGAAACTTAATTGCATGTCGTCTTTAATAGATTTCACTTTATCTGTTAGTTCTTCACTAGAATGTGACTGCTCTAACTTCTTTAAAATTTTATTAGCACGATGTAATACTTGTTGTGGCATTCCTGCTAATTTTGCTACATGAATTCCAAAACTATGTTCACTACCACCAGCCACTAGTTTTCTTAAAAATAATACGTTGTCTTTAAGTTCTTTTACAGAGACGTTAAAATTCTTAATACGACCAAATGTTTCTGTCATTTCATTAAGTTCATGGTAATGTGTTGCAAACAATGTTTTTGGTTTGGCTGGATGTTCGTGTAAATACTCGCTAATTGCCCAAGCTATAGAAATACCATCATAGGTACTTGTTCCACGACCTATTTCATCTAACAACACTAAACTTCTATCGCTTATATTATTTAATATAGAGGCGGTTTCATTCATTTCTACCATAAATGTAGATTCTCCCATAGATATATTATCGCTTGCTCCTACTCTAGTAAAGATTTTATCTACTAACCCTATTCTAGCCGTTTTAGCTGGTACAAAACTTCCTATTTGAGCTAATAACACTATTAATGCTGTTTGACGCAATATGGCCGATTTACCAGACATGTTTGGCCCCGTAATCATTATTATTTGTTGTGTGTCTCTGTCTAAAAATACATCGTTTGTAATATAGTCTTCTCCTATGGGTAATTGCTTTTCTATTACTGGGTGACGGCCTTCTTTTATTTCTAAATCATGCGAATCGTCTAGTGTTGGGTATACATAGTTATTATCGTTTGCTAATTGTGCAAAGCCACATAAACAATCTAATTGCCCTATTAAATATGCATTTTGTTGTACTGGTTTTATGTATTGATTCATCCATAATACCAAATCATTAAATAGTTGTTGTTCTATTGCTAAAATACGTTCTTCTGCTCCTAAAATTTTAGCTTCATATTCTTTTAATTCTTCGGTAATGTAGCGTTCTGCATTTACTAAGGTTTGTTTTCGTATCCACTCTTCTGGTACTTTATCTTTGTGCGTGTTACGTACTTCTATATAATATCCAAATACGTTATTTGAGGCTATTTTAAGCGACGTTATTCCTGTACGTTCACTTTCTCGCTCTAGCATTTTATCTAGATATTCTTTCCCTGAGTTTGATAGCCCTCGAAGCTCATCTAATTCTTTTGAAAAACCTACTGCTATTGTGTTTCCTTTTAAAACATTTACTGGCGCTTCTTCACTTACTGTTTTCTCAATTTTTTCGCGAAGCACTTTACAGGCTTGTAAATTATCGCCTATTATTTTTAAAGATTCGTTATCGCAATGCGACGCCATGTCTTTTATTGGCACAATAGCATCTAACGAGTTTTTAAGCTGGATAACTTCTCTAGGACTTACTTTACCTGTTGCTGTTTTAGAAATTAAACGTTCTAAATCGCCTATTTTTTTTATTTGATTTTGTATGTCATGGTGTACCGTTTTATCTTCTTTTAAAAACGAAACCACTTCATGACGTTGTTTTATTTTCTCTACATTTTTTAGAGGTAAAGCTAGCCAACGTTTTAACAAACGCCCGCCCATTGGAGAAATCGTTTTATCTATTACATTTAATAGTGTTACGGCATTATTATTTGTAGAATTATAAAGTTCTAAATTACGAATGGTAAAACGATCCATCCAAACATATTCATCTTCTGCAATACGAGATACCGATGCTATGTGCTGTAATTTGTTATGTTGTGTCTCTGCTAGATAATGCAAAATTGATCCAGCTGCAATAATACCTTCTTTTAAGTCCTGTATTCCAAATCCTTTTAACGATTTGGTATTAAAGTGTTTTAATAAGGTTTCGTTAGCATAATCTGTATGATATACCCAATCTTCCAAATTAAACGTATGGTAATCATTACCAAAGCTTTCGTTAAATTGTAAACGTTTTTGCTTAGATACCAAAACCTCGCTTGGACTAAAATTTTGTAATAACTTATCTATATACTCCTGGTTACCTTGTGCGGTTAAGAATTCGCCTGTGGAAATGTCTAGAAAAGAAATCCCAATACTGTTTTTTCCAAAGTAGACAGAACCTAAAAAGTTGTTTCTTTTGGATTGTAACACCTCATCATTAAGGGCTACTCCTGGTGTTACCAATTCTGTAACGCCTCGTTTTACAATTGTTTTTGTTTGTTTTGGATCTTCTAATTGATCGCAAATAGCAACCCGTTCTCCTGCTTTTACCAATTTAGGTAAATAGGTATTTAATGAGTGGTGTGGAAATCCTGCTAATTCTGTTTCACTCTCACTACCAGCGCCTCTTTTAGTTAGTATTATGCCTAGAATTCCTGCTGTTTTAACTGCATCCGAACCAAAGGTTTCATAAAAATCTCCTACTCGAAATAATAATAGTGCATCTGGATATTTAGCTTTAATGGCATTATACTGCTTCATTAAAGGGGTTACTTTTTTCGCTTTCTTTGCCAATGGATTGTTATTTTTATGTGCTACTTTTGCTTAAAATATAAGGATGCAATGTAACTATTATTTCATTTTTTATAAAGTGGAAGCGTTATAAGTTATCTATAATTATTCACAACAAAGCATGCGTAAATTAAAAAATAGCGAATTAGATAGGTTAAGTGTTGACGCTTTTAAATCGGCTAAGAAAACCCCAATTATTATTATTCTAGATAATATTAGAAGTTTAAATAATATTGGTTCTGTCTTTAGAACGAGTGACGCCTTTTTAATTGAAAAAATATTTTTGTGCGGTATTACTGCTACGCCACCCCATAAGGACATACACAAAACTGCTTTAGGCAGTACAGATACTGTTGTTTGGGAGCACGTTGAAAGTACTATAGAATTAACAAAAAGACTACAGGCCGAAGGCGTAAAAATATGCGCCATTGAGCAAGCTGAACAGACAATTATGTTACACACTTTTTCTCCTGAACCTGAAACTACTTACGCATTAGTTTTTGGAAACGAAGTAAAGGGTGTTGCCCAAGAGGTTGTAAGTGCTAGCGATTATGTTATTGAGATTCCTCAATTTGGTACTAAACACTCACTAAATATATCTGTTAGCTGTGGTATTGTAGTTTGGGATATTTTTAGCAAGCTAACAAATTAAGAGGTTTTATTGAGCGTAATTTTGCTATGCTTACTCATCACGAATAAACAACTACTCTTTAAATTGTTTTGTTTTATCTTTCTATAAACGTTAGGTTTTATATTTTAAAGACGTCGTTAATGTTTATAACCCTTTTTGTTTAGCAAAAATACCTTATGCTTTTCTCTCCTATTTAGGCACAGTACTCTCCGCCCTAATTGGGAATAACTTCTTATAAGTTAAACACCTCCAGATCCACTCTAGTGGTCCAAACCTAAAATGTTTTAACCAAATTTTACTGAATAGAACTTGAAATATAAAAACAAAAATTGCGACAATTAGTGCTTTTGAGGGGCTTAAAGTTTCGTAAAGTTTAAATCCTATTGATGAAAATAAAATTAAACCAATAAAGCTTTGCATTATATAATTGGTTAAAGCCATTCTGCCCACATATTTTAATGGTGACAAAATCTTTTTCCATTTAGTATTGTAATAAATCCAACCAATAGCCCAAAGTGGACATGCTATATTTGACAGGACAGTAAGAAGCGAGTTTATATATTTATAAACTTTAATAAAATAACAATGTCAAAACCACGAAATTTTTACACCAAAGAATTTAAACATAAAGCTGTAGAGCTTAGTTATGCAAA
>NZ_JBSHNT010000128.1:0-60111 GCF_053601615.1 Pontimicrobium sp. MEBiC06410
TTAGCCTTTAACTGCCAAAAAGAAGACGATACTTTACAAGTACAACAAACAGCATTAAAAAGTAATGTTAACATTTCTAGGCTTAACACTAAAGCCATTGAAAACGATAAAAACTTAATGCGCATAATAAATAAAGCCGAAACTAAACGTATAGAAAGCAAAGCCAATAAAACTGTTTACAATGCACAATACGACTTTACTATTAATACCAATTATGCTAAAGTAATAACACATAGTAACGGATTAAAAAACTACACCTTTGGCGTTTACAGAGCAGAGAATAATGGGGTATTAGAAAACCTATTATTACAAGAACAGGAAGACCACAGTTTTAAGGTCTCTTTAGTGCAATATAACATAACAGCAAACGAGCGTAATGCATTAGCAAGCCGAGAGATTGTAGATGTAGAGGATAAAATTACGTATATCACGCTAGAAGATATCTCAGACACTATTTTCGATAAAGTAAACTCCGATGCAGAAACCTGTACCGTGTACTCTTACGAATGGGAAGCAGGAAATTTGTGTGATAGCGGACAACATGATTACGCAGATGGAGCAGCTTGCGATTATTGGAATAACCCAGATAAAGCTGCAACTAGTGGGGGCTGGGTTTTAACCTCTAACGAAACCTCTTGTGGAGATGGTGGTGGTAGTACAGGTAATACAGACACAAACAGTAATTCTACAAACCCTAACCAAACCACTAGTAATGGTGGAGGTATAGAGCCAAGTACGACTCCTGTATTATGCCCAGGGTGTCCAGTTATTAGTGAAGAAGATGAAGTATGCTTAAACTCTTTACAAGAATTAACTAATTTTACACCAGAAATGTCTACTTGGTTACAATCTCAATCACAAAGTCTCGCTAATCAAATTGAATCCTTATTACAGGAAGATAGTTGTAGTGAAGAATCACAGCAACAAGCTATGAATGCTATTAGAGTATTAATTGCAAATCCAGACGCAAACCCTCTTTTAAGAGCAGATTGTAGAAGTTTTGAGTTTGCTAAACCACCAGGAGCACTTCAAAGAAGTTGTGCTGTAGCTAATTTCTATAATACTTATCATACTGCTGGGATTAGACCAAATGGAAGTCCATATTATGGAGAAATAGATGTAAATATAGATTTAATATATTTTACTATGCCTGCTTGGATGACAAATGGTCAAGCAGCTAACATTACAGCACAAGCTGTGAATAATGCAATGGATGCAACAGATTATCATTTTATTCAATACCCAGATATTACAGATATCCAATTAGAAATATATTTTTTTGAAGTGTTAGAATATCAATTATCAATTATTGGTGGGTCGTTTAGTTCTACAGCGCCTTTTAATATCTCTAGTCCTGCTCCATATTTGAGGTTTAAGTGATCCGTATGATTGTTAATTGTTTTATTATTACCTTTAACATAAATACAAATTATTTCATGATTAAATTATTATTAATACTATTAACTTTTAACACAAACAGTAATTTTATGAATAAGATAGAATTTGAAAAATTATTGGGAGAATCTATTTCAGTTTTTGAAAAAACTATAGGGAATGATTTTAAAAAAAATCCAGCAATGGATTTTAATTCTATTGAGGTAGAATTTTATTCTTTAAAAGATTGGAATATTACAAAGGATTTGTATGGTATGCCATACAGATCGTTACAGGTTAAAAAAGATAAAAACAATAAAATAGAAACAATATATATTAGCTTTAATAGTATAATCTCCAGAGATTTCTTCGATTTATTTAATGCACAATACGGGAAACCAAATAGCATACAAATAATAGCAAAAAGAACCCTTGAACAAGAATCTATTAATAAAAATGAAAATGGTGAGATTAGAAGTAACTCAAAAAAATACTCTTTAGATTTAAAAGAAGGAAGTTTCGATGAAAAACCTCTATATATTACATGGAAAAAAGATGACTATGAAATAAAGGCATTATTAATTCATAAAGAGGGTAGAAGTAAAATTATATTTAGTAAAGTTGATTAAAATCATAAGATTATGAAAAAAAGAATTTTAATTATCGGTATAATGCTAATAATTGGTTCTTTATTAAAAGACCAATATTTTACACTAAGTTTTTATGATACTTATGTTGTTGTAAGCTATGTTTACATAGCCTATTTAATATCGTTTATAGTGCTTGTAAATATTATTTATAATAAAGTGAAGAATACTTATATTATGGATTAGTAAACAAAATAAGTGAGTCGTCCTAAAATAGGTTGACAATTTTTAAATATTAAATTCATCCAGCGAAGTTAACTTCGCTGGCTTCTTTTGTTTAAAAGTTAACTACACTATCAAGTGCATTATCTGTAGACTTGTGTGTAAAATGAGTTTCTTGTTTCTTTTCTGCATCAATACTTTACCAATACTGTTTCATATACAAAAAAAACAACACAAGACCTAGCTTTTTAGCGTTAAATCATGCATTTTATCGAAAAATATAAATTTTAAGACTAGCAAATCTGTATATTTGCTAAAGTTTTGTTAAACCCCTCTACAATTTTTTTGTATTAACAGACTATTTTTGTCCATTGAATATTAAGGGTATGTACATGTTTTTTGTGTCTTCCCCTTAATGAATTGTATGTGTTTTTATAAGCACAACTACTTGTGTAAGATCTAATTTTATTAATGAATTAAATCTTTGCGATAACGTTGTGTTCAGTTTTTAGAATTATCAAACCTTAAACTATAAAAAAAACAAACAATTATGAAAACCTTCAAAATTACTTTACTAGGCATTCTAGCCGTAGGCTTATTAACTGCAGTATTACCTACATCAAATACAGAAACGGTAGTAGAAACATCTAACCATGATATAAAAGAAGTTAAAGTAGAATTGTCGAGTGTATTTAACAAAAAGGACAAAGCAAGCGTTCCAGAAAACGGATAATATTTATAACCCTACACCTACCAATTAATTAAAAACAAACAAACATGAAATACATTAAACTTACACTAATAGCGATACTATCAATAGGCTTATTAACCGCAGTATTACCTATATCAAATACAGAAACGGTAGTAAAAACATCAAACCATGATATAAAAGAAGTTAAAGTAGAATTATCGAGTGTATTTAACAAAAAGGACAAAGCAAGCGTTCCAGAAAACGGATAATATTATAAAATAACAACATAAAATAGAATTTATAACTTTATACAGTAATATGCTTGAATATAAATTGATTAGTTAGAAAACAAATTCTCAGTTATTTTCTATATTTAAAACATAAATTCGACATAACACTATAAATACAATTACATTGAGATTAATTTATATCATTTCTATATTATTCTTCTTTCCAAAACTTGTTATTTCTCAAAATCTATCTAAAACCAAAGATAGTATTGCCAAACTAAAAGAATTAACAGATAATAGCGATGATATAAAAGATAAATTTTATTATGCTAGGTTGGCAATAAAACTTTCAAAAGAAACAAAAAACGATAGCATTATTTTAGTAAGTAATAGAACCTTGTCTTCATTATTTTTAAGAAATGGATTTTATGATTCGATAAAAAGAATTAATAAAGAAAATTTAGAAATATCAAGAAAATTAAAGGATACATTGAAAATGGCATATGCATCCCATAATCTAGGGTTTTATTTTGAAAACAAAAACAAATTAGACAGCGCATACTATTTTTATTTTAAAACAAGGAAATTTTATAACTCTATTGGGGAAAAGAAGCTTGAGGCAGATATCCTAAAGAATATGGCAAATATTCAAGAAACAGAAAGAGATTATATAGGTTGTGAGATAAATGCAATTGAAGGGATTAAAATATTAAGTAAATTAAAGAAAACAGATAAAGTTTATAGCTTATTATGGTCGCTTAATAATTTAATAGGAATAGCATCCGAACAGATAGAAGGATACGATAAAGCGATACAATACCATACAAAGGCAATAAGTTTTAGCCGGAAAATTAAGGGGGATTATTTACGTGAAGTATACTCTAACATCAATATAGGGATACTCTACAGAAGAAAGAAAGATTATGAAAAATCTATATCTATTTTAAATCAGACCTTAAATAACGACAAAATAAAAGAAGACGATCCTACAACATATTCCTTAATACTATCTAGTTTGGCTTACAGTAAGTTCTTACACGGGTTATATTCTAATGAAGATATTGAAAAGTTATTTAGAAAATCAATTTCTGTAGCCGAAAAAAATGAAGATTTTTATGAAATAATGATAGCTGCAGATCAATTTTCAGAATATTTTTTTAAAAACAATAATAAAGATTCTGCTCTGTATTATTCAAATAAAAGTCATGACTTAGCAAATTTATTAAATAATAATAATTGGAAACTAAAATCACTTTTATTAAAATCTAAAATTGAAGAAGGAGAAATAGCAAAAAAATATTTATACGAGCATATCAAACTAAATGATAGTCTTGTGCTTGCAGAACGTTCCATTCGTAACAAATTTGCAAGAATAAACTTCGAAACCGATGAAATAAAACAAGAGAATAGACTTTTTGAGGAAGAAAACACTCGAATTTCCAAAAAAAACCAAATGCTTATTATTACCTCAATAGGTTTATTAATAACACTATTCTTTTTATACATAATAAAAACACAACGCGAAAAAAATAAAGAGTTACAATTAGCCCAACAACAGCAGGAGGCTAATGAAGAAATTTATAACCTAATGCTATCACAGCAGGATAAAATGGATGAAGCAAGAGCATTAGAGAAGCAACGTATTTCTCAGGAATTACATGATGGGATATTAGGAAGGCTCTTTGGAGCCCGTTTAAGCTTAGATAGTTTAAATTTAAGTAAAACAGAAGATGCAGTAGCAAACAGAGGAAATTACATTAATGAACTTAAAGTTATAGAGCAAGATATACGTAAGGTATCTCATGACCTAAATACAGATTTTATTGCACATTCGGGCTTTTTAGATATTATAGAAACATTAGTAGAAACACAAACCTTAGCCTACAATTTAGAAAGTACAATTACTGCAGATCAAGATATTAATTGGGATGCCATTTCTAATAAAACTAAAATTCATTTTTACAGAATAGTACAAGAGTCCTTACAAAATATATACAAACATGCAGAAGCAACAAGAGTTGATATCTCATTTAAACAAAAAAATAATTTAATATCTTTAGCCATAAAAGATGATGGATCTGGTTTTGACGAAAACAAGGCTAAAAAAGGAATAGGCCTTAAAAACATGCGTTCTCGAGTAAAAGAGATAAAAGGTGTTTTAAATATAAAAACCAAAGCAAACCTAGGTACAACAATTGAAATAAGAGTCCCAAATTAATTTAATACCCCCTTAAAATGCAACAAAAAAGCATTAAAATATTAATGACAGATGATCACCCTATGATTATAGAGGGCTATCAAAATACACTTTTAGCTACCAAAAAAGAAAATGAAAAACTCATTATAGATATAGCTACTAATTGTGACGAAGCTATAAAGGCAATTAACAAGTCTATAGCTATAGAGCAGCCCTACGATGTGTTCTTTTTTGATGTTAGTATTCCTGCATCTTCCGATAATAAATATAAATCTGGAATAGATTTAGCAGAGTTTGTACGGTTAAATTTACCATACTCTAAGGTTGTATTGCTTACCATGTTCGATGAACCTTATAGAATACACAGTGTTATTAAAAATATTAACCCAGATGGCTTTTTAATAAAAAGCGATTTAACATCAAGTGAATTAGCAAGCGCATTTAAAGCTGTATTAAATAACCCACCATTTTATAGTGGCACAGTAAATAATGTTATTAGAAATATTATTTCTAGTGCTATAGAATTAGATGAAATTAATCATCAAATACTTCATTTATTATCTAAAGGAATTAAAACAAAAGACATTAGAAACCATATAGATCTGTCTTTAAGTATGATTGAAAAGCGTAAAAAGCATTTAAAAGAGGTTTTTGAAATAGAAGACGGAAAAGATGAAACGCTTATACACGAAGCTAGAGATAAAGGTTTTGTAAATTAAAACCTACAAATTATAGTCTTAAATGTTAAAATTTATTTTTTTTAATTTTTTTTCACCTTCTCTTACAAGTAATTATAATTAAATACTACGGGAAAAACCGTAATCCTGTTACGGTAAAAGCCGTAACCGACAAGAGAAATAAGTTTTATCTTTGAATCATCAACAATCATTAACTCAATTCAGTCCCTCGATAGAATTTAGTTGGTAATAGCACATTTACACTAGCCTTATGGTTTTTCTTCTAAAGAAAACCATAAGGTTTCTTCTTTTATATAAGCTTATTAAAAGATAATGCTTTTATAATCCCAAAATATTTTTATAAATAACCCAAAATAAATAACAGCTACTATAAACTTTAAAAAGGTACCTGTAATAAAACCAAGAAAAGAACCAAATGCTGCTTTTAGAGCTGTAGTAGAGTCAGCATTATTAGTTAATTCTCCAATTAAAGCACCTACAAAAGGGCCAATTATAATTCCAAAAGGAATAGGGGCAATAATACCAACAATTAATCCAATAGAAGTGCCAATCATTCCAGCTTTACTACCTCCAAATTTTTTAGTACCAATAGCAGGAATAATATAATCTAGAGCAAAAACAATAAGCGCAATACTTAGCGTAATAGTTAAAAATAACCAATCGTTTGGTATGGCATCTGTTAAGTATAGTAATAAAAGCCCTATCCAACTTAATGGAGGCCCAGGAAGTATAGGAAGAATACTCCCAATTAAACCTAAGCAAACAAATAGGAAGCCAAAAACCGTTAAAAGAATATCCATATAAAAATTTATTAATAAGACGCACAAATAAATAAAATGTTACATTTAAACTAAAAAATTAGTTCAAACTAAATATTTAGTTATATTTGTAAAACACTTGAACTAAAAACTTAGTTGAAAAATGAAGCAATTAACAAAAGCAGAAGAAGATATAATGCATGTTTTATGGCAATTAAAAAAAGCCAATGTAAAACAAATAATAGAAGAATTGCCAGAACCTAAACCAGCCTATAATACCGTATCTACAATTGTTAGAATATTAGAAAGTAAAGGGTTTGTAGATTACGAAAAAAAAGGAAAAGGACATATTTATTTTCCTCTATTAGAAAAACATGAATATAGTAACCAATCTATAAATAAATTGGTAGATAACTACTTTCAAGGCTCGTTTAAAAGTATGGTCTCTTTTTTTATGAAAAAAAACGACATTAATTTAAATGAATTAGAATCTGTATTAAAAGAGATTAATAAAAAAGAATAGATATGCTGCATTATATTATACAAACTGTCGTATTTCAGTTATTCTTTTTAATACTTTACGATTTGTTTTTAAAACGAGAAACCTTTTTTAATTGGAACCGTGCCTATTTATTGGCCTCGGTAATGTTGTCTATTATTTTGCCATTTATAAAAGTAGATGCTTTTAAAACAGTAATTCCTGTAGACTACACTATTATGCTACCAGAAATTGTAATGGGTTATGAAGAAACTGTTACGCATAATACAAATAGACCGCTTATAGAGCTTTTAAACACCAATACAAACACGTTGCCATGGGGCTTTATATTAAGTGTCGGTTGTACTATTGCTGCTCTACTATTTGTGTATAAACTAATAGGCATTTTAATACTAGTATATAAAAATCCAAAAACTAAATATAAGGACTCTTTTTTAATAGAATTATTAAACAGTAAATCAGCCTTTTCATTCTTCAATTACATATTTATAGGAGAACAAATAAAAGAAACAGAGAAAACAGCTATAATAGCACATGAAGAAGTACACGTTAAACAAAAGCATAGTATAGATTTATTGTTATTCGAGGTTTTACGTATTTTATTTTGGTTTAACCCTTTAGTCTACATCTATCAAAGAAAGATTGCAAACTTACATGAGTTTTTAGCAGATTCAGAAGCAGTAAAAATTAATAAAACTGCATATTATGAGAATTTACTAGCTCAAGTTTTTCAAACCCAAAATATATCCTTCATCAATCCATTTTTTAAAAAATCATTAATCAAAAAACGAATCGTTATGTTAAACAAAACAAAATCAAAACAATTTAGTTTAATTAAATATGCTTTACTAATACCTATGGTAGTAGGGATGCTATTTTATACCTCATGCTCTAAGGATGTTATCGATGATAATACAGTAGTGTCTAGTAAAAACATTGCAGAATACACTTTTTCTGTAGAAAAAGAAGAAGATTTATCTACAGAAAAACAGGCCATTAAAGACAAGGGAGAATTATTTTTAAAGGCCAATAGCGAAGCATACGTTAGGTTAATTACCTATAATAAAAACACTAAAAAATCTACATATAACATTGTTGAAGCTACAAATGATTTGACAAAAAAACATGAAATTCATTTTATTGTAGATTTTAAAGATGGGAGTACATTTTCTACCTATGCAGATGAACATGCTGTATTATTAGAGTCAGAGAACATTAAAAGTATGAATGTTATTAAAACAGAAAAACAAAAATGGTCAAGAATAGCTAACAATGTCGTTACGTTTAATGAATTAGACAGAGTACCAGCATTTCCTGGATGCGAAACATTAAGATCTAATGCAGAATTGAAAGACTGTTTTAATAAAGAGTTAAAACAATTAGTGATTGAAAATTTTAACCAAAAGAAACTAGAATCTATAGGAGAAAAAGGACAACATAGAATATCTTTATTCTTTACTATTGGTAAAGATGGAAATGTAGAAACAGTTAAAGTTAGAGCTAAATATAGAGCGTTTGAAGCAGAAGGAGAACGTTTAGTGAGTTTAATACCAACATTAATACCAGGGGAATTTAACGGGAAAACAGCCAGTACAAATTATTATTTACCAATAAAATTTGAGATAAAATAGAAAGATAATATTATAAATGAGGGTGATTTTTTTAATTCTAGTATTACTTTTCTCATGTAAAACCGAGGCACAGTCTTCGGTTTTACATATTGCAGATAGTTTATATGCAAATGGAAACTATACAAAAGCCATAACAACGTATGAAGCACATGATGAGCCAGAAGCTGTTTATGTAAAATTAGCAAAAGCATACATGGCAATAGGTAATTACGATAGAGCCATATTAAATTACAAATTAGCAACAGAAGCTTATCCAGAGCAAACACTCATAAAATATGAATACGCAAAACTTTTAGCAAAAACTAAAAAAAGAAAAGAAGCTACAAAACTATTTAAAGAGTTAATAAATATAAACGCTCTAAACCCTAACTATCATTATGAGTTAGGACTAGTGTTAGAACAATTAAAAGATAGTAATGAAGCAAATAAGTTAGATACTATTACCAAAAAAGTTAAAAATAGAGATAAAGCACAACAACATTATTTAAAAGCCTACAAACTAGATAAAACCCATCAAAAAGCAATATTTAAATTATCTAAATATCAGTTAATAAAAAGAAACTATGAAGCATCTAGGAAATATATAGATGTAGGTTTAAATACTTACAAGAATAATGTTGCATTAATTAGTTTAAAAGCACAAGGCTATTACCTTCAACAAAAATATGAGAAAGCTATAGTGTTATTCGAAAAATTATTAAGCTTAGGCGAATCCTCTAAATTTATTTACGAAAAATTAAGCGATAGCTATAAAGAAGAATACGAATTTGATAAAGCTATAAGTAATCTAAAATTAGCATTAAAGTTTAATACAGAAGATACCAGAAACCTATATCTGTTAGGCTTGTTATATGAAAAAGTAAAAGATTATAAAAAAGCAGAAAAATATATTAATTTATCTATAAAACTAGAAGATTACCCACTAGATAGAGAGTATACAGACCTAGCACGAGTATATAACTATTTAAAACAACCAGAAAAGGCAATAAAAGCTTATAAGAAGGCCTTAAAAGAAAACCCCGACAATATGTATGCTAAATTTTTAATAGTGCATACAAGAGCAGATTATTATAAGGATACAGAGTCTAAAATAAAACTATACGAAGATTTTATTGAGCATAACCCTAAAAGCCCATTTGTACGAATGGCGAAACAAAAAGCATCTAAACTTAAAGAGGAGCAATTTTTAAATGCAGAAGAAAAGAAACAAGATTAAAAATTGAATAAAAAATTGTACTTTTCAATTTCAGATTAAGTTATGCGAAAGGTTGTTTTCTTTTTTATTCTATTAAGCGTTACATCGTGTAACTATTTCGATGCTAAAAAAATAGCAACAGAAGATATTTTAAAAGAAGAGTTAAAAACCTTTAATTGGAATGAAGTAGATGCCTACCCTGTATTTGCTTCTTGCGAAAACTCTATAGAAAAAAAGGATAGAAAGCAGTGTTTTGAAAACACTTTGTCGTCCTATATAACCAATAGTTTGGCTACCGAAACAATAATAGTTACTCAAGATATTAATGATACAATTCTATTAGAACTTCAAATTTCTGAAGTAGGAGCATTACATTTAAAAAGTATAAAAGTAGATTCCATAACTAGAGTAGAAATACCAAATATAGAAACGTTACTATATAATAGCTTACAATCACTTCCAAAAATATATCCAGCATTAAAGAGAGATAAACCCGTAAAAACAGAGTTTAAACTACCAATAGTAATTAATGTAAACTAATACAATTAAGAAGTATTGGGGATCTAGATAATACTGTAGTTTTAAAATCGAATAGAAAGCTTTTTCATTAACCTTAAAATTTCTACATAAAGCCATACAATGGTAACTAAAAGTCCCCATGTAGCTAACCATTCGTTATATTTTGGTGCACGGTTTTTTTGGCGTTCTATATAATCGAAATCCAAAAGCAATGATAAGGCTGCAAAAGTAGCAGCTATAATATTAAAAACAATAGCAATCCAAGAAGTCCCCCAAATAAATGATTTAATACCGAAAAAACTTAAAATCCATGACACAATATAAACAACAAAAATACTTGCACAAACAGTAATGATAACACTCTTTAGTTTTTTTGTAACTACAATAATACGTGTTTGGTATAACGTTAAAACCACAAAAAAAGTAATAATAGTAATGCCAATAGCTTGATAAGGCATATTAGGAAACATATCATGAGCATAAGCAGTTATACCACCTAACATAAACCCTTTAGCTACTGCATAAAGCGGAACTAAAATATGAGCCCAATGACGCCTAACAGAAATAATTATACTAATAATAATGGCACTAAGCATACCGCCAGTAGTATACCATTTTATATTGGTGCCAGTACTGTGTAGTTTCCAAATACCAACAACTATAGAGCTAATAATAATTAATGAAAATAAAGTTTTAATAAAAACACCTCTAACCGTTAATTTACGCTGTATATTTTCTGGATGATCCCAAAAATAACCAGTAAATACTGGGTTAGATGTTTTATTAAGTAAGCGCATTATAAATTAAATTTATAACCAACAGCAAAGTCTGTAGAGAAATTACCTTGATTATCTATAAAAATCGCAAATAACGAATCGTAGACAAAAGTTAAATAACCATTACTCAATTTTATATCTGCACCAACGCCAAAAACAAAAGGAGCATCAAAACTAGTACCAGTAGACTCCTCTGTAACGACATTGTTACTCGCATCTAGATAACTTAGTGTTGACTTAGCAGAGGTAAAAGTAACAGCTTTAGTTTGTGCATAAATATTAAACCCCGTTTTATTAATAAACCTATAACGGTATCCTAATGCAAATTGAGTCGCAGAATAATTAAAATCATCATTGTCTGTACTATGTCTAATATTTAAAAAAGCAGCTTGTTTTGGTAATGTAGCGTCAGAGACTAGCTCTAACTCAGTGCCAAAAAATGGTACAGTTTCATTATTTGGGTTATCAACAAAAGGATTATTAGTTATACCTCCAAAAATACCTAATCTAAATTTTAGCTTTGTTTTAGTTTCGTTACTTGTATAATTAGCATCTACAGAAGTATTATAATTGTTAAGAAAAGACTTTAAACTATATGTCGTTAATTTAACTTTAGAAGCATCTTGTTGCGTTAAATCTGTTAATACTGTTTTGTATTCTTCTTGATATTTATTGTTTGCACCTTTTGTGTTTTTTAACTCGGTAATACGACCATCATTATCTTTAATAAAGTAACGATATTGACCATTAAAAGTATTCCAAAGTAAATCTAAAGTACCATCAACCTCAGTTTTTAATTCAAGAGTTTCGTTATTAACAGAGTAGGTATTTTGCGAAAAAGCAAAGCAGCTAACCGCCATAAAAGTTAGTAAAATGACTAGTTTTTTCATTGTATTTGGGATTTGGATTTATTGTAAAAGTAAAAATTTTAAGCGAATAACTAGAATAGGTTACTTGTTAAACGTTCTTCCTTTCCACTTGTAGGTAGTAAATAAAGATATAAATGCAGTATAAACACTAAAAAAAGGATAGAGAATACTAGAAACAATAAAAGCAACTAAATAACGCTCTTGACTAAAAAAGCGGCTAGTTTTAGAAAGTAACAAAAAATCGATTCCAGATTTTATAATAAAAATGTATAAAAAAGTCCTTAAGTTAAGAGAACCAATTAATGTAAAAGTTAAAGCACAAATTAAAGCACCATTCATTGTTAAAACAATTAAGCCAGTTAACTTTCCAAATAAAGAATTATAACTAGACGTTTTAGCAGCCCAACGTTTACGTTGGGCTATTAAACTAACCCAATTAGGTTGCGGTTTGGTCTTTATAATGGCATGTTTAGACTTTAAATATCCTACTTTACTTTTATCTAATTTAAGTGCCTTTTCTAATAAAAAAATATCATCTCCACTGGCAATAGTGTTATTACCATTAAAACCATTTACAGTTTTAAATAAAGATTTACTGTAGGCTAAATTAGCTCCATTACATAAAAAAGGTTTCTTTATACCAAAACTACCAATAGTAGCGCCAATTAAACTTAAAAAATCAAGTAATTGAAATTGTTTTAAATTAGAGTTAATAGCCGTGTATGTAACAGGAGCAATTATAAAATCAGTATTTTTTTGCTGTATAAAAGCATCAAATGTATCTAACCAGTATTTAGGAAGTAAACAATCGGCATCAGTAGTAACAATCCAGTTGTATTTACTAATCTCTATTGCAGAAGTAATGGCATCTTTTTTAGGAGAATTAGAAGTTCTTATATTTTTAATAATAGAAATTTGAAAGCTTGGATGCTCTTCTAAAAATTTAGTAATTAATGAAACAGAGTTGTCATTGGAAGCATCATCAATACATAATATTTCAAACAAATGCTTCGGATAATTTAAATGCTCTATGGAAGCTAATAATTCAGGAAGATTTTCAGCTTCATTTCTAAATGGAATAATAACTGAAAATTTAGTAATAGGTTTTAAGTCTTTAGTAGTAAAAGATTCAACTTTATCAAAACCAATAAGGAAACTACCAATTAAAATTAAGTATACTAAAGTAGTGCCTATAAAAAGTAAAGTCATACAATATCCTTTTCTGGTAAATTAAAATTAAGTACGTAGTAACTTCCAAAAATACTTGGAATTACAAAATTAAGTAACCACATTAATGTAACAATACATAAAATAGTTAATTCATTAACACCAGCCATAGAAAATAAATAGACCGCCACACTACCTTTTATAATAATATCAAAAATAAATAATGAAGGTATTATAGATGCTAATAAGTACATAGAGGTAATTATTGTCATCGCTTCAAAGTAAGATAATTGTACTCCAAAAAGCTGTAACAAAAAATAAAATTGAAAAGAAAATACGAGATATCTAATTAAAGATAACACAGAAGCCATTCCTTTAATTTTTATAGATAACTTAAATATAAACTGTTTAATTTTTTCAAGAGAAAACCCTTTAATAGTGTATTTACTTTGTTTAATACCAATAATAGCAAAGCCAAAAACAACAACAATAATTATAAGGCCTCTGGATATTTTAAAATAATCAATTGCAATACTATAATTAGTAGAAAATACCCCAACACCAATACACCCAAAAATAATGGTAATACTCATTTGCATGAGATTACTAATTAAATTTAAAAGAAGTATGCGTTTTCTGTGGTTACTAGAAAAATAAATTGCTTTTGCTCCATATTCTCCAATCCTGTTAGGCGTAAAAAGTGATGCAGTTAGCGAACCTAAACTTTGTTCTAAGGCATTTTTAAAACTGATTTTTTTTATAGAAGAGACTAAAATTTTCCATTTTATAATTTCAAAAAACCAATTTAAACTACTTAAAAGTAGTAGTAGAAATACGTTTTTAGCAGAAAACACGTTGTTTTTAGACAAAATAGCAACAAATTCAGGAAAATCTAAAGCCCCATTATTTACCAACTTATTATATATAAAATAAAAAGCACCAACAACAATACTCAATTTAATGAGTATAAAAAAGAATTGTTTAGTTTTGTATGGTAACGTACTATTCATAAATTTAAACAGCAACACAATTTCATCAATTAAAAATGTAACGTGTTATGTGCTGCAAATTAAATCAAATATACTATAATGAAGACCTCAATGAAACACTATTGCCTTTTAGCCTTTTTTTTATTAGGATTAACCACTGCATTTGCTCAAGTAGAAACAAGTATTTGGAAAGCCCAAATAGCAGTTGGGTTAAATAGTCCAGCACAAGATGGATTAGTGAGACCATTTGTAGCAAAATCAACCAATTTCCCTACAATTAATTTAGGTATACAACGTATGTTTAAACCTCAAATAGGAGCTAAATTAGATTTTGGATATAACAGATTTGCAAACGATGATAATACACCAGAATTTAAAGTAAATTATACAAGAATAAATGCCCAGTTGGTATACGATGCAACAAGAGATGTAGGTTTTTTACCTGTAGATATGGCATTGGTAGGACATGTAGGTCCAGGATATTCTATAATTAAACCATTAGGAGACTTTAAAGATAACAACATTTCGTTTTTTAATGTTATGGGAGGTGTAGAGCTACATTATAAAGTAGCAAGAACAGTATCGGTATATTTTGATGCGTCTTATATTTTTGGGTTTGCAAAAGAATTCGATCCATTAACTAAAGGCTTTGGCTCTTTTAATGGAAATTTATTTACTGCAACAGTAGGCGTATCATTTTCTTTAAGCGGCTGTACATATTGTAATGATTAAATGGCAGAAGAAAAAATAATATTAGGCATAGATCCAGGAACAACTATTATGGGGTTTGGACTCATAAAAGTCGTTAATAAAAAAATGCAATTTTTACAATTGAATGAGTTGGACCTAAAAAAATATAATGACCATTACCTAAAATTAAAACTTATTTTTGAACGTACTATAGAATTAATTGATACACATCATCCAGACGAAATAGCCATAGAAGCACCATTTTTTGGTAAAAATGTACAAAGTATGCTAAAACTTGGTCGAGCCCAAGGAGTAGCAATGGCAGCTGGATTATCTAGAGAAGTCCCTATTACAGAATATGCTCCAAAAAAAATTAAAATGGCTATTACAGGAAATGGTAATGCCAGTAAAGAGCAAGTAGCAAAAATGCTACAAAGCATGTTAGGGATTAAAACATTACCTAAAAATCTAGACTCTATGGATGGTTTAGGCGCAGCCGTTTGCCATTTTTATAATCAAGGTCGTGTAGAGGTTGGTAAAAGCTATTCTGGTTGGAGTGCTTTTGTAAAACAAAATGAAAAACGAATAAAGAAGTGAAAAAGTTAATAATTTTTAGTTTATTCTGCTGCGTCATCTTTGCCTGTGGCGGAAAGAATGAGTCAAGTATAAAAGAAAACGCTTATAAAAATATTACGATAAAAACACTATATCGTGATTATAAAAGCAAAAAGAAATCTGCCTTATATAAAAAATATAAGGATAGCACTAACATGGTTTATGAATATAAAACAGAAGATAGTAATAATGCTTTTCATTATATTATAACTAAAAATATGACAAATGATAGCTCTATTTACTTTAGGGGTCTAGTTTGTAAGTTAGTAGACTCTAAAACATTTAGTTTTAAAGGAAAACCTATAAAAGTCTTTAAGTATTTTTATGATGATAAAGAGGCTATGGATGAGGAACATAACTACTTCTTTACTAACGAATATGGTCTTGTGTTTTCAAAAAGTTATGCTTGGAGTTTTCCTTTAGATTATTACAATGTAGAAGAATTAAAGCCTTTACAAGATTCAATTGTGAATAATTTAGAGACCTTTAAAAGGAGTTCCTATTAATAAATTTTAATCTAAAAAAGTGCTTTTAACTTATTGTTATATAAGTTTAATTAAAAAACTAAAACTATCGCAGGAATATACATCCATATCCCGTTTTGTAAACAAGCCTGTCATTATTGCGATTTTCATTTTTCGACATCCTTAAAAAAGAAAAATGAATTAATAATAGCTTTAATAACAGAACTAGAGTTGCGTAAACATGAGTTTAAAACAACAACAGTAGAAACTATTTATTTTGGAGGCGGTACACCAAGTCTATTATCTCTCGAAGAATTACAGCAAATTATTAATGTAGTTTATAATAATTATCAAGTTTCAGAACACCCAGAAATTACGTTAGAAGCTAACCCAGATGATTTAACAGAAACAATTATTCTTCAATTATCTCAAAGCCCTGTAAACCGCTTAAGTATTGGCGTTCAGTCTTTTTTTGAAGCCGATTTAAAACTTATGAATCGGGCGCATGATGCAGTAGAAGCAAAAAAATGCTTAGAAATAGCAACGCAATATTTCAATAACATTTCTTTAGATTTAATTTACGGTATACCAGGAAGTACTAATGCTCAATGGAGGGAAAATATTGAAACCGCTTTGTCTTTTGGTATTAATCATATTTCGAGTTATGCACTAACCGTAGAACCAAAAACAGCATTAGCCTCTTTTATAAAAAAAGGAATTATAGATAATGTAGATGATGATAAAGCAGAAAAGCAATTTCATATTTTAATAGAAACATTAAAAGCATCAAACTTTATTCATTACGAGTTGTCAAACTTCGGTAAAGCAGGTTTTTTTAGTAAAAATAATTCGGCCTATTGGCAAGGAAAACCATACATAGGTATTGGCCCATCGGCACACTCATTTAATGGAGAAGAACGCAGTTGGAATGTGCGGAATAACTCAAAATACATTAAGGCATTAGAAAGTAAAACACTACCATCAGAAATAGAGACATTAACTATAACAGATAAATATAACGAATACGTAATGACGGGACTGCGAACCATATGGGGCGTGTCATTACAAAAAGTTAGGCACGATTTTGGTGAAGAGTACGAAGAATACCTTTTAAAAGTCTCTAAAAAGTATATAACAAAACAATTGTTGTATATTGAAGACAGTAGACTGTTAGTAACAGCAAAAGGAAAATTTTTAAGCGATGGCATCGCATCAGATTTATTTAAAATTAACGACTATTGAATACAGTAATTACCATAGACAATAAAAAATATAGTATAGACTTATCGAAACCATTAGATATTTCCATAACACTAAAAGCCTCAAAAAAAAATGCAAATGCGTGGTATATAGATGAGCCTAAAATAGAACCCGTAAAAATGGGAGAATGGGTTGCTAGCGTAAAAGAAGGCGCTTCAATAAACTTTAATAATATAGCATTTAATCCACATGCCCATGGAACACATACCGAGTGTGTAGGCCATATTACAGAAGATTTTTACAGCATTAACAAATGCTTAAAACAATTTATGTTTCTAGCCGAAGTTGTATCTGTAGCACCAGAATTAATAGGAGAAGATTATGTAATATCTAAAAAACAACTTCAGTTTTTAATTAAAAATAAAACAGCAGAAGCATTAGTAATTCGTACAATGCCTAATACAAAAGATAAAAAATCAAGACAATACTCTAATACAAACTGGCCCTATTTGGCAGAAGATGCAGCTGCGTACATTAGAGATTGTGGAATAAAACACCTACTTATAGATTTACCAAGCGTAGATAAAGAAAAAGATGATGGTAAATTACTAGCACATAACGCCTTTTGGAACACCAAAAGAGAGATAAGAACAGAGGCAACAATAACAGAATTTATATATGTTGCAAATAAAATTAAAGATGGAATTTACATATTAAACTTACAAATTGCCTCTTTTGAAAATGATGCAGCACCAAGTAAACCCATTTTATATAAAGTAGAATAATGGAAACACTATTAGGAACCATATTTGGAGCACTAGCCTCATTAGGAGTGTTTACATACATAAAACATATAAAAGCAAAACAACTTGCAAATTACCAATCTGCAGTTTTGTTAGATAAAATAAAAAAAGTGTGTAAGTTTATTACTGTAGAAGGCGATTTTGCAGAGATTTACCATTACGAAGACGTAAAAGAACGGTTTTTAAAATTAGTATCTAGCCGAAAAAAAGCACTTGTAGTAGTTAATGCAAAAGCGCATGTAGGTTTTGATTTGGCAAAAGTAGATATGAAAGCCAATACGAAATCTAAAATCTTAGTTTTAAATCATTTTCCCCAAGCAGAAATACTATCTATTGAGACTAATATAAACTACTACGATAAAAAAGATGGACTTTTCAATAAGTTTGAAGCTAATGATTTAACAAGCTTACATAACGAAGCAAAGCAGCATATTAGAGATAAAGTTCCAGAAAGTGGTCTATATCAAGTGGCACAAAAAGAAGCTTTGGAATCTATTCTATTAATAGAAAATATAGTAGAAACAATTGGCTGGACTTTAGATTATTCTGCATTAGAGTTGAGCGAAAAAGACTACAAAAAAGAATTGAAAAATTAATTTAAAGTGTAGTACATCTATTTTTAGAGTTTTAATAGGTATCATATTTCTTTTTTTAGTATCTTATTAATCCCTCTCCCTCCGATTATATGTTTTTATTAATAGCGCTAATAAAAAGTTTAAGCCAATAAATCCCTATATATGAATAGAGTGTTACTTTACATTAACGAAGTTTTAGTCAGTTTAGACATTCCTCCAATTGTTAAAACAACAGAGCGTAGATTACATAATTTACCAAGAAGAAAATCTAAATCAACAAAAGAAATTTCTAAGGACAATATTAAATAAATGTATTAAATTTATTTAATGGATATAGAACAAATTAGAACATACTGTTTGAATAAACCTCAAGTAACAGAAACTTTTCCTTTCGATCAGGATACATTAGTTTTTAAAGTAGCAGGTAAAATGTTTCTTTTAGCACCATTAGCAAAATGGGAAAGAGGCTTAGCATCTTTAAATTTAAAATGCGATCCACAATATGCAGTTGAGCTTAGAGAAGAATATGAAAGTATCGAGGCAGGCTGGCACATGAGTAAGAAACATTGGAACTCTGTATACATACACAAAGGCGAACTACAACCCCAATTTATAATACAATTAATAGATCATTCTTATAATATGGTCGTAAAAGGACTCCCTAAAAAGGTTAGAGATACACTTAATAATAATGAATAATAAACTTATCTTTACACCTTAAAATTTAACTATGAGTTTAGAAAGGGAACTTAAAAAAAGAGCAGACAATAAATGCGAATTATGTAGTAACGATGAGCATTTAGAAATCTATACCTTAGCACCGCATAAAGATCAAAACTTAAAAAAATCTATAGTAGCATGTAAAACCTGCGTTAATCAAATAGACGACCCAGAAACAACAGATGCAAACCACTGGAGATGTTTAAATGATAGCATGTGGAGCGAGCATGAGGCAGTACAAGTAGCAGCATGGAGAATGCTATCTAGACTTAGAAAAGAAGGATGGCCTCAAGACTTGTTAGATATGATGTATCTAGAAGAAGACGTTTTAGAATTTGCAAAAGCAACAGGAGAAGGCGAAGCAGATCCAGAAAAATTAATTCATAGAGATGTCAATGGAGTTGTGTTGCAAGCAGGAGACTCTGTAGTTTTAATAAAAGACTTAAAAGTAAAAGGCTCTAGTATGGTTGCAAAACAAGGAACCGCTGTAAGGCGTATATCTTTAGACCATGAAAACGAGAAATATATAGAAGGTAAAGTTGGACCAACTCAAATAGTAATAATTACAGATTACGTTAAAAAAATATAATACTGTAAGTCTCCCTAAAATGGGTAAACAGTTTTATACTAGCTTTTTTTATAATTAGTAGGTGTCATTAATTTAATAGTTTTAAATTGTCTATTAAAATTAGATATGTTTTTAAACCCAGCCTTATAAGCTATTTCTGAAATAGAAAGATCATTGTGAGACTCCATTAACTTACAAGCATACTCAATACGTAATTCACTTAAAAATCTAAAATAAGTTTTATTAGTTCTTTTTTTAAAGTATTTGCAAAAAGCATTTTTGGTCATAGAAGCTACACTGGCAATAGTATCTAAAGAGATGTCTTTATCATAATGCTTCATAGTATATTCAAAAATGTTTTGCATGCGTTTACCTTCAATTGCATTGTATTTTTTGTCGTAAATAAATGAGGATAAACTATTATAATCTCCTTCAGAAGTTAATTTTAAAAGCTTCAATAAAGACATAAATTGTTCTAATTTAGAAGCCTTTTTAAGACGTAGAAATATAGATTTAATGACTTCAGGTTCAGAAATAAATTTAAACCCATAAGTGGCAC
Organism: Pontimicrobium sp. MEBiC06410; assembly: GCF_053601615.1. NCBI lineage: Bacteria > Pseudomonadati > Bacteroidota > Flavobacteriia > Flavobacteriales > Flavobacteriaceae > Pontimicrobium > Pontimicrobium sp. MEBiC06410. Next base: position 20,597 of record NZ_JBSHNT010000128.1, read on the forward strand.
GTTTAAAAAAAGAATTTAATTCTTTTAATTCTTCGAGGTTAAAAAAATGAGAGCCAAAAGCTGTTTTAGTAAAAAACAAACTTAACATTTGCGATTGCGGTGATGAATGACTATCGCTTTCAAAAACATGTGGCAGATTACTTCCTATTACTAGAAGATCTCCTTTATTATAATCATTTACAGTATCTCCAACAATAAGTGTGCCTTTGCCTTCTACAATAAAACTAATCTGGATTTCTTCATGCTGATGTAGTTTGTTATAAAAAATAGGACCAATGTCTTCTTGATAGACAAGAGCGTCATGTTCAGGTTTAGGTATTTTAAAGGGTAAAACTTTCATTTAAATTGAATCTAAAGTATAAAATTAATCAAATAATATTCATAAATACTAGCTAATTAAATTAAATGGATAATATGGTATTATAATTGGATAAAAAACAAATATTTAAATTACAATAGCAGAAGTACATTTACACCATAAACAATTAGAATTTTATGAGCATACAATGGAATGGCGTAATGCCAGCCGTATTTACATGGTTGAAAGAGTCAAAATCTGGCGCTCTTGAGATTGACCTTGATGCAACACAAAAACAGGCAGCAGGTATTTTAAAAGCTCAAGGAAAGGGTGGAAGTAGAATGAGCGGACTTGTCGGTTCTGGAACTCTGGGTGAGAATAGCTACCTGAGCACCAAGCAACGTCTTTCCTTACTTAAATCCCTTTCTGAGGTTGCTAAAGAATACAATGTCCCGTTGATTAGCGGAGCAGCATCAGAAACTAAGGAAGAACTTGCTAAAATAGTTGAAGGACTTGCAACAGTTGGAGTTGATACAGTCATGGTCATGCCACCAAAAACTAAGGCGGTTCCTTCTGAAAAAGAAATGTATGAGTACTATGCACTTTCTGAAGCAACGGCAAAAGATGTAGGCGTAACAATTATGCCTTATAATAATCCTGATGCAGCCGGTTATCATCCGCTCTCAATAGACCTTCTTAAAAGACTTTCTGTTCTTCCTAAGGTAACTGCTCTTAAAATATCGACTATAGATGTTTCAATTATTGAAACCTTGGTGTTAGAGAACAAAGATTTAAAAGTTTTGGCAGGAGTAGACACAGTCACTGTATATGCAGGACTCGCAGGAGCAAGTGGTGGTATTACAGGTGTAGGTACTATATTCCCAAAAGCAAGTGTTACTATGCAGGAATATGTTTTAAATGGAGAATGGGCTGAGGCAAAGAAAATTTCTCAGGCTTTAAATTCATTATCGTACCTTGATGCTCAGCCGTTGCTTATGGAATACCTTAAGCTTGCTATGGGAATTCATCATAATGATGTTGCTGGAGGGCTTCGTACTTTTGGTAAGAAATTAACTCAACAGCAAATTGATGATGTCCGTGCAAGATATATTCTGGCAAAAGAAAGACTTGAAGTTCTGGACTTAATAGGTTAAGCCTTTCGAATATTAAAAAATAGCTTACAAACCAGTAAGTTTGAAAAAACATTTAAAAAATAATTAAGGATGATTACAGGAAAAAATTATATAGGAAATACCCTTTCAGCAAAAGGAGAGAAAACATACAAAACATTCAATCCTCAGTTAAATAAAGAGAACGATAATATATTCACAGAAGCAACAAAAGAAGAAGTAGATACAGCAACAACTTTAGCCGCAAAAGCTTATATAGAATATCAAAAAAAAACAGGAGAAGAAAAAGCATTGTTTTTAAATACTATTGCAGATGAAATAGAAGCTTTAGGAGAAGAATTACTTGAAGTATATACTTCAGAATCTGGATTGCCAGCAGGAAGAGCAATGGGAGAAAGAGGGAGAACACTAGGCCAATTGCGAACATTTGCAAATCATATAAAAGAAGGCTCTTGGGTAGAAGCTAGCATAGATAAAGCTCAACCAGAACGTAAACCAATACCAAAAGTAGATTTGCGTAAAATGTTAGTACCACTAGGGCCAATTGCCGTTTTTGGAGCCTCGAATTTTCCTTTAGCATTTTCAACAGCAGGAGGAGATACTGCAGCTGCATTGGCAGCAGGGTGCCCAGTAATTGTAAAATCTCATCCAATGCATGCAGGAACAGGAGAAATGGTGGCCTCAGCAGTTATAAAAGCAGCAGAAAAAACAGGAATGCCAAACGGAGTGTTTTCTAATTTAAATAGTAGTGGAATAGAAGTAGGGCAAGAATTAGTTAAACACCCAAACATTAAAGGTGTTGGGTTTACAGGAAGTATTAAAGGTGGTAGAGCAATTTACGATTTAGCAGCCACACGCCCAGAACCTATACCAGTATTTGCAGAGATGGGAAGCATTAACCCTGTTGTTTTATTACCAGAAGCTTTAAACGAAAAAGCTAACGATTGGGCCAAAACTTACGCAGGCTCTATTACATTAGGAGCAGGACAATTCTGTACAAATCCAGGGCTATTATTAGGCGTTAAAGGAGAAGGACTAAATCAATTTACAAATACACTAGCAGAAGAGATTGTAAAAGTAGAACCATCTTGTATGTTACACCCAAACATTATAGGAGCCTATGAAAACAATAAAACAAAAGCATTAGAGCAACCAGAATTAAGTGTCGTAGCAAATTATGATTCAGAAGTTAAATCTAATTATGCAAGGCAAGTTGTTTCTAAAGTAAAAGGAACTACTTTTTTAGAAAATCCAACACTACATAACGAAGTTTTTGGACCATTTTCTTTAATGGTAGAATGTGAAAACAAAACAGAACTTGAAGAAGTAATACATAAATTAGAAGGACAATTAACAGGAACAATAATAGCAAACGAAGCAGAATTACCTAATAATTTAAATATAGTCTCTGCATTACAAAATAGAGTAGGTCGTATTATTTTTAATGGCGTACCAACAGGTGTTGAGGTTTGCCCATCAATGTTACACGGTGGACCATATCCAGCATCAACAGATTCTAGATTTACAGCAGTAGGTGTAGACTCTATTAAAAGATGGGTAAGACCATTTAGCTTTCAATCATGGCCAAACGAATTATTGCCAAACGAGTTAAAAAATGAGAACCCCTTAAATATACTAAGGACAGTAGATAATGTAAAAACTACTGATAAAATTTAAGAATGGCGCGTAAAACTTTTTTTTGTGTAGACGCACACACATGTGGAAACCCTGTAAGAGTAGTTGCAGGAGGAGGGCCAGATTTAGTAGGTGTTAATATGAGTGAAAAACGCCAGCACTTTCTAAGAGAATACGATTGGATTCGTAAAGGGTTAATGTTTGAGCCTCGCGGACATGATATGATGAGTGGAAGTATTTTATTTCCTCCCCATAATCCCGAAAATGATTTTGCAATTCTATTTATAGAAACTTCTGGGTGCTTACCAATGTGCGGACACGGTACCATTGGTACAATTACAATAGCCATAGAGGAAGGTTTAGTAACACCAAAAACACCAGGGGAAATAAAAATGGAAGCCCCAGCAGGATTGGTAAATATAGAATATCAACAAACAGGTAAAAAAGTCGATTGGGTAAAACTAACTAATGTTAAAAGTTTTTTAGCAGCAGAAGACTTAACAGTAAGCTGTCCAGAATTAGGAACATTAACTTTTGATGTGGCTTATGGTGGAAATTACTATGCAATAGTAGACCCACAGCAAAATTTTTCAGGTGTGCATAATTTTACAGCAAGCCAAATCATTCAATACTCTCAAGTAGTAAGAGATCGTATCAATGAAAAATATCCAGACTTATTTATTCATCCAGAAAATGATACAATACGAGATGTAACCCACATGTTATGGACAGGCAATCCTATAGACCCAAAATCCTCGGGACGTAACGCCGTTTTTTATGGAGATAAAGCAATAGACAGAAGCCCATGTGGTACAGGAACGTCTGCTAGAATAGCACAATTATACGCAAAAGGAAAGTTAAAAAAAGGAGAACCATTTATTCATGAAAGCTACATTGGCAGTAAGTTTATAGGCTGCGTAGAAGAAGAAACCACTTTAGATGGTAAAATGGCCATAGTACCTAGCATTAAAGGTTGGGCAAAAGTGTATGGCTATAATACGATTATTATAGATGACGAAGATGATCCGTATGCACATGGCTTTCAAGTAATTTAATAAATAGTAAATAAAACTGTTACGATGCTCTTTGTATAATACTACTGCGTATTTTTTATGAAAAATAGAGCGTTATGTAGAGCATTTAGGAAATAAAATACCAATTGGGAATAAGAAATGAGTAAAAGTGTTATTGTAGTAGGTGGAGGAATTATAGGCTTAAGCACTGCATATTATCTTGAAAAAGAAGGGCACAAAGTTTCGGTAGTAGATAAATCTAATTTAATAAGCGGAGCCTCTTATGTAAATGCAGGTTATATTACACCAAGTCATTTTGTGCCATTTGCAGCCCCAGGAATGATTAATAAAGGATTAAAATGGATGTTTAATCCTACAAGTCCTTTTTATGTAAAACCAAGACTAGATACAGCCTTTATAAAATGGGCATGGGCTTTTAAGAAGTCTTCAACCACTTTGAAAGTAGAAAAAGCTATTCCGGTTATTAAGGACATTAATTTATACAGTAGAGCATTATACGAATCCATAAAAGCAACTCACGATTTTGATTTTCATTATGAAAGAAAAGGGTTGTTAATGTGTTACCAAACAGATAAAGTAGGAGAAGAGGAATGGAAAATAGGACAGAGAGGGCAACAAGAAGGATTAGGAGTGAAACTTTTAACACTTAAAGAAGTAGAAAAAATAGAGCCTAATGCTAATTTAAATATAAAAGGAGCCGTGTATTACGATTCTGATGCGCACATGATACCTGGTGATTTCATGAAAGAAATGCAAACCTATTTAAAATCTAGAGGCGTTACTTTTTATGCTAATGAAGCAGTAAAAGATATAGAATTAAATAAAGAATTTATTTCAGAAGTAATAACTAATAAACAACGACTAAAAGCAGACGAAGTTGTTTTAGCAGCAGGAAGTTGGAGTCCGTTATTAACAAAAAAAATAGGCTTAAAAATTCCTGTGCAAGCAGGAAAAGGCTATCGTATTAATGTAAATCAAGAAACTAACATTACTATTCCTGCCATTCTGTGTGAAGCTAAAGTAGCCGTAACACCAATGGGAAATTTTACACGCTTTGCAGGAACAATGGAAATAGGAGGTATAAATAACAGAATAAATCCAGTAAGAGTAAATGCTATAGCTAATGCTGCAAAAAACTATTATAAACACATAAATATTACTACAGAAGAAAAAACTAATGCAGCATGTGGTTTGCGTCCATGTACACCAGATGGCTTACCATATATAGGGAAATCTTCTAAATGTAAAAATCTAACAATAGCAACAGGCCATGCTATGATGGGATGGAGTTTGGGGCCAGCAACAGGTAAATTAGTTTCTGAAATTATTTCAGACCAAAAAGCGAGTTTAGATTTAAGCCCTTTCCATCCAGATAGAAGGTTTTAAAGAATAACTTAGAGCGAAAACACCAATGATTTATTGATGTTTTATTAATAAAAATAAAACTTATTTATGACCACATTAGGAATAGGAGGTTCTACAATTGAAGCTGAATTAAACGCTATTGTCCCAAGAACCAATACTGTAACGCCAATTAAAAAGGAAGAGTTTCAATGCCGAATAGATAAGGCTGTCGATTTTATGAAACGGTACAGCATTAAAGCAATGTATCTACATGCAGGAACAAATTTGTTTTATTTTACAGGAACCAAATGGCACTCTAGCGAGCGTATGGTAGGAGCCATTTTATTTGATGATGGAAAGTTACACTATATAGCCCCAGAGTTTGAAAAAGGAACTATTTTAGACTTTATGCAAATAGAAGGTATTGTTGAATGCTGGGAAGAACATGAGAGCCCTTATCAATTATTTTGTGATACCCTTGTAAAGAAGGGTATAAAAAATGGAGAAATAGCTATAGACGAAGCGACTCCTTTTTTTATTACAAACGGTATTGTAAATGAGAGTAATGCTTATAAACTTGTAGATGCAAAGTCAATTACTGCAGGTTGTAGAATGGTAAAATCTAAAGCAGAAATAGCTATTATTCAAGAAGCTATGAATATTACTTTAGAAGTACAAAAAGCAGCCGCTAGAATTTTAAGAGTAGGTATAAGTGCAAAAGAAGTGGTAGATTTTATAAATGAAGCACATAAACGATATGGTATTAGCTCTGGGTCTTATTTTTGTATAGTTCTTTTTGGAGTAGATTCATCTTTTCCCCATGGTGTTAAAAACCCAAAAAACTTAGAAGAAAATGAAGTTGTTTTAATAGATACAGGATGTGTATTACATGATTATATATCAGACATTACTAGAACCTATGTTTTTGGTGAGGCTAATGCTTTGCAACGTCGTATTTGGACTATAGAAAAAGAAACTCAGCAAGCAGCATTTAATGCTGCGCAAATAGGGAGTACTTGTGCATCTGTAGATATCGCGTCTAGAAAAGTATTAGAATCTTATAATTTAGGACCAGATTACAAACTACCTGGTTTACCACATAGAACAGGTCATGGTATAGGCTTAGATATACATGAATGGCCATATATAGTACGTAATGATAAAACTATTTTAAAACCTGGAATGTGTTTTAGTAACGAACCAATGATTTGTGTACCTAATACATTTGGTATTAGACACGAAGATCATATTTACATGACGGAAAATGGACCAAAATGGTTTACAAAACCAGCTTTTTCTATAGAAAACCCTTTTGAAATAGGTATATAATCTCTTTTTAATTATAATAACTTTTGTTGCTTTTTATAAAAGGCATCGGCTTGAGCTTGCATTAATTCGCGAGCTTTTTTACGTTTATAGTTATAAAGTTCATCCTCTTCTGCAATAGCACTATAGACTTTGTCGTTAACCTCGAAATCGGTTTTTAGAATAAGTTTACGCTCTTGAGTTTTTTGCTCTACTATTGTTTTTATTGCAGTTTCCTGATCCTCTAATTTAAAATCGTATTCACCTTTAGGAGATAATAATTTTGCGAAAATTGGAGAGGTTTCTATAGCTAAAAACAATAGAAAAATAAAAAAAGAAGGTAACCACGGTAATGTACCTAAAGCATTAACACGAGCCATTAGGCCATCAAACCCATCTATTATAGGTTGCGAATGGGCTATTTTTGTGTCGTATTCGGTTTTTAGAGCTAATATTTCAGCCTCAGTAGCTTCAATTTTTGCTTTATTATCTTGTTTTAATGTTTGCAACTCTGCTAAAGCTGCATCATGTTTTTCTCGTTTTTCTTTATAAACTGGGCCTTTACCTAATAAATTGGTTCCTGCAGTGCCTTCAGCCTCGTTAATATAAATATCGTAAAGTGCATTAACCTCTGCCTCCTTACTTGTTACTTCATTTTGTAATGCAGTTATGTTTTGTTGTAGAGCTTCAGTTTTTGGATTGTACTGTAGTGCTATTTGATCTTTATTAGCTAATGTTAAATCGTTTTTTTGCTCTAAAAGCACTTGATTAATCTCTTTTTCAAAAATCTTTAATTCTAAAGGTTTAGAAATTACAACAGCTATAATTACAGCCAATAGTAAACGAGGCGAAGCTTGAATAAGTTCATCTATAATATTATCTCTTTTTTTTATTGTAGAGACTATAAAACGGTCTAGGTTGAAAATTAATAAGCCCCAGACTATGCCAAAGCCTACTGCTGCAAATAGATTGTCAAAAACGGTATAAAGGGCGTAACTAGATGCTATTGCGGCCATTAATGCCGTAAAAAAAACAGTAGCGCCAATACCTGCATATTTATTTTGTTCCCCTATAGAAGAATCTTTTAAAATATCGGTATCTGCCCCAGAGCAGATAATAAAAAATTGTTTTAACATAACGATTAATTTGATTGATAGAGTAATGATTGATTGCTATAATAACGCTAAAAATTAAAAAATGTTACATAAAAAAGCCTCGAATATCGAGGCTCTTATTAAATGTTATACTCTAATAGGTTGTTTGGAGAGTTTTACTATAGGAGTTTTAGAGTCTATATCTCTAATTAAAATATTTAAATCCTTATTATTGTCTACTAGGTCAATTGCTTTTTTACCTGTTATTTTTTTACCCTCATAATAAAAAATAGCACCTTTATTAGTTAGCTGTAACATACTTGGAACTTCAGGTATGGTTGCTGTAGCTAATTTTTTATCAGTTTTAAATTCACTAACAACTTTATCATTAAAGTATACTTTACTAATGTTAGCATTTGGTATAACATCACTGGCGTTTACTTGCTTATTTGGTATAAGTTCTTTGCCGTTTTTATCGGTTTCTACTCCATAACGATTATAATACCTTGTTTTATTGTTAATGGTTGTATAATAGTGCTTTTTATTATTAATGTCTATAGATCCAGTTTTCATTTCTTTTTCTGGAGCTGGTGGCGGTGGCGGTGGAGGTGGCAGAAGTTCTCCTTTTTTATTTACTGCTTGACCTAACTTGTTATAATAAATAGTTACTCCATTTTTATAAGTAATATAATAATGGCTTTCTCCATTAATCATTTTATACCCTGTTTTTAATCCTTTAGGAGTGTTTTCTATAACTTCATTTAGGGATTTTTTACCTTTCTTTTTAACAACTATAGGAGCTGGCGGTGGTGGAGGCGGTGGTAGATCGGATAACTCACCCTTTTTTACTTTTGGAGATTTAGAGTATTTAGGACTAGCTTTATCTACTAATTGTATCATAACAGGCGTTAAGGTTTCATTTTTAGTTTTAATATCAAAAAGTTGAACCATAGTACCAATAGAAGCATCTGTTAAATAGCTTTTTACTTTTGCATTACCTTTAGTAGTATTATTTTTAATACTTTCAGTTGGTTTTCCCGGAAACTTTATTCTAAATTTTATTATAGATTCTCTTGTTGTAGTTGAAAGTATTAATTCTTCAATTCCTTTTTTAGATAAAAATAAAGTGCAATTATCGCATTTAATACCATTAACAACAGGGATTGTTTTTACATCGTTTTTATCTGTTAGACTTGTATCTATAATATAGCCTCCTTGTGATAATTTAATTTGGTTTACATACTTTTTTAATTTCGATTGTATGTCATTAATAAGAGACATATTTATACCTCCATTAACATTAATTCTTAAATCTGTACGCTTTTCTCCAACGATTGCTTTAAAATCTTTGCTTAATGAATTTAGTGTTGTTACTTTACCATTCAGTTTTAAACGTAATGGCTGCTGCTTGATATTTAAAACAGGAATTTTTTCTTTAGTTGTGTTTATTAATGGTGTCATTTCTTTTTCTACTGTTTTAGTAGTACTAAAACTAAAAAGTAACCCTGCTAGTAGGGGAAGCATTAATAAACTTCTAAGCCAAATGGCTTTTCTTGATGTTTCTGATTTCATAATTGTAAATCGTTTTTTGATTAATGAATAATTGATGGCATTTGCTAATTGTGGGTTTGTTACGTTTGATGAAAACGTTAATAGCATTTGTTGATATGTTGTTGGTTTAATTCCATGATTTAAAACAGCCATGTCTGCTAAAAACTCATGGTTTAGTTTAATAGCCTGCTTACATAGATATATAAGAGGGTTAAACCATAATAATACTTGCAATACTTCTATAAATATAATGTCTATACTATGTTTTTGTTTTGCATGTGCTTGCTCGTGCAGTAATACTTCTTTAGGGATTTGTTGTGTTTCAAATTTGTTTTTATTTAAAAAAATGTAATTGAAAAACGTATGTGGAGTTATCAAATCTTTTAATAAAACATTAGTGTATATATTATTTTTACACTTTGGATTGCATTTTATTTTATAGGTGATTTTAAATAAATTAATACAAAATTTTAACCCAAAAAGAAATACTCCCAATCCGTATATACTCCATAATATTATGGGAAGATAATTAACAGGTTCTCCTATGGTATTACTTTCTGGAGTTGTAATAGCTTCTATAATTGGTTTAAATGTACCAAGTACTGGAGCTGGCTCTACATATTCTATAAAAGTTATAGAAGGAATAATAAATGATAATAATAAAGCACCAATTAAGTAAAAGCGTTTAAAACTATGTATGGTTTCTTTTTCTAGTAAAAACTTATAAAAAGCTAAAAAAATAGCTAAACAGGCACTAAATTTTAATATAAATATTAGCATAACTATTTGTTTTTAATTTCGTCGTCTATAATAGCTTTTAAATTTTCTAACTCCTCCTTAGATAAATTGGTCTCTTTTGTAAAAAAAGAAGCAAATTGTGAGCTGCTATCGTTAAAAAAGTTTTTAATTAAGCTATTAACATGTTTTGAGAAGTAATCTTTCTTTTTTACTAATGGAAAATATTGCCTAGAGTTGCCTATGCGTATATAATCTATAAACCCTTTGTCTGTCATGCGTTTTAGCAAAGTAGCAACAGTGGTAGTAGCAGGTTTAGGCTCAGGGTATGCTTCTAGTAAATCTTTCATAAACCCTTTTTCTAGTTTCCAAAGGTGGTTCATTAAATCTTCTTCAGTTTTAGAAAGGCGCATAAGTTATCAGTTTTTTATATTTAACTCTACAAATGTAGAATATAAAATTGTATTCTACAAATGTAGAAGTGTTTTTTATAAGAAAAAATAATAGTAAAAGTAAAAAAGCATCTACAATAAAATATGGTAGATGCTTTTTTGGAAATTAATTAACTCCTAAAAATAAGAGTTTTAGTGCTTTTTTATTTAAATAACTCTGTAAAGTGTTTATAAAAATAAGGGATGGTTTCTATACCTTTTAGGTAGTTCCAAACCCCAAAATGTTCGTTTGGTGAGTGTATAGCATCACTATCTAAACCGAAGCCCATTAAAATAGTTTTACTTTTTAATTCTTGCTCAAAAAGAGACACTATAGGAATACTACCTCCACTGCGTTGTGGAATAGGTGTTTTGCCAAATGTATCTTTATAAGCTTTTGAGGCCGCTTGGTAACCTATACTATCTATAGGCGTTACATAACCTTGTCCTCCATGATGAGGGGTTACTTTTACAGTAACACTTTTTGGTGCGATGCTTTCAAAATGCGTTTTAAATAATTGTGTAATGTTTTCCCAATCTTGATTTGGAACTAAACGCATAGATATCTTAGCATAGGCCTTACTTGCAATAACGGTTTTTGCACCTTCTCCAATATAACCACCCCAAATACCATTAACATCTAGAGTTGGTCTTATAGAGTTACGCTCATTTGTTGTATAGCCAGCCTCACCATGTACGGCGTTAATATTTAATGCCTTTTTATAATTGTCTAAAGAAAAGGGAGCTTTTGCCATTTCTGCTCGCTCTTCTGTAGAGAGTTCTTCTACATTATCGTAAAACCCAGGAATAGTGATATGGTTGTTTTCATCGTGTAATGAAGCAATCATTTGGGTTAAAATATTAATAGGGTTTGCTACTGCACCGCCATATAACCCAGAGTGTAAATCTCTGTTTGGTCCTGTAACTTCAACTTCAACATAACTTAAACCACGTAAGCCAGTTGTAATAGACGGTACATCTTTAGCAATCATTCCTGTATCACTAATTAAAATAACATCGTTACTTAATTTCTCGTGGTTTTCTTTTACAAAGGAGGAAAGGTTTACACTTCCTACTTCTTCCTCACCTTCTATCATAAACTTAACATTACATGGTAGTTGGTTTGTAGAGGTCATAAATTCTAAAGCCTTTACATGCATGTACATTTGACCTTTATCGTCACAGGCACCACGCGCAAAAATAGCGCCATCTGGGTGTAACGCTGTATTTTTAATGACAGGCTCAAAAGGAGCAGAATCCCAAAGTTCTAATGGGTCTGCTGGTTGCACATCGTAATGACCATAGACTAATACTGTAGGTAAGGCTTTGTCAATTATTTTTTCTCCATAAATAATAGGATAACCTTCGGTCTCACAAATTTCAATAGTGTCGCATCCTGCCTTTTTTAAGCTAGATGCAACTTCGTTTGCCGTTTTTATTACATCGTCTTTATAAGCCGAATCTGCACTAACAGATGGTATTTTTAAAAGATCGATAAGTTCGTTGAGAAATCGATCTTTATGTTGTTTTATATAATCTTGAATGGTTTGCATAATTATGAATATAAATTTTTTCTAAAAGTAAGCAAAGTCATAGAGAATTCATATAAATATAGAATGTTTGGTAGGTTATTGTTTTAATAACAAAGCGAATGATTAAATAAAATAATCTGAAAAAAAAAGTAGGGGTTAACCTTATTTGTTTGTTTATACTATAAAGAAAAAGAATTAGTATTCTACATTAAAAAGTTGCTATTACATTAGGATTACATTTCTTTCTAAAAAAATATTTGTTGCGAGTGTAAACGCTTCGATATAAACATACCTACATTGTGTTTTATAGTGTTAGTGGTTAAATAATGTGCTATTACAAGACTTAACATGCTAAAATGCAATAAATAAAAAATATGAAAAAAAGATATTTGCCTCATTTTATTATAGTGGTACTAGTTACTGCTTCGTTAAGTTTAATAACTTGTAATTTAATAGTTATGTTATACCATTAAATAATTATATGTGTAGCTATCTCTTTTTATAATAATTGAGGTATTTATAATGTTGTTTAAAAAAGTTATTTTTTTTTAAGTGTTAGTTGTTATATTAAAATTCTTAACTATATTTGCATCCTCGTTACAGAAATGTAACTAATCTTTTGCGGGCGTGGTGGAATTGGTAGACACGCTAGACTTAGGATCTAGTGCCGCGAGGTGTGCGAGTTCGAGTCTCGCCGCCCGCACAACAAAAGATAAGCCGACTTTTTTAAGTCGGCTTTTTTATTTGGGGTAACACATAGGTAACACTTTTTAGTGTTATAACTTTTAAGAATAATTATTATAATTGAAGGTTTTGAGTATTTAGTGCCTATTGTTTTTGTTTTGAATTAGCCAAATCTTCCTGAATTTAATTTTTTGTGAAAAAAAGCTAAGAACTATGCCTATAGTTTAGTTTTAGAGATAAAACTAAAATAACTTTCACATACTTTTTTTACTAACTTGCGTCTATATTAATTTTAAATAATATAAAAAGTAATAATCTGATAAATGAGTGATAAAGAAAATAAAACAAAGTGGAAACTTTCTTCACATGCACTGCCATTGGCTTATATTGTTTTAATCTGTATCGGTTATACAGAAAAATCTATATTCTATAGTAAGTTTGATATTGAAATAGCTCCATATTTAAATTTTGAAGAGTACTTATTTATATTTTTACCAATAGGTTCAATCTTAATCGTTATATTTTTTATATTTTCAATATATATGAGTGGATTATTTGGAGCTAGTTACGCTTTGTTTGGAGGGGTAAAGAATATTTTAGAGAATTCTGAAATTCCAAAAAATAAATGCAGAGAAATATATTTTTATAAAAAAACTAAAAAAATACGTAGAGTATTAGCTACAATATTAATAACCATTTTATTCATAGCGCCTCTATCTCTAATTTTTATTTTTGCTATAACTAAAACTTTTTATATGAGGGAATTTACAGTTATAATTTTTATTTGGGGTTTAATAATGTTACTTCTATCAATTTATTTATCATTTAAAAAAGAAAGTCCTGTAAGTTTACTTTTGATTTATGCTTTTGCAATGTCTTTTCTAATACCAATATTGTGGAATCAAAAAACTAAAAAAGCTGATAAAATTTTATCTGGAAAACCAGATATTAAAGTTTCGTTTATAAATGACAATAAATTAATCAAAACAAATGACACTTTAGTATTTATAGGTCAAACAAAAGGATACTTGTTTTTAAGGGATTTAAAATCTAATGGTAATTCAATTTATAAAAAAGATAATATTAGCAACGTTAAAATAATAGCAAATATTGGAGCTATTAATAATGAGTTTTAAGGATATAAAATAGAGTTATTAACTTCTATGTAATCTATCCCTTTCCATACTTTCTAAAAGCAGAAACAGTTTGATATATGCCATAACTAATAAATATTCTAGATAACCATATTATAAGACTAGCTTGCCAAATTCCATTTAGTTCTGCGTATTTATCTAATTGAAGCTTAGGGAAAGATGTAAAGAAGATAATAAACTCTTTTAAGTGTTCATTATAATTAAAAGAAAGGCCTAGAACATAGAGATAAAAATTGAAAAAGATAAAGCCTATTGAAAAAGTAAATAAAACTCCTCTAAACCAACTTCTACCATTATTGTTGGAAATCCAATTTAAAAATAAAAGAAAAGTATCGGAACTAATACGTTTGCTTAAAAGTAATTGTTTGTATTCAAGTGATTGATATTTATTGGCTATGTCTATATCTCCTTTTTTCTTTGCGATTTGTTTTAATTGATTATAAATACTTTTGAGATTACTTTTGTTTTTCGATTTATCAGATAATCCATACCCAACTTTAGGATTAGAACTATAAGATAATATTTTTTTAGGGTATTTGGTGAAATTGGTATTCTCTATATTACTGTCTGCAATTACAATTTCTTTAAAAGTATTAATATTTGTGTTTATAAAATTTAATTTCCCGCTAACAGAATTTTGAATAGTAAAATAATCGCAGTGATTTATATTATTTAAAGTAAGGCTACCTTTATTATCTATATCTAGGATAAATATAGACTCTGCTGTAGAGTCTTTAATGAAAATATCTCCAAAATTAATCCCTCCTAAAGTAATATCTAAATAAGTTCTCTCAATTAGAATAGTTCCTCTATTATTTCCACTAGAGCGAATCATTACAGGTTCTAAATCTAACAAAAAATCATCTTCATTTTTCCAATTATTAAAGTGAAAATGTTGTTTAAAGTTATTATTAGATAATGTTATATATTTAATTAGCCCTATGCTAACACTTACATCTTTATCGAAATTGCATGAGTGTAGCCATAATTCATTTATTGATAAATCTCTTGAGTCTGTTATCTTGATGTTATCAAAATCATTAATGTAGATTAGTCCATTAAAATTACTTCTGTAAAAATATAAATTATTAAAATTACCTTCTTGAAAATCAATACGTTTTTTAAAATATGAAGACTCAAAAAATAAAGAGTTAACTTTTGTTTTCTTTTCAAAAAATATTCTGTTATTAAAAGTGCCTTCAAAAAATATATTCTGATATTTTCCTCCTTTAAATATTATTTGTGAAAAAGTCAAATGAGGTTCTATCTTAAGTTCATCAATATTGTTATCGACCAAAAACTCAATTTTTGAATTTCTATTAGCATAAGCTGTATTAATATCTAGAATATTTAGTTCTTCAATTTTAGATTCAACTATCTGAAGATTTTTGCACTCTCCACTTATTTTTATATTGTTCGCATTTATTTTTCTTATTGTAAAATAGGAAGTGTAAATATTATTATTTATAGTTAATTCTTTTTCAAAGACACAGTCTGTAAATCCCGATGTGAAAAATGAAGAATCAGAGATAATAACATCATTATTAAATTTACAATTGAAAAAACTAAATTCTCTAGCTTTGATATTAGTTAGTGCTAGAGGTTGATTGAAAATACATTCGTGAAATAAAATGTCTTCTTTTGTTGTAAAATTAGCTTCAGAAAAAAACTCATTAAAAGTTAGATTTTTAAATATTTGTTGCTCATTTAGATAATTTGTTTTTTTCATAGGACTTACCATTATATTTTACTCTTCTCATAACACGCTCTCTTAAACTTAGTAAGCTGTTCTACAAACAGTACAGTTGCTTCAATAAGTCTTTTCTTTTCGGCTATAGATATAAAGTTTAAGTTGCTATTAGAGAGTTTAAAAGTAGAAGCTATATAAATAGTGCTTGTGGTTACAAAAGCTTCAAATCTGTTAATATTTAAACTTTGTTTAAAGTCGTTAAAATTTTCAGACTCTAAGCCCGATACTATACCAGTTATGTAAACAATATTACTGCCTTTGTCTACCTCAAAATAATATTGATTATTTACATTAAACTCAATAGACCCGTTTCTCCATCTTGTTTTTACAGTTCTATTAAATTTATTAGATAGGGCATGAGATAGAATAATAGAAAAACGTTCTTTAGCAAAATATCTGTCTTCTTCGCTAGGTTTGGTATTTTCTAGATTAGTTTCTAAATGTTTTTTTACAAACTGTCTTAATTCTATTAGTTCTTCTTCTTTGTCATACACAGAGCCAAACTCCAAAGCATTATTGTTAGAACTTGTTAGTAAATTCATAGAAGTAACTATGCCCGTGGTTTCATTAAAATACAGTTTAGCATGTAAGTTTTTAATTAGTTTGGGTTTTATGCCTAATTGCTCTATAGTTTCCCAACTTTTAAAATTATCGTTATCTAAACGTGTGTAAAACTCAATTTGTACACCTCGTTTTATAGCATTTAAAATATATACTTTTATACTGTCCCAATTTTTAAAATTTACATAAGGAGATACTAAAACAAGATAGTTTTTAGAGTTGTCTATTAAATTTAAAATATCGCTGGTTATTTGGTGCGGTGGTATTATTTTCATGTATTAATTTATAGCTTAATTAAGTAAACACTACTTTACTTATACCTTAAATATAGTAAATAAATAATATTAGTATAGATGAGTTTTTATTGTAGTCGATTACTCTCATTACAGCTACTTTATAACTTATTAACTACATTTTTAAGATTTAGCAATAATAATTTATCAGTTTTATAAATTAAGCTTTTACAGGCTTTTACAAGTACAGTTTTAAAACTTACCTATTTGCAAAACTACAGTAACTACACTACTACATATTATATATTTATAGTATAAACTATTAATATATAATATAATACAGGGTATAAAAGTAAGCCGTAATGTAGTTGCTTGTAGTAGTTTTTAAGAAGTGTAGTTGTGTAGTTGCTTTTATTTTACTCCTACAAGATTTCAAAATATTTTTTTCACTTGTAGTACTTTCTAGTTTTTAGCTACCATTAAGTACCATAATTATACTACAAATTTTCAATTTTTAATAAAATTGTAAAGCGTTGATAATTAGTGTTTTGTTTGAAAAATATGAGTTTTATAAAAAAACGAAAAATTAGCTTACCACAACTACCACTACCACAGCAGTATATAACTATTTAATATATAGTATGTTATAATATAGTAATATATAATATTTGTGGTAGCTGTGGTTTTGTGGTAGCAAGAATATGAAAAAAATAACTTATTATTTTTTAAAAGCCGAAAACATTGACTCCAACAGACAAAAACAAGCTTAATATAACCTGAGAACAGACTAAATCAAGCTTGAATATACTTGTTGTCTAATCCTAAAAGTAGAAACACAGAGACAGCAAAAGCTCCCGCAATGTTTACATTACGAAAGCTTTTTATTTCTTTCTGTATCTACATATATTGTAAATAATAACTCGTCGCAGACGAGAGTCAACAAGTAACTATTCAGGTTTCTTTTTAGTTACAAATTTATAAATTAAATAAACTATAGCCAGAAACCCTAAAATTATTAAAGCTTGCCATGTAAATAACCCCCAACTGAATTCTTCTATTGTTTTTTCCATAATTTAATTTAACGAGTCTTTCTTGATTATAGTAGAATCTATAATAACCTTAGGTTTTGCTTTATTGAAATTCTCTTTAAGTAAATTCATGTTCTCAGTATCTCTTTTTTTAAACTTTTTAAGATCTTCATAAGAATCTATTATAATTGCTTTACTCATATCAATACTGTCTGTTGGTATTGTTTTAAAAGTAGCATTACTTCCTTTAAAAACTCTTAACAATTCTAACAAACTAGTCAACTCTTTTTTATTTTTGTTCTCAAAATAAATAGACAAGGCATCATTAATTTTTTCTGTTTTTACAGAATCTTTAATGGCTAACAATAAACCATTACTAATCTCTTTATCTTTTTTAATAATATTATACTGTTTTTGAGTTAAAGGAATATTTTTTCTAATCACTTTATCTTCCGTAGTTTTACAACTAAAAATAATAAAACTTAAAACCGATACTATAAAAAGTCTACTTTTCATTATTATATATTTAATCCCAACTTTGAGATATTGAGCTACCATCTGTAGCATTAGTAACAAGAGTGAAAGTTATTGGTGTAGTCCACAATCTTCCAACTCCTTGATAAAACAAAGTTACGTTTAAATTTCCATTCACAATAGTTGTAGAATTATAACTATCTGTAGAATTTTGCCAATTAGTTTGCTCCCAATCTTTCATAAAGGTTACTCCAGATATGTCAGATGTAACTTCTACTACCGAATAATCTGTAAAAAACTGATGATCTTCTCCTAATTGTTGCTTTACATAAACGCTATGTATTACGTAAGGCCAACCAATAAACTTAAATTTTGTAGTTACTTGGTTTGGTGAAAGAACATCATCATTTTCTGTAACACTCACTTCAACAGGAGCATTATCTTTAATTTCATTATATCCGTTAATAAAATCTTGTAGTTCTTCTAGAGTATTGAAATGTAATTCAGTTGGAACATCTGAAGCACTTAACTGACAATTAGAAACAATATTTCCTGCTCCAAAAACAGACTCTAACTCAGCTAAAGATTGTAAATTCTCCTCACAATCTTCTTCACTAATTTCTGGACAATCCGTACAAAGTGTTGGGCTTGTAACTGGTGTATTAGCACCGCCGCCGTTAGAAGTGGTTGTATTTGTAGAGGTGTTAGTGTTATTATTTGTGGTATTTGTAGGGTCTGTAGTATCGTTAGTAGTATCGGTATTACCTGTAGAGTTACCATTAGACGAATTGTCGCAATCTCCAACTGTAGCTATAACTTGCTCTGCGTACCCTGGGCATTGACTTCCGTTCTCCTCGTAGCCCTCGCTATGTGCCCCGTTATTGTATTTACAATAACTTATAGCAATTTCTAAACAGGTTATAGTGGTCTCTTTATTAAAAATGCCCGATAATAACCCCGCGTCGTCTAGTGTTACGCTAGATACTTTATTATTTAAGTCTATAACATCGCCTTGCGCTAAGCGCTCTTTTTCTTGCGCGGTAATATTATATGTTACTAAATGCATGGTATAATTATTATTGTCTGTAGAGGAAAGCACTAAGTTTTCTAACACTGGTGTTTCTGTGTCGCGTTGTATGTTAAAAGTATAAGTATGCCCTTCTCCATCTGGGTTTTCTATATAAGTGGCATAATCTGTATTTATATAAAAATTATAGGCGCTAGAGTATACTGTTTTGTGTTGTTTATTATGGGTTTCTATTGCTTTGGTAAGTGTACTTAATTGTTTGCTAAGGGTTTTATTTTTTATAATTTTATCGTGTGTTATTTTATGAATAGTAGATTTAGGCGGTGTTTCTACAACGTTATTGGTTTCGCTTAACTCTTCTGTTTCGCAATTAAAAAGCAGTGCTACTACACTTAAGCTTAATACTAGTTTACTTATGTACTGTTTCATTCTATTATAGTTTTATATATTACTCTACCTACTCTATTTTTAAAAGGCTTTTCGGTTATCGCCTTTGGTTGCTGGCCAGCGTTTCTCTAATTCCTGCGCAGGCAGGAATCTTGTTGTTGTTTCTATTTATATTTTATGTTTGCGTATACATGCGTCATTTATTAATGGTAACTCTCATTGGTTCTCGATACACTGCTCATACTTCGCAGCACTCGAACTGACGATTGGGCTACTTTTTTAATGTCATTTTCCAGATAATTGTTTCAAAACCGTTTTTAGTTTCATTTTAGCAAACAATCCTTTTTCTTGCTGTAAAAAACGCAAACTGCTTAAATTTAAAAGCATCGTTAAATCTTTATGCTCCTTTTGGAATACTACAATTCTAAAATTCATATCACGCTCTACCACTCGCCTACAGTTTTCTATATCTTCTGCTTCTAACGGTTTATTGGGTTTGCGTATTAATAGTTTAAACGGTGGTTTTTCGTCTAGATACATTAAGGCGTCCATTAGTGTATTGGTTAATATTATGGTTACGTTTTCGCCATTAGCCTTTAAAAAGTGTTCTACTTTGGTTTTGTAATTAGCATCTTCGCTAATAACAATGCATTGTATGGTTTCGTTTTTCATGGTGAGCTGGTTATATTCCCACGAAAGTGGGAATCTTATAAAACATTCTCTTTGATTAATAGTTTTTACTATGGT
Source organism: Pontimicrobium sp. MEBiC06410 (assembly GCF_053601615.1). NCBI lineage: Bacteria > Pseudomonadati > Bacteroidota > Flavobacteriia > Flavobacteriales > Flavobacteriaceae > Pontimicrobium > Pontimicrobium sp. MEBiC06410. The sequence goes on from NZ_JBSHNT010000128.1 coordinate 40,731, forward strand.
TATCTTTTTTTCTTTAAAATAAGCTTCGCTATTTTGGTAAAACCACCTTCCTTTTTTTAAAGGAAGGAACTCAAACTAACGGTTTCGTTTTATTTTTCATTCAGTATTCAGTATTCAGTATTCAGTATTCAGTATTCAGCATTCGTTATTCGTTATTCGTTAATCTTAAATCACAATATTCTCTATTTTAACTTTTACATTTATCATTTTATATTTTACGGTTTTACATTTTTAACAATCATAAATCGTTAATCTTTTTCTTTTAAAATAAGCTTCGCTATTTTGGTAAAACCATCCGAGTTTTTTTAGTTTAAAAAACCCACCTTCCTTTAAAAAAAAGGAAGGAACTCAAACTAACGGTTTCGTTTTATTTCTCATTCAGTATTCAGTATTCAGCATTCAGCATTCGTTATTCGTTATTCGTTATTCGTTATTCGTTAATCTTAACTCATAATGTTCGCTATTTTAACTTTTACATTTATCATTTTATATTTTACGGTTTTACATTTTTAATAATCATAAATCCTAATTCAAAAAAACGCCTTCTTCCTCCTTGTTAAAGTACTTACAAGCATTACTTTAATAGTCCTTACCCCTTAATTTAGGGGTTTCACCCCTCGCCTAAGTCCTTTTAAGGGTTATTTTAATGCTTACAAGGGTTACTTTTAGGGTTATATGCGTTAATGTTACCCCTGCTAGGCCTTAAAAGCATCCTTATAACGACTTAATTAATCCTTAAAAAGGTTACAGTAAGCCTTGTAGGGCTACTAAACAGGGGCGGCATTAGTGGTTTTACTACTTAAAACCATCGTTACAATCATTAACACCAGTATTATAATGCTTGTAAGCATAGTGTTAAGGGGTAATACTGTTAGTTTTAATGGTGTTAGTTATTAAAAATTATTGTGCATTGTCCATTGGTATATTGGGTTCTGTTTTAGTCGTGTTTTTACTAAACAGCACTTTCATATCGCTATACACGGCTTGGGCTCCTGGCTCGTTTTCGCCAGCTAAAAAGCGCACCATACGGTAAAAGCTTAGCGCATTGGTATAATTATCGTGGTCTAGTAAGGTTTTGGTGTCTATAAGCTGTTGGGCTAGGTTTTCTAGTAACTGTACACGGCTTTCTATTTGTTGGCGTGCGGTATAATCGTTATCGAACTCGGCTTTGTCTAAAAAATTAGGAATCCAGTTTGGGTGCTGCTCCATAAAGTTTTTAGCCTTATCTACTATTAGTTTATTTTGGTTGGCTATACGGCCGTATTGTTGGCGTTGGTCTGTGGTTAGGTTTACGGTTTTACCATTTAGTACCGTTTGTATCCCTGTTAGGTGGGTGTCTAAATCGGTTAATTCTTGTTCTGTAAAGCTTACGCTTATTAAGTTTTCTAATGCCATAAAAGTATTTGTTTTTTTGTGAAGTGTTGTCGGCTTTCGACAGAGGCAAATGTAATGGCGAGGATTAGTGGTTTGCAAGGAAGGTAAGTCGTGATTTATAAAATCAGAGCCTTTATTACACTGATTTTCTATAATCAGTATAAGAAAATAAAGAATCATCTAATATTTCTTAGTACACATCTTAGAATCTATTATTTTTAATGCAGTAGATTTTATTAATTCTAGAAAACACAAAATTGTACATTATAAAAGCTAACCAAATATTCATATTTTTAATTCTTATATCTTATAGTATAGGGCATTCTCAAGATATTGAGAATTTAAAAAAAATAGACTCCCTTTCTTATTTAGAGTACAATGAATTATTTAAACATGTAAATATAGAGGATACTATAAATTCAATCTTATCTATAAAAGCATATTTAAGAAAAGCAAAAAGGGAGAAAGACACTTTAAGGCAAGCCATAGCTTATCGTAATCTTTACATATTTAACAGACTTAAAAGTGATAATTTTTATGCAGACAGTATTATTTCAATAACTAAAAACAAACACTATAAAAATTACCCCAAATATGGCTATTTTTTTAAAGGGATAAAGCTGTACAATGATGGTAATTATAAAAACGCTCTAGATTACTTTATTGAAGCTAGAAAAAGTGCAGAACAAGAAGATATTGATGTTGAAAACTACATAGCTATTTTAAAAAGTAGGCTAGGTTATAACGAAGAAGCTTTAACTATCTATAGAAAAGTAATGAAGTTTTATGAAAAAGATGGTTTAGTCAAAGGGAAACTAGGAGCTTATTATAATATGAGTGATGTTACAAGACTTATAAAACAAACTGACTCATCACTCTATTATTGTGATTTAGGCTTACAATTAGCTACAGAAATTAATAATAAAGCATACCAGGCAGCTTTTTTATTTAACAAAGGAGCTACATTATCAGATATTGGTAAATACCATGAAAGTCAAACTTATCTATTTAAAGCTCTTCCCGTTTTAAAGGAAAGAAAGAATAATCCAAACACAACAATATCACATTTTTTTATAGGAAGAAACTACAAGCACTTACATAATCCAAGTAAAGCTATATATCATTTAAAGAAAATGGACTCTTTGTTTTTAAAAACGAAAGATATTTATCCAGAACTTCGAGAAGGTTATGAAATTCTTGTTAACTATTATAAAGATAAAAATGACTTGCACAATCAATTAGCTTATGTGCAAAGAATGCTTGTTATAGACAGTATTATAAATAAAAATTTTCATTATTTAGACACTAAACTAATTAAGGAATATAATAGAGTACAATTAAAAGCAGAAAGAAAACAAATTAATGCTAAAATAAAATCCATAGAGAATAACTATTTATATAAAATAGTAACAGGAATAATATTTATAATTGTATTGATAATATTATTAATACTGAAACATTTAAAACATAAAAAATATAAGCAAAAATTTAAAATATTGATGAGACAATTAGAATCCTCAGATAATGATTCTCTCTCACAAAAAGAAAAAGAAGACCTTACGAAAAAAAATATGGGTATAAAGCCTGATTTAATTACGGAACTAATATGTAAACTAGAAAACTTTGAAAAAGAGCATGGTTTTTTAGACCCAAATATAAATCGCTCTATACTAGCAAAAAAAATGAATACTAATTTGGTATATCTTTCAAAAATTATTAATTATCATAGAGGAAAAACTTTTGTAAATTACATTAATGATTTAAGAGTTGATTACGCCATACAACAATTAAAATCTAGTGATAAAATATTTATTAATTGGAGCATTGAAGCTATCGCTAAAGAAGTTGGTTTTAAAAATGCAGAACCGTTTTCTAAAGCATTTTTTAGAAAAACAGGTATTAAACCTTCATTCTTTATAAAATCATTAAAAAAAACAGACTGATTATATAAAATCAGACAATCTTTCATATTTACTTGTTGTTTTTAATTTAAGAAAACACAACATTTACAATCACAAATCGAATTATAAACCAATTTACAGCCCCCTCACTTTATCATTAGTTATATATCACATAAATTTACTAACGCTATTAATTAATAAAACCCACTTATGAAATTATTTTTAACACTAACACTTTTTATTCCTTTCATTTCAAATTGTTTTGCTCAAAAAAACATAAAAATTTACTATGAAAACAATGTAGAGAACTCTGTATTTTATGCAGATAATAGAGAAATATGTGAAGTAAGTATAGAGGTTGTTAAAAAAAAAATGGTATACAATGGATATAAAAAAAGATAGTGTTTCTGGAATAAGTTGGTATAATGCAAAAACGAAATTATTAAACAATAAAACGGGGAGTAATATTATTGTAGCTGTCATAGATACTGAAATGGATATTAACCATATTAATTTTAAAAAAAACATTTGGCTGAACGCAGGAGAAGTGCCAAATAATGGCATAGATGATGATAACAATAATTACATAGATGACAATAACGGTTGGAATTTTATAGGTAATTTAAAAAACGAAAATATAACTGAAGCGAATAAAGAATACGTAAGAATTTACCGTTACTACAAAGAGAAATATAACAGAATAGATACAAGTAACCTTGTGAATAACGAAATAAAAGAATATAAAAAATTCTATAAAATATATTTCGATACAAAAAAAAGATTAGAGACAAGTTATAAACGTGTTCATAGTTATTATGAAAAATATATTAAAGCTAGAACAGCTTTAAAAAAGTATTTTCCAAACTATAATTATTCAAATGAAATATTAAATAAAATTGATACAGTTGGTAATGGTTTAAAACAACATGTTGATCTTATTAAAGATTTTTTAGATTATAATGATACAGACAAAAATTTTAATAGAGTATATAATATCTATAAAAACAAATTTGAAAAAAGAGGCAATATAGATTTTAATGAACGAGATATATTAAATGAAGATGAAAATGACATTAATGATATAGGTTATGGTAATAACAACGTTTCAGGGAATCTTAACTTATATAAACATGCAACAGAAGTTGCAGGAGTAATAAAAGAAGATTTTATAAAAATAATGCCTTTAGCTATAGCCCCCTATGGAGATACACATGATAAAGATATAGCCTTAGCTATACGTTATGCTGTAGATAATGGTGCAAAAATAATTAATATGAGTTTTGGTAAAGATTATTCTTTACACAAGGAGTGGGTTTTTGATGCGCTTAAATATGCGGAACAACATAATGTATTAATTGTAAGTTCAGCGGGGAACTCTAGAATAAATTTAGACGAAATTACTACTTATCCTAACGACCATAATGGAAATGGTGTTGAAGTTTCAGATAATTTTTTAATGGTTGGTGGCTCTACAAGAGAACCTAACGAAAATTTATATTATATAAACTCTAATTATGGCAAAACAACTGTAGATGTTTTTGCCCCAGCTGTAGAGATCTATACAACTCTACCTAATAACGAATATATTACGGATACTGGTACATCATTAGCGGCAGCGTTAACCTCTAAAGTAGCCGCGCTAATTTTCTTACATTACCCCAACCTAACCGCAAGCCAAGTAAAACATATTATTATGGATAGCGGTGTAGAATATACATTTCCTGTAAAAACACCTACACGAGAAGATAAAGACAAAATGACACCATTTAATGAGTTGTCTAAATCTGGTAAAATAGTAAATGCTTATAATGCTTTAATAATGGCAGATAGCATTTCTAGAAAACAATAACAATTGCAATAATTAATATAATAACAACCAACCAAAATGTATATAATCTGGAGCATCTTAAACGTTGTACTATACTTGTATTTTCTTTATTTAATAGTGGGCTATATAAGTGTAGGTAGATCTATTTTACCTAAAGATAAGCTTCTTAAAAATTCTGCTGCTATACTTTTAATTATAGGAGTTGCACAATTTTTTATAAGTGTTTCTAAAAAGGAAGACCAAAAAGTAAAACACTTTACCATAAATGAACGCCCTAAAACAATAGAGCAAAAAAATATGGGGTATTATAATGTACCCTCTAAATACATCGTTTTAGAAGATAATATCCCTTTTAATATTAATGCGAACATACGTATTATTTTTGTAGAGGGTAAATATCTAGCATTAAGTAATACCAGTAATTTAACAGGCTTTATAAGCGGGTTTGTATGGGAGCAAACTAATACACCCATAGTTAAATTTAATAATGATGGAATAGGCTTTTATAATATAGATGGAAGTTTAAAATGGAATCTTATGGGAATGAATATATATACAGAATCTAAAACTTTTGAAGGCTCTTTTAAACTAGATAATTATAAAAAGTTAGAAGACTATAGAGAGTATAATTCTCCAACAGATCAATAAGCAACCATGGAAATAATAGCAGCACTACAAATTTTATCAATAGTTTTAACTGTAATACAAGTAGCAGGGGGAATAACTCTAATATATTTAGCCATTAAGCTATACGTTAGGTATATGAAATACTTACAAGTAAAAACAAAGTATTTGGAACAAAAAATAGATTTAAAATAAGTATTGGTTTAAAAGTTAATAACGCTATCTAAAGCTTCATCTGCGTTTTTATGTATAAAGTTACCTTGATACCCAATAGTAGTTGTTAAATTGCTATGTCTGTATAGTTTTTGGACTTGCAACAAAAACTGGACAAAAATAAGAGAACCGTATATTGAAATTTCATAGTAAGTTTTACGTCTAAAGTTAGAATAAGCAAAGTTACTATATAAATTAATGAAGGAAACGAAATAAAGTATTAAGTGCTAATTATTTAATAAATTAAAAACACCCATGTTTATTTTTTAAAAACAGCAAAGCGGTAAATTGTTAATTATAAACCTGCCAATTCAATAATTCGTAAATTTGCTAAAGTAAAGGACAGAAGTATGAACGATATAAATGATAATCTAGAATCCCCTTTTATTTTAAAAGTTAGTTTTAATAAGTTTTTAGAACAATACGAAACGTTAGCAAAAAGTGATGACGAGTTTATAGCAGCAAAAGCCAAACGTATACTAAAAGCTCAAGAATCGCTACCTGTTTTAAGAGAGGGGTTTAGCGATCCTACGTTGTTAGAAACGTATAAAAATGAAATTCGTTTTATACTACAAGATTCGTTTAGTGAAGTGCTTACTAATAATGAGATAAAAACAGCTTCGGTACCGTTTCATAATATTATTTTTAATTCATCAAAACGTTTTCAAAACATTATAAAAAACGCAGGAGACGATTTTGAGTTAACAATAACCAATATGCCAGAAGATGGTAAGTATATTATTGCATGTACCATTATATTAAGCCATTGTTATGGTGCTAACCTAAACTTTAAACGCCCTTTTTTCTATGAAATCCCAGATGCTAACGGAGTAATACATTACTATAAAATTCTATATAATGCAGATTTTATGGAAATTATTCCAACAGAGAAAGCCATAAAAATTACACAAGAAGATATAGATGTATTAATAGATAATTTTGACAATATAGAGTTATGGAAAGAAAAATTTCCACCTAATAGTTATTTATTTAAAGGCTTTGTTATCTCTAATATTTTTGATGTAACAGACGACCAATCGATTTCAAATATTAAATCGAGTTTAATAGGTAAAGGTAAGCGACAAGATGAAAGTTTTATAGAGAGTTTCCATAATATTTTTAGCTCGCTTTTAAACCTTAAAGGATTACGTGTTGGGTTTTCTGTATATAATAAAGAAGAAGGAACTTTTGAGCGCGTTCATGGTCATGGAATGAATAGTTTTCTCTTAAATGATTTGGACGCTAACCAATGTTCAGATGCACTATGTAGTTGGTCGTTTAATCAGTTACTTAAAAAGAATAAAACCATTTCTATTTCAGATGTAGATAAGAAATATAAAAAATCTAAAGGCAATGCAGCCCATATTGCTACCTTACATAAACAAGGCATTAAAAGTGCAATATTAGCACCAATAGCTAACGATAAAGAACTATTAGGTGTTTTAGAATTAGTATCAGATCAACCTAAAGTTTTAAATAGTATCAATGCCAATAAGTTAATAGACGTAATGCCCTATATACTTTCGGCTGTAGAACGCTCTAAAGAAGAAGAAGAGAATCTTGTTGAAGTTATAATACAAAAAGAATGTACATCTATTCACCCAAGTGTACATTGGAAGTTTAAAAAAGAAGCAGAGCGTTTTATAAAACAACAACTTATAGGAAATCATGAAGTAGCCTTTAATCAAATTGTTTTTGAAGATGTTTATCCACTATATGGACAAATAGATATAAAAGGGTCTTCCGAAGCAAGAAATTGGGCCACAAAAGAAGATTTATCCTTACAACTAAATATGGCAAGAGTTATTATAACGAAAGCACTAGCCATAGAAGCATTACCAATTTATGAGCAATATATTTTTCAAATAGACAATTATTTGAGAGCATTAAAATCTAATTTTCAGGTAGACAGTGAGCAACAGATAAATGCATTCTTTGAGACAGACATAACAACCCTATTTAAGCATAAAATAACGTCTGAAGAATTAGAATCGGATATTACAACCTACTTTAGTAGTCTAGATGATAAAGCTAAAATTATCTATAAGCATAGAAAAAATTATGATGATACAGTAAGCCTAATTAACAAGAAAATGGCTAGTCTTCTAGATGACAAACAAGTTGAAGCACAACAAATGTATCCTCACTTTTTTGAACGATTTAAAACAGATGGAGTAGAACATAATATGTATATAGGAGAATCTATCACTAAAGAAGAAAGCTTTAATCCTATTTACCTTTATAATTTAAGATTGTGGCAATTGCAAGTCATGTGCGAAATGGAAAACGCATATTACCTAATGCAATCAGAATTCCCAGTAGCTTTAGATGTCGCATCAATGATTCTAGTCTTTAATCAGCCATTATCTATAAGCTTTAGAATGGACGAGAAACAATTTGATGTAGATGGCACCTATAATGCACGTTACGAGGTGGTTAAGAAAAGAGTTGATAAAGCATATATAAAAGGGACTAAAAAACGCATTACAGAAAAAGGCAAAATAACCATAGTATACTCTCAAAAAGAAGATGAAAGAGAATATTTAAGCTATGTAGAATTCTTGCAGTCTAAAAAATACTTAGATACAGATGTAGAAATTGTTGAGTTAGAAGACTTACAAGCAGTAACAGGATTAAAAGCTATTCGTGTTAGCGTTTTATATAGTAAAGCTAATGGCGAGAAAGAATTTTATACCTATAACGATTTAATGAAAGCAATTAAAGAGTAGATACAGTAGCAGCACCAGAGCTTTTAAAAGCAACGGCAAATGATATAACACTAATAATAATACCTATAATAAATACAGTATAAGTTAAGCGTAATATTTTATATTTTTTATCTAGAACTTTACCTAAAAAGTATAAATCTTTTTTCATGGAAGAGTATAGGTAATCTCTATCTTTCATCATTTCTCCCATAGCCCATTCAAAATCCTGTAAATTCATTTTATGAAAATTGCCAAAGAACAATAAGTTCACTTTTTTATTAGCAACATCATCTTTTGTAAATTTTCCACTAGTTACATTTGGTCTAGTCGCTAATACAGAAAGAATCATAGAAGCTATAGTGAATAAAACAAAAATAACTGTAGGCCAAATTAAGTATTTATTAGAAACATTATCTAATTTTGAGACTAAATTAGATAATACCAAAGAGACAATAATAGCATTTACCGAAAGTAAAATATTTGCTTTAGTATCTGCAATATCACTTAATGTAATATGGTTACGAAGCGTAACGCGAAACATAGTTTCTATACCGCGTTCCGGTAGAGAAGCTTTGTTTTTTTTAAGCGCAAACTCTGCAGCTTTAATTTGCTCTTTTTTATCATCTGCTTTTTGTTTTTTTAATGTTTTTAAAAGCCCAACTAAATTACGGTCTTTTCCTTTTTGCCAATTATTATTAGCATAATCTGTGTAAAAACGATGATGCTTAGTGCAAAACACTATGTTTTTTTCAGTCCATTCACTATCACTAAAAACAGTGTTTTTATCCAATTCCCACTCCGCTCTAAGTAAATCGCTTATTTCTGTATAATTTTTACTTTTAAAATGCACACAATCTGCATCCCTTATAATTTTTTCTAAAAGATCCTGTGGCTCATAATCCATTTTTGTAGCCATAATTAATCTAGAAACTTTAGCAATAGTAGCATCATCCACATTATGGTCTTTTAAAAATAGAGTAGCAATAGTTACGCTTTTAGCTTCATGGTTTTCACTTCCCTCTGTGTATCCAATATCGTGAAACCAAGCAGCTATAATTAAAGCATCTGCATCGTCTTGAGATACTTTTTCAGCCTCTATTAAGGATTTAACAAACTTAACAACGCGTTGCGTGTGTGTTAAATTATGATAAAGGAAAATATGAGATAGTTTATCTCTTAGTAAAGCTGTTACATACTGTTCTGCTTCTATTATAATAGTATCCATAAAATGTTTAATTTTAGTAAAAGTAGTAAACTTTATATTAGTAAAGTTTCAAGTATGAAACTTACATAACATAATCTAAAATAATATAATTATTATATGAATGATATGTTTTATTTGATAACTAAATTGAATAAAAAGTATAATTATTTTTTAGAAATAATTAAAGATAATAGTAACAGCTGTCAATAATAATTAATATCATTGAAAAGCAGTTTCGCTAACCAATGACTAAATGCTTCAGAATAATGAATTTTAAATACACGAAATTTTCAGATCAAGGCAGTCTTTTTTTAACAGACTTTAACTGTGCATCATTCGATAAGCGCTTAGGAGAAGGCGATTTTTATAAAATAGTTTGGGCAAAAGATGAAGATATTATTATTAATGTAGATGGCTATACAGTAGAGTTAAAAAAGAACCAAGTCCTATTTTGTACACCTTATAACAAGTTATATCTAGAACCCTATTTAAAAGGAGCTGTATCTTATATATTTAATAGAGAGTTTTATTGTATTAGAGACCACGATCATGAAGTATCGTGTAATGGGCTTTTGTTTTTAGGAACATCTGAACCCATAAAGATAGAATTAACAGAAAAAGAGCGTAAAAGCTACGAACTACTATATATGTTTTTTGAAGAAGAATTTGAAACCAAAGACCATATACAAGGAGAAATGCTACTAGTACTATTAAAACGTTTACTAATAAAATCTGTAAGATTAGTTAAAAAGAGTTTGGTAGATTCAGAATTAAGTCAAACAAAAATTGATGTAGTAAGACAATTTAACTTGCTAGTCGATAAGCATTTTAAAACCAAACATAAAGTGTCGGATTATGCAGAGCTACTCAATAAATCACCCAAAACGTTAGCCAATGCTTTTGCAAAATTTAACGATAAATCTCCATTGCAAATAATAAATGAGAGAATTATTCTTGAAGCTAGGAGATTATTAACTTTTTCAGAGAAATCATCAAAAGAAATTGCTCACGATTTAGGATTTCACGAAGCATCTCATTTTTCCAAGTTTTTTAAAAATCAAGTAGGAGAATCCCCTACAACTTTTAGAAAAAAATAATACCCTTTTTCTTATAAATAGTCTATTAAAATTAATAGTTGCTAAATAATTATAACGGGTTTTGTAATAGAAAAGTGTTCTTTATAAATAGAGAATGTATATAATTACAACTCCTCTCTACTAAACAATTTTCTTGTATAATTTTATTAGTCTGCAATAAAAAGAACCTAATAAACACCCTTTAACCTAAACCTAATACTTTGTAAAAACAAGGACAATATTTGGTTTAAAATACTTAAACAAGACATAATACAAACTTCTGGGAAAAATGTACAATAACGTGGGCAATGTAGATATTTATAACCGTAGACTTAAGCAATACCTTTGTATAACTAAAAAAAGAAAGGACAAATAAAAATGATGCTTACATGGAAAGATGTTATCCGATTTGCTGTAAAAGGCAATCCAGCTCCAGATAAACGTGTCGAGAAATCAGACAAGGAATGGAGAAAAATACTAACATTAGAACAGTATAGAATTACAAGACAAAAAGGAACCGAACGACCACATAGCGGAGCACTTTGTAGTATTTACGATCAAGGGAAGTATAACTGTGTATGTTGTAATACGCCATTGTTTGACTCTACAATTAAATTTAGTTCGGGAACAGGTTGGCCAAGCTTTACACAGCCAATAAAAGAAAGCGCAATTAAATACGAAAAGGATACAACTTTTGGTATGACAAGAGTAGAGGTAATGTGTAATACTTGCGATGCGCACCTAGGCCATGTTTTTCCAGATGGGCCAGAACCAAGCGGATTACGTTATTGCATAAACTCAGAAGCTATGCAACTAGAAAAGGAGGATAATAATGAACACTAAAAATATACAATTAGCAACATTTGGAGGCGGGTGCTTTTGGTGTACCGAAGCCGTTTTTCAAGAAGTAAAAGGAATAGAAAAAGTAGAGTCAGGATATTCAGGAGGAGATAACTTAAAGCAACCTACTTACAGAGAAGTCTGTTCTGGTGTGTCGGGATATGCAGAAGTTGTACAAATAACATTTAATGCAAATATTATTTCATATAAAGAGCTTGTAATCATTTTTATGACCACGCATGACCCAACAAGCTTAAATAAACAAGGTGCAGATAGAGGAACACAATACCGTTCAGTAATTTATTATAATAATAAGAGACAAAAGGAAATAGCAGACGCTGTTTTAAAAGAAATGACACCTTATTACGATAAACCAATTGTAACAGAAGTCTCACCATTAGGAGTTTTTTATATAGCAGAAAAAGAACATCAAGACTATTATAAAAATAACCCAACGTCTGGATATTGCTCTTTTGTAATAACACCAAAACTAACGAAGCTAAGAAAGCTTCATAGAAATAAATTAAGAACTTAAAGTTGAAAAAAATGGAAAATCAAATAGAAAAAAAACTAAAACATATACATGCCTTATTAGCTAAAGGAGAATTTATAGAAGCCATGGAAACCTATTTACATGACGATGTAGAATTAAGAGAAGCAAACGGAGAACCTAAAAAAGGGAAAGCCCATTGTGTAAAGTTTGAAGAAGACTTTATTAATAATGACTTAGAAGCGTTTATTGGTTACGAAGTAGGAAATTATGCAGTTAATGGAAACCATACTTTTTATGATGCAATAATGACATTAAAATTAAAAGATGGTAGCACAATGGTGTCAGAACAAGTTGTTGCTACAGAATGGAAAGATGGAAAAATTTATAGAGAAAGATATTACCATGCATAATTAAAATAGAGTCTCAAAAACAAACAGTTTGAGACTCTATTTCTTAAATTAAAAAACACTTACAAAACCAAAAAAACGAATGAACGATATAATATTATATGGTGCAGATTGGTGCCCAGATTGTAGAAGAGCTAAAACCTATTTAAAGGAAAATAATATAACATACACATTTGTAGATGTTGATTTAAACAAAGAAGCTACAGCAAAAGTCGAAGCAATAAATAATGGGAAACGAATCATCCCAACATTAATAATTAATAATAAATCGTACACAAACCCAGATAATAGAGCATTAGCCTCAGTATTAGGCTTAAATGAAGTAGGAAGAGTGCAATTGTTTGGAGCAGATTGGTGCCCAGACTGTAGAAGAGCAAAAAGCTTTTTAAGAGATAACAGAATCAATTTTGAGTTTATAGATGTCGATGAGCATGAGTGGGCAACAACTAAAGTAGAAGCAATTAATAATGGAAAACGAATAATTCCAACGGTTTTAATCAATGATGTCCCCTATACAAATCCAGATAATGCAGCGTTAACTCGCTTATTAAGTATAAATGTAGAAAAAGAACATAAAATTTTCGATACAATAATAATTGGAGGAGGAGCAGCAGGGCTAACAACAGCTATATATGCGCAACGCGATCGTTTTGATACATTAATACTAGAAAAGTCAACTATAGGAGGCAATGCTTTTTTTACCGAAAAAATTGAAAACTATCCTGGATTTCAGTCTATCTCAGGACCAAAACTTATGGAGAAAATGGAAGAACAAGCAAAAACCTACGGAGCAGTTATAAAAACAGGAGAAGAAGTAGTAGATATAGAAAAACAAGACGACTTATTTCATGTAAAAACAAAAAGCGGAACGTTTTTAGGAAAAACAGTCGTGCTATCTACAGGATCAACCTACAGAAAATTAGGCATACCTAATGAAGAAGAATTAATAGGTTCAGGAATTCACTTTTGTGCAACATGCGACGGAGCTTTCTATAGAGATAAGGATATTATTGTAGTAGGAGGAGGAAACTCTGCACTAGAAGAAGGTATATTTTTAGCAGGATTTTGTAAAAGTGTAAAAATTGTAAACAGATCAGACAAATTTTCAGCATCAGAAACCTATATAGAAAAACTTAAAACAATAGAGAATATCTCAACCTATACGAATAAAGTATCTCTAGAGTTTGTTGCTGGAGAAAATGAATCCTTCAAAGGATTAAGAATAAAAGATAAGGAAACAAGTGAAGAAACTATTCTAGAAGCAGATGGCGTATTTATATTTATAGGATTAATCCCAAATACAAAATCCTTTAAAAATACGATCGCCTTGGACGATAAAGGCTTTATAAAAACAACAGGATTAGCAGAAACATCTGTAAAAGGAATTTTTGCAGCAGGAGACTGTAGAGAAGGAGCCATTGCGCAAGTTGCAGCAGCCACAGGAGAAGGTGTTTTAGCGAGCTACGGTATTAGAAATTATTTAAAATAATATAACATTTACCATAATACTATGGAACATAAAAAAGAACATAATAGAAGTATTTAAAGCCCCAGAGTTTAATGTTAAAGACTGGGTAGATGCTAATGGTAAAAAAATAGCCCCAATAAAATTATCAAACTATAAAGGGCTATTTAAAATAGTATACTGCTTTCAAAGTTGGTGTCCAGGGTGCCATAGTAAAGGATTGCCAGATTTAAAAAAAATGGTAGAGGCACATAAGGATAATGACAAAGTTATTTTTCTAGCAGTACAAACCGTTTTCGAAGGACACCATGAAAACACCTATGAGAAAATGGTAGAAACCCAAAAAAAGTATGATTTAAAAATCCCTTTCGGGCATGATGCAGGAGAAGATGGTAAGTCGAGATCTAATATTATGACAAATTACCAAACAGGAGGCACACCTTGGTTTTTATTTATAGATAAACACGACCGTATAGTATTTAGCGATTTTCACTTAAATGTAGAAGCGGCAATAGAATTTTTAAACACCTTAAAATAATGATGAGTAAAGTTCCAGAAGTAAAATTATATGGAGCAGCCCGTTGCCATAAAACAAATTACTACAAGGAGTTGTTTGAGGAGATAAAACAACCCTATCAGTTTTTAGATGTTGAAGAAAATGAAGTTTTCGCAGAAGAACTTAGAGGTCTTTATGTAAATAGAAAACTAAACTTTCCTACAATAACAATAGGTGCTAAAAAATTAAGAAACCCATATAAAGAAGAGCTGTTAAATTGGTTAAGCACTATAGAAAAGTAAGAATGTCTATATTAAAACAAATACAAAAATTACAAAAAGGCTACTCGGAAGTTGTTTATAAAAGCAAAAAATATGGAGTAACTAGAAACGATTTTAATCAAGGGAGCAGTTTTAAAATATATGCAGAAGAGCTTGGCGGAAACGATTTTATAAGCTTAAACTATTACATAATATCTAATGGCGAAAAATTGAAACCTTGCGAAATGGAAGCAGAAAAAGTAATACATTTTTTAAATAACTATCATTACTCATGAATTGGTACTTACCCATAACAATTATACCAGGTTTAGGGATGTTAATATTATCAACAACCTCCCAAATGATGACGTTAAGCACGGAGATAGGAAACCTATTGGCAAATAAATGTTCTACATATCAACATGAAATATCTAACCTTAAAATTAAACAATTAGGATTGTTAACAAGAGCAAGCGCTTTATTGTATTTAGCAACAGGAGGTTATGTGTTATCTGGTATTTTGGGTGTAGCTTTCAAAACAGAAGGTGCCTTTAGCGTACCTAGTATAGCCTTATATATAGGAACCGTTTTAGTTTTTATAGCAATTACGGTACTAATTATATATGCTTTTAAAGCTGTAAAAATTAGAAAAGACCAATTTAATAACAACCATAATTTATAATTATTAAAAAGCGATATATTAAACATTGAAAAGTAAATTACAAAAAATAGCATTTGGAGGCGGATGTCATTGGTGTACAGAAGCTGTGTTTCAATCCTTAAAAGGCGTAGAAAAAGTAGAACAAGGTTTTGTCGCCTCAATAGGAAAAAACGACACTTTTTCAGAGGCCGTAATAGTACATTTCAATTCAAACAATATACCATTAAAAGTACTTGTCGAGGTACATTTATACACACATAAAAGCACCTCTAACCATACTATGCGAAAAAAATATAAATCTGCTATTTATGCCTTTAATTCAATACAAGAAAAAGAAGCGATAAAGCTTTTAAGCGATTTTCAAAAAGTATTTAGTAATACATTAATAACACAAGTATTAAAATTTAAAACTTTTAAACCATCTTTAAAACAGTTTCAAAATTATTATTATGCAAATCCTGAAAAACCGTTTTGCAAAACATATATCAACCCCAAATTAAAATTAGTATTAGAACAATTTTCAAGCTATTCAAATGTAAAACAAAGAGATCTTTAGTGTTTTTAATTGTATTTTAAAATGAAAAGCCTAAAACAGATATTTTAATAATTGGTAGATAGCTTTATTATATAAAGGTTATTTTTACTAAACCAGTTAACAACCATCCCTTATGAAACCAACTAAATACTTTTTTTTAAGCATTATAGTGTTTTTAGTAAATGCCTGTGCAACATACAAACAGCAATCCATACCAGTTAATGCCGAAACAATAGTAACAAACAATAAAGATTTTAACCCATACTGTATTTGCTCTTTTTTTTGTTAAAAAATAAAAATCCTTACTAAATGTAAGGAAAATCCTTAGCGATATTAAACTAAAAAATTTTATATTCACGTCCTTACAAATCGCTGTACGTTAATAATTTAGTGAATAAGTAATTAGTTTAACCGACCAAATGCAAATAAATATCAAGTAATTTATTGTTTAATAAAAACCAAACAATTTATTTACTTATGAAAAATTTATTAAGCGCATTTTTAATGCTTGCATTTGTAACCGTAGTATTCACGTCTTGTACAGCTGAAGATTTAAACGATGAACAAAACACAGAACTCGCAACAGGACAGGAAGATAGCACAAGTCCTAACTCAGACCCTGGGGAGTCTGAATATGACAACGATGAAGAATAGTTTTAGAAATAGAAAAAATATTAAATTCTATGCAATTGCGGTAATATGTATTACCGCATTTTTTATGCAGGAAACTATGATTTTTAAAGGGTCTGAGGTAGAAAAAGCAATAGCAGAGAAAGAATGGAAACAAGCCAAAGCAAAAAGAAGTGATAAACTTGCTAAAGTAAAAGAATTAGCCATTGGCACAAAAGAGTATGAAGAGTACAAAGTTGAACAAACTAAAACTAAAAAAGCATATGATAAATTAACAGAAATTACCGAAGATGCTAAATTTATGAAGTTTCTGACTCTTCAACAGTTCCTTGGGGAGTTTGGCGTTTTTTTGGGCTTATTTATCTACTCTTTGTCAAATTATATTATAGTTAGAATAAAAAAAACTGAAACTGTATTTGGAGAATCTGTAATGCATATTACTATATTATATGTGAGTCTTTATTACATAAGGTGGTGCTTTATGGATGGAGATTATAGAAATTTGACTTATTATATAACTAATCTATTTTGTGTTATAGCTGTTTTATTTTCTGTTTTTTTATTACTTAAATCCTTTAGTTCTAATACAAAAGTTGCAAAGTTAATCAGGTGGATTTTGTTTATTACTGATGAGCATTACCTTGCTATGGCTAGTAAAGCTTTAGCTAATGAAAATGAAGACCCTAAAGAAATTGAGAGGCAAGTAAATGAGTTTGAAGAAGAAACTGCTAGGGTAATCTTAGAAATTGTTGGGGACAAGAGTTCAATAGTTAATAATAGATAGGGAAATGAAAAACAGTTTTAAAAACCTTGCAAATAAACTCTATCAATTAGGAATTATAGATAAAGAAACTAAAGATAAATTTAATGTTTCTTTATTTGAAAAAGTTTCTAAAAAAAAAGAAGAAGAAAAAAATAAATATATTAAGGTTTTAGAAAGAAAAGCTAAGCTTGATATACTTATGGAGATTTTAGAAAAAGATAATGTGTATATTTTAGAGAATGAAAAGAAAGTAATAGAACTATTGGATTCAATTGGAATAGAGGTATTACCTTAATCTTTTTTTAGTTTTTCAAATATTTCTTTTCTCAGTTGTTCTAAATTGGCTTTAACTTTATTTTCTATTTCTTCAGTTTTAATTTCATACGCCTTAGCCTTTAAATATTCTTTAAAAATCACATTTTCACATATTTTTTCGTCATTTTCTACAATAAATTTGATTACTTTATTTATCTCTTTAGTATCTACTTTTTTATCAAACATATCATTGCTTAAACCAAAAACGTAGTAGGGGTTTATGTTATAAACTTCAATCATTTTTTTTATTACATCATAATTTGGTTGTGTAAATACGTTTTTCCCTTTTATTTTTCTTCCTTTTACATATCCATCTATAGTCGTTGAAGAAACGTTAAGATTCTTTGCGAATTTTGCACGATTTAATCCAAGTGTTTCAATGATTGTATTTATACGTTCAGGTAGATTCATATTTAATAAATAACTATAGGGTTTTGAAAAAAAACAAAACAAATAGTTGTTTTTTTCTGCATAATGTTTTATGTTTGTTTAGCCATTTATTCAAATGTACATAAAAAGGTATGTTTAGTATATATTATGGCATAAAAAATATACGCTTAAATAATTGTTTGGTTAATTATTAATAGCGAGAGTATATACAATGCTAGCTTGTATATGCTTAAATAAAATATAGAATAGACCCTTAACCAGCTCCCTATTATAAAGCTTTCCCTAAAAGCTAGGGTCTTTTTATATCTATTTTTTCAATCTTGTATTGAGGAGATAAAAACAACTATTAATCATAAAAAAATTAAATGAGTATTGTGACTATAGAAATAGACCCATTACAAATTATAATAGCTAGTGAAGATGAACAGTATAAAAAGAACTTAGAATGTTACTTTAATACCTATTACCCTTTTGTAGATGTATTTTTAGTAAAAACTACTACAGAGGCACTAGCCTATTTTAACGATAAGCCGCCCTTTAAGTTTTTAATACGTAAACCTGAAAACCCTTTAAATAAAGCCGATTTAAAAAACTGTAAAGCTACAGAGATACGAGATGTTAATTTAAGGCTAGTAGTGTTTCAAAACCAACATAAAAAGGCAGTAAAGGCTATAAATAAAAAAACAATACACTATCTAAAACAAGAAAAGCACCTATTTATAGGCATATCTACATTTGCTGTGTTAGGTATGTTAAAACATAAAGGGGTAAAACATCGCTTTTATAAGTTTTTGGCGCATGCCTCTAGTGTATTGTTTTTAAAGCCTAATTAATAATAAAGGTACACGCATTGAAACTATGGTTTTACTAAATACCACTTTAATAACGCTAACTAATACAATAATTTTAAACGAACTAAAATATGAAAAAATAAAAACCACCCATACCCTTTAGAGCATTGTTTTACAAGGTAAAGCTACTCGCAGATTATTTTAAATGTTTATGTGCTAGGTTGATAAATAAAACATAAATAATTAAAATTTAAAACATGACACTATTAAAACATATAAAACGAGTAGCGTTTTGTGCATCTATAGCTTTTTTAGCCTTTAACTGCCAAAAAGAAGACGATACTTTACAAGTACAACAAACAGCATTAAAAAGTAATGTTAACATTTCTAGGCTTAACACTAAAGCC
>NZ_JBSHNT010000129.1:0-220 GCF_053601615.1 Pontimicrobium sp. MEBiC06410
AACATGGACATTAACAGATAGCTGTGGTAACACTGCGCCAGAACAAATACAAACCATCACGGTGTCTGATAATATCGCACCAACATTTACTGCACCTGCAGATATTGAGATATTTACAGATGCATCATGTAACTACGATGCTGGAGTAAACATTACAGGAGATGTTACAGACGAAGCAGATAACTGTTCTACAACCCTAGACGCGACCTACACAGACGCT
>NZ_JBSHNT010000130.1:0-1400 GCF_053601615.1 Pontimicrobium sp. MEBiC06410
AACGCAATAGGACCAGCTTACACAAATACAACACCAGTAAATCAAACAATATACATACGCTTAGATAACACAGTAACAGGCTGCGTATCTGTGATTGGGACATTAGAATTAATGGTAAACCCATTACCAGTAGCAACAGCCCCAACGCCATTAGAATTATGTGATGACGACACAGACGGTCTAGTAGAATTCGATTTAACCGTTAAAGACGCAGAAATAATAAATGGTCAAGCGAACATGAGTGTAACCTATTACGAAACACAAGCCGATGCAGACGCAGGAACAAGCGCAATAGGCCCATTATACACCAATACAACACCGAACTCACAAGTTATAATAGCGAGCTTACAAGATAACACTACAGGCTGTTCAGATACAGTAGAATTAACCCTAATAGTTTATGCATTACCAGTAATACCAACAATAACAGACTACGAATTATGTGATTATAATAATACGGGCGACGAACAAGAAAGCTTTGATTTAACAACAAAAGATGCAGAAATAGCAAATGGCCAATTAGACGTAACCATATCCTATCACTTAACCGCAGCAGAAGCAGCAGCAGGAACAGGCGCTTTAATAAGCCCTTATCTAAACATGAGTAATCCAGAAACAATTCATGTACGAGTAGAAAACACAACCACAAGCTGTGTAAATACAAGCGAATTTGATTTAATAGTAAATCCAATTCCAGTACCAGTAGTCCCAACACCATTAGAAGTCTGTGATGATAACGTACCAGACGGCATTACACAAATAGACCTAACCATTAAAAATGCAGAAATATCAGGGAATAATCCAAATTATCAAGTCACCTATTATGAAACCCAACTAGACGCAGATAATGAAGTAAACCCAATAGGCCCAGTATACACAAATACAGTAAACGGA
Source organism: Pontimicrobium sp. MEBiC06410 (assembly GCF_053601615.1). Classification (NCBI taxonomy): domain Bacteria; kingdom Pseudomonadati; phylum Bacteroidota; class Flavobacteriia; order Flavobacteriales; family Flavobacteriaceae; genus Pontimicrobium; species Pontimicrobium sp. MEBiC06410. Next base: position 895 of record NZ_JBSHNT010000130.1, read on the forward strand.
CAAATCATTTTTGTACGAGTAGAAGACGTAAACACAGGCTGTTATGATACAACAACGCTAACCTTACAAGTCGAGCAAGCCCCAGTAGCCTGTACCCCAACACCATTAGAATACTGTGACCCAGACAGCGATGGTTTCGGAGAATTCGATTTAACCCAAGCCGATAACGAAGTGGCCTGTGGAGTAACAGCAGGATTAGTCATCACTTACCATGAAACCATGGCCGATGCAGAAAACAACATTAATGCCATCACAGGCATTTACAATAACATTGTGGTTAACATGCAAACCATTTATGTACGAATAGAAAGCTCAACCATCGCAACCGACTGTGCAAGCTTTGTAGAACTACAACTTATCGTCAACCCAACCCCACAAATAACAGACCCCACCCCATTAGAAGTCTGTGACGATGATGCCGATGGCTTTGCCAGTTTCGATTTAACCGAAAAAGAGCCAGAAATACTAAACCAATTAGACACAGACCCATCCAACGATTTAGACCC
>NZ_JBSHNT010000131.1:0-73866 GCF_053601615.1 Pontimicrobium sp. MEBiC06410
AACTTGGTATAATAGAAAAAGATTACACACGGCTTTAGGCTTAAAATCTATTGAAGAATTTGAAACAGAAATGAACAATCAAAAATTAGCAGCATAATCTCTCTTCTTTTTGTCCAGTTTTTTGTTGCAAGTCCAGTTAAAAAATTATGGTGTAATGCTCGTGTAGAAAAATCAAAATTCTATGAAAGATTTAACTTAAAAACTACAGACCAAAGCTTTACAAAAGATGGAATTGAATATGTTATTATGGAAAACACTTTCGTTAAGAATATGGTAAATTAATTAGCTACTCTATTGTATATAGACACTAAAACTGTTATAAAGTAATACCTTTAAATCACTTTTTACTATAAGGCATCTCCGTAATAACAGGACGTTTCCCAAAATTAAAACTTAACATACCATCGCCGTTGCCTTTCCAATTCATATGGCAACTAATACACCCTTGCTCATTAAAACTTGCAGAATCTACAGGGCCATAAGGCGGTGTTTTTTGCCAAAACCAACGTACAGCTCCTTCTTCATCTTTAGCTTTATACATAATGGTAAGTTCTACTAAATCGCTAGTTTGGGGCTTTTGCCTAGGCATGGTTCTAAAATTTTCTTTTAAAACAATACTACCAACAGGCAATTCTGTAATAGTAGTGGTATTATTTAAATACGCATTTAAAGCAATATCGTTTGTATAAATTTTTATCATTTTACCATGCGGATTTTCACCTGGTGTAGCCTTGCTAAACACATTCCATTTATCGTCTGGCCAAGTTTTCCAATTCTTATAAGGATTAACCCGCATCACATATTTTAAAACATCTGGACCATTTGGTTCTGGTAATTTAGCCACTGGATTTTTAGCTCTCCCCATTACCCAACTAAAATTGGAATATTTAGTTGGGTTAGACGATCGTGCAAACGCATGGCAACCAATACAACTACTTGCCGTTTGGTTAAACGTTTCCATACTACTATTGGCTAAATTCTGCAATTTAGGGCTACCTACTCTAGTTTTATCTGTTGGCCATTGTACACCAATAAGTTGATAGTGCCTCCAAACAGATTTTTCTTTACTTAATATCTCTTGATATCTTGTATTTGCTTTTTGTACCCAATCCGGAATTGGATTTTGTCGTGTTACCTGCATCATAATCTGCTCTGGGCAATCGCACTGTCTGCTATTATCTTCACAATACGGTATGGCTTTAGATTGGTCGTAAAACGATGGTGTAATCCCTGCCTTTTTAGTCGCTTCGGTTTCTACATTATCGTTCTGCTCAAACGTCATCCACACAAAATTAGGATTAGAAGGTGTTTTGTATACAATATGCAATCCTACTAAACCCACAAGTGCTTCAGAACACGATTTTATATTCTGTTTTGCAAGTTCTGGAATGCAATCAGCTCGTTTTATATGTGTACTATCTGGAACATAAATAACTGCTTTAGAGGTATAATAGCGACTAATGTCATCCTTTTTAGGATCTAAAATTCTCCAAGATGCTTTAAGCTCCATACTTCCAACAGGAAAATCTATTGTACTACCCGCCTGTTTTAACGCATTATAAAACTGATTTTTTAATACATAATTAAACATCGGTTTATTCATATACACCTCATAATGTACCAAATTTGAATTTTTATCGATAAGTACACCGCCAACAGCTTGGTCGGTTTCATCTACTAACGGGCTTACCTTAGAAGTCGCCCGCAACACCTTACTATTTTCTATGTTACCACCACAAATGGTCTCGTTACCTTGAGTTGGTTTCCCCCAAGCAGTAGGTGTTTTAGCCTCTGGTAAAAAAATATCGTAAGCTTCTTTATAATTTTCCCATTGCGTTCCTGTACCTTTTTTAGTTGGTGTATTAATACTTAAAAAGGTTTGCCAAGCAAAACCAGCAGCTTCACTAGGTGAGGCTCCAAAAGGTAAATCCTGCGGAAGCCCATTATTATTAACTATAACTATAGCTTTTTGCTTTAAAACAAGAGGCTTATTTTCGTTACAACTAACAATTAACAAACTCACTAAAAATAGATGTATAATAGGTTTCATTATAATAGTTTTTAAGTCATTACAATATACTGTATACAATACTCTCAATTACACGTAATTATACTCGTTTTTTTAATTGCAGATACTTCAACAATTCTCCTATATTTGCAGCTATTATAACTTAATTTATGTCGTTTACACTCTTATCCTCTCCATTACAAGGCTTTACCGATTTTCGTTTTCGTAACGCATTTCATAACTATTTTGGAGGTATAGATACATTTTATTCTCCTTATATAAGATTAAACGGAAAATTAGTAGTAAAAAACGCATACGAACGCGACATTCTTCCAGAAAACAATATAACTCTAGAGGTTATTCCACAAATAATAACCAATGATGTTGAGGAGTTTTTATTTGTAGCAAAGTATGTACAACAATTTGGTTATAAAGAGCTAAACTGGAACTTAGGTTGCCCCTACCCAATGGTTACAAAACGTGGTATGGGATCTGGTTTAATTGCCGATCCTGAAAAAATTGACCATATTTTAAAACGCGCACACACAGAAACAGATATTATTGTTTCTATGAAAATGCGCATGGGGTACGAAAACAGTAACGAGATTTTAGATGCGTTTCCTGTTCTAGATAAATACCCGTTAAAAAACGTTGCCATTCATGCTCGTATAGGAAAGCAATTATACAAAGGCGGAGTCGACCTAGAAGCTTTCCAGCGTTGTATAGACAGTACCAAACATAAGCTCTATTACAATGGCGATATAACGTCTGTTACACAATTTAAAACCATACAAGAACGCTTTCCATCTATAGACCATTTCATGATTGGTCGCGGTTTAATTGCCGATCCGTTTTTACCAAGTATGATTAAAAAAAACACGTTAGAATATCCTAAAAATAGAGTCGAAATTTTTTCAAACTTTCACGATGAAATCTATGCGCAATACGATGCCGCTTTATCTGGCCCAACACCTATAAAAATGAAAATGTTAGGGTTTTGGGAATACTTTTCAAAATCGTTTAGTAATCCTCAAAAAACTTATAAAAAGATAAAAAAAGCTACAAACCCACATAAATATAAACAGGCCGTTTCCGAAATTTTAAAAGGAGGGTTTTAGTTGGCTCTTGGCAAATTATAGAATACTTTTAACCATACAGAATATATTTTACATTTACTGTATACTCCTATTTTGTAATGTCATTTCTATAAACCAACAAAATACTAATCAATTCCCACTAAACACTATACTCTTTTTAAATTTAAAACACAATTTGCCATTAATTCGAGTAATTTTAAAGTACAAAAAATTGTATCGATAATTATACTTGTATAGAACTTAGTGCTCTCAATACAAATATTACGCTTGCGCAATCGTAAAATCCAATCTAACTAACAAATTTCGCCAAAATACACAACAGGTTATTTGTAAACCACCATTTACTTAATACTATTAATCCACTATCTTTGCCATAACATTAGCCAACTTACATTGAAAGACCTTTTACTAATAACACCTCCGTTTACACAGTTAAACACACCTTACCCAGCAACTGCTTACTTAAAAGGATTTTTAAATACTAAAGGTATTACTGCTTTTCAAATGGATTTAGGAATAGAAGTTATTCTAGAACTGTTTAGTAAAAAAACATTCGAAACATTATTTGAGTTAGCCATAGAAAATGAGACTATTACCTCTGCAAACTGCCAACGTATTTATACATTAAAAGAAGATTATTTACAACCTCTTGATGCTGTTATTTTATTTTTACAAGGAAAAAACCAAACGTTAGCAAGACAAATTTGCACAGATAATTTTTTACCTAAAGCCTCGCGTTTCGATCAATTAGATGATATGAGCTGGGCCTTTGGCGAAATGGGAATGCAAGACAAAGCCAAACACTTTGCTACTTTATACCTTGAAGATTTATCCGATTTTATTATAGAGTGTATTGATCCTAATTTTGGCTTTAGCCGCTATGCCGAACGCTTAGGGCAAAGTGCCAATGCTTTTGATGAATTGTACAATAGTTTACAACAAACGCCTACTTTTATAGATGAGATAACATTATCTATACTCGAAGAGCGTATACAAACCGTACGCCCCAAACTCGTTTGCCTTTCGGTACCATTTCCTGGTAATTTATACTCTGCATTTAGGTGTGCTCAGTACATAAAAACTAATTACCCTAATATTGTAGTCTCTATGGGCGGTGGTTTTCCTAATACCGAATTACGTTCTGTTACAGATACGCGTGTATTTAACTTTTTTGATTATATAACGTTAGATGATGGCGAGCTTCCTATAGAGCTGCTTTATAATGCAATAAGCAATCCTAAAAAAAACGAAACACCTACCTACAAACGCACTTTTTTAATAGAAAACGGTGTTGTTACCTATAAAAATAATACCACAAGACCCGATTATAAACAACACGCTGTTGGTACACCTGATTATTCCGATTTATTGTTAGACGATTATATTTCGGTTATAGAAATTGCCAACCCAATGCATAGTCTTTGGAGCGATGGCCGTTGGAATAAATTAACGATGGCACACGGTTGTTATTGGGGGAAATGTACGTTTTGTGACATTTCTTTAGATTATATAAAAATCTACGAGCCAGTTGCTGCCAAACTATTAGTTGACCGCATGGAAACACTAATACAGCAAACAGGAGAAACGGGTTTTCATTTTGTAGATGAAGCTGCCCCACCGGCTTTAATGAAAGCTTTAGCTTTAGAGATTTTAAAGCGTAAGCTTATGGTTACTTGGTGGACAAACATACGGTTTGAAAAAAACTTTACCCGAGATTTATGTTTACTTTTAAAAGCATCGGGTTGTATTGCCGTTTCTGGTGGTTTAGAAGTCGCTTCAGATAGATTATTGAAACTTATAGACAAAGGTGTTACCGTAAAACAAGTAGCACAAGTTACTCGTAATTTTACTGAAGCCAATATTATGGTACATTCTTATTTAATGTACGGCTACCCTACACAAACCGTACAGGAAACTGTAGATAGTTTAGAAATGGTGCGCCAGTTATTTGAAATTGGTATTTTACAATCTGGTTTCTGGCATCAGTTTGCTTTAACAACGCATAGTCCTGTTGGTTTAAATCCTTCCGATTATGGTATTACACCACACTATAAAAACATTTCATTTGCTAATAACGATGTAGATTTTACAGACAGTACTGGTATTGACCATAACAAATTTAGTTTCGGGTTAAAGAAATCACTATTCAATTTCATGCATGGTATTGGTTTTGAATTACCTTTAGAGGACTGGTTCGATTTTAATATTCCGCAAACCACCATTCACCCTAATTTTATATACGATTGCTTAGATACTGAAATCGACTTTAAAACCAAACCCACCGCTAAAATTGTTTGGCTTGGTCATTTTCCTTTAGTTACAGAATATTCTAAAACTAAAAAAGGAAAGACAACTAGTTTTCTAGAAATGACTTTTCATGATAAATCTGAAACCTTTCAAATTACTACAGAAAAAAACAAAGGCGATTGGTTTTTAGATACCTTAGCGTTATTAACGCCTACCAACGAAAAACCAATATCCTTTTCGCTATTAAAAAAAGATTTTGAAACGCATTTTGATGATTTTGAACTCTTCTGGTTTTCTAAACCTATACTTACGTTAAGAGATTATGGTTTGTTAGTGTTATAATTTATATGTAACAAAAAGCGCTTTATTTGTACTCATTAATTGTAATATCTTGTTAGAAGAACAACAAAGCATGACAGAAGACCAAAAAAAACTATGGCATAATATCTTAAATTTTGAAATTGATGATATTAATTCTTCATTAACCTTTTCAGATAGGCTAGCTAGAGAAAATAATTGGTCTTTAGAGTATAGTTTAAGAGCTATATTAGAATATAAAAAGTTTATTTTTTTAATTACCATTTCCAAAACGGCACAAACACCTTCCGATCAAGTAGATCAAGTTTGGCATTTACATTTACTTTATACCCAATCGTATTGGATTGATTTATGTAAAAATACAATACAAAAAGAAATACATCATGGCCCTACTAAAGGAACCGAACAAAAAGCACATTTTAAAGATTTATATCTAGACACTTTAGCTTTATATAAAACTGTGTTTGGGCATTCTCCACCTGATGATATATGGCCAGATGCCGAAACTAGATTTAAAAACATTCACTTTACAAGAATTAACAGACATAAATTTTGGGTGTTCCCTAAATTAACTTTTAAATGCAAATGAAAATATTATCTCAAATCTCTCCAGCGCAAACTAAACTAATTATAGACAATAATAGTGTTGCATTAAAAAACTTAATGAAACTTACTTTTATGGATTTAGTTTTAAAGAAAGTTCTAAAAATAAAAGAAGTTGAACAAAAAGCACATTCTAGAGATAAGCATACAAGAGCCTATACTTACATTATTCCTGGCAAAAATTTTAATAGCTATAAACCTAAAGTATTTGAGTCTGTTTTTTTAAGCCCATTTTATAAAAGCCCAGAAATACAAATTCAATTTAAAACATATATAAAATTAATTTATGACAACTCTAAAGGGCGTTGGAATTATAAAAAAACGGTAAAGAATACGTCTGAAATAAAACCTTATTTTAAATCTACATTTTTTATCAACTTATTTAAACAAATAAAATTAACTCCTGAAGGACATAAACTAAACACAGCATTAAAAGATTATTTATATAAAATAGATTCAGAGATCATTAACTTATTAGAGAACAATAAGAAAAAAGCATTAGAGTTATTAGAAAACATTGGAGGTAATATCTTCTTACTAAAAAATTTAGACTTCGAAATGCTTAAAAAACTCGATAAAGAATTATCAAACCAACAAAAGCATTATAGTTCTGACGCATACGATTATAATGATAATGACGATGGTTTTTGGTTGTTTTTTGGAGCTTTCGATGATAACTATATGTACGACTCTTACTTTAATGACTTTGATAGCACAATCGATTCTTACGATTCTGATTCCTCAGGATGCGCTTCTTTTGATAGCGGATGTAGTAGTTGTAGCGGATGCGGAGGCTGTGGCGGATGTAGTTAACTTAAGTTTTTTTACTAATTCTCTCCTTAGATAATACAAAAACGACTTCAATTGAAGTCGTTTTTGTATTATTGTAACACGTATTTATAAAAAAATAGTGACAGTAACAGATAACAATATTATAGACGTTCCCGAATCGGATTATTTATATACTAAAACTTCGCAATTACCTAATGCAGGTAAGGGTTTATTTACGGCTATTACTATTTATAAAAATGAGATTATTTCTTTATTTAAAGGCGAGATACTCTCTAACGCAGAAGCTAAATATCGTGCAGATAAAAAAGAAGACCAATATTTTATTAATTTATTAGATGGTAGCATTATGGACTCTAAACATGTTCATTGTTTTGCAAAATATGCTAATGATGCTAAAGGAGGCTCTAACGCTAACTTTAAGAACAATTCCAAGATTACCTTAGACGATAATAATAATGTTTGTATAATAGCTACTCGTAAAATACAGGCAGAAGAAGAAATATTTTGTAGCTATGGAAAACGGTATTGGAAAAAGCATAAATAAAATACACCTTACCTACTGCAAAATTCTAGATTCCTAAAAAATATACAGTCTATATAGACCGATAGTATAGCCACAAAAACTATAATTAGCCTCTACATTTTTATTTTAAACAGTTTATAACAAAAGGTAAAAACTACAATTTATTATAATTTTATAGAATAGATAAACCCCAACATCTATAATACAGAAAGTATTAATTATGCCTTTAAAACAACATAGTTAACCCAATAAAAGTACACCAATACACTTCATAAAAAATCATTTTTTTTTACAAAATAAAAAAAAGCGGGTAACAGAATCCAAAATAGAGTAACACCTACATAGACAGTCATTAAAAAAATCGATTTCTAGATCTAGAATCATCCCTTAAATTAAAATCGCGTAAGCTGAAAAGCGTAAGAGTAAGCAATAATTAAAAAACAAAAAATCATGTCAATTAAAAACAAAATAGCATTTTGCTTTATGTTAAGTCTATTCGCTTTAGTAGGATGTAAACAAGCAGATGACTTTGTAGAAGAAAGTACAAAAAACCCATCGACGTTTAGTAAAGGACAAGTTGGGACCTCATTATGTGGAAAAACCATTTTAAAATTTGCAGATTTAGGTCATATTCAAAATGTGCATACAAACTTATATAACCAATATCAAGCCTCTGGAGAAGATGAGCAAACATTAATAGATTTTGAACAAGCCGAAGGCCTATACTCTTTAAGACAAAAAGAACAAGATATGGATGATGGGGTTATTCCTAACGATCCATCTTTTGATGCTTTCGATTACACATCTGATGATGTATTCGCAGCCATGTTAAATGAGGATGGTATGGTAATTATTGGAGGTTATTTATACGTTTTTAGCGATGGCTGTGTAGCACACCGTATACCGTTTAAAGGTAAAGGTTGTTTTGCTTTCGATGTGTTATTACATTTTAACGACTTGGTAAAAAGCGGAAATGCTACTAATAATGGTAGTATGGATTTTTACAGAAACGAAGCTGGTGTAGAAGATATAGATATCTGCGGAGACCCAAGATACGATTTTGAAAGTATTAGCGAAGCTGGAGGTAAATTTGATAATGACAACCCACGTACAGAAAAAAGCGGTGCAGATTGCGGGTTTGTAGCCAATATAGCTCATGATATTCTTGCTCACGACCCTATTAACCAAACTATAGAAATTAGATTCGATGCATCTTCAATTGCTCCAGCAGGAAGTAATCCGTTATACAGCATGCTAATAGATAATTTAAGTGATTATGATAGTATTGATATTACAAATGCGTCTATCCCAACACTTATTGGTATAGATTGGACAACGGCAACAGGTGGTGCAGATGGGTTTGCTTATCCTGGTGAGTGGGTTCAAATTTTAGTAGATTATAGTTCTGCTACTACGGCTCCAATACTTAACGCTAGATTATTAGGTTCTGTAGCACCTTTAAGTGGTAATAGCTGTTCAGACACAGATTCTGTAAGTATAGATTTAGCTTGCCCTATCTCTATGTCTATGCAAAGTATTAATGCTACAAACGGCGAATGGGTTTATACTATTGAAGGTTTAGAAGGTTTATCTGGTTACGAAATTGTTTGGAATTTTGGAGACTCTACAACAACTACTGTTAATGGTTCTAATAGTGTAACTCATGCTTATGGTGTACCATGTGGTACTAACACTTATACCATTACTGCTACGATTCAAAAAATTGAAGGTTTATGTAAAACAGTCGTATTATCTCCAAATCCAGTTACAGTATTCGATGTTTGTAAAAGACGCACATTAAGTGCTAAGTATAAGGTTAATTACTCTGGTAAAAAGGTACGATTAAAGATGAAAATAAAAAAGCAAGCTAGCATCTTTGGAGGAAAAACAAAATTTAAAAACGTAATGCGCTACAGAAAAACAGGAACTAAAACAATTTCTTCTTCTGGTACTGTATATCTACAAACAGGAAATACTTGTACACCAACTAATGTCGCATCTGTTTTACCAAGTGTAAACCAAAGTGGAAAAAAGCGTTTAAAACAAAAAGTAAAAGATGGTAATATTTATTATGCAGATTTAAATGCACCATACCAAGTACAATTCTCTCATAGTAATGGGTTTAATTATGTATTAACTTATAGTGAAACTTGCTCAGAATAACACACATTATTAAACAAGATCATGTTGTGTATTTTATGATTGAGTTTGGCCTACAGAAGACAGCTTTCTGTAGGCTTTTTTCTATTAATGCATTTATTAAAATAAAACTACTAGTTTTGGGCTATCTTTGCATTAAATTATACACTTATGTCATTTAAAGATTTAAAACTGAACAAACCCATTTTAAGAGCTATTGCAGAGAAAGGTTATGACTCTCCTACTTTGGTTCAAGAGAAAACAATTCCCTTAGTTTTAAATAAAAAAGACATTATTGTTTCTGCACAAACAGGAACAGGAAAAACAGCAGCTTTTGCGCTTCCAATTCTACAACTGTTGTTTGATAGGCAAGATACACCTAAAAAAAGTAAAAAGATAAGAGCTTTAATAGTAAGCCCTACACGAGAATTAGCAATTCAAATTGAAGCTAATTTTAAAGCTTATAGTACGCATACAAAATTAGTTACTGCTGTTCTTTTTGGAGGCGCATCTATAGAACCTCAAAAAGAAATTTTAAAAAATGGTGTCGATATTTTAATTGCAACACCAGGTAGATTGTTAGATTTACATAAACAAGATTTTATAAATTTAGATTATATTGAAACATTAGTTTTAGATGAAGCCGATTTAATGCTAGATATGGGCTTTATAGACGATGTTAAAAAAATTGAACGCTTATGCCCTTCTACCAAACAAACATTACTATTTTCGGCTACAATACCTTATAAAGTAGAGCAATTAGCAACTACTATATTAAAAGCACCTCAACGTGTAGAAGTCGCTCAAAACTCATCCACATCAAAAAACGTAAACCAAGCATTATACTATGTTCCTAAACCTCAAAAAATAGAGTTGTGTTTACATTTACTCCGTGAGACTATAAATGGGAAAATCATTATTTTTAGACGTACTAAATATGGAGTTGACAAACTTGAAAAATCGTTATTAAAAAACGGCTATAAAGCAGGTAGTATTCATGGAGATAAAAGCCAAACCGATAGGCAACTGGCGCTTAACAATTTTAAAAAGAACGAAACTAATATTCTAGTTGCTACAGATGTTGCTGCTCGTGGTATAGATATAGATAGTCTAGATGCTGTTGTTAATTTCGATTTACCTAGCGCTCCAGAAACCTATGTACATAGAATTGGTAGAACAGCTAGAGCTGGAAATACAGGTGCGGCATATTCGCTATGCTCTGCAGACGAAAAAGAATATGTTTCTAGAATTCAAAAATTAATTCATTTACAACTAGATGTAGTAAACGATCATCCTTTTCCTTTAGCCCCTAATGCAAAAAAAGAAGTGCATACTTCTAATAAAAAGGGAAGTAAATACAGAAAAGGACGTAAAAGTGAAGCTTCTAAAAAGAAGAAAAAACGCTGGTACAAATAGCACCTACGCTATATTTCTACTTAACCTTTTCATTACATAGAAAAATAATTACTATAGCCGTTGTGTATTTTGATGAAATTCTGTCAATTCGAGTGAATTTTACGATTGAAATGAGTAAAATTTGTATCGAGAATAAGAATTTTAGATTAATACCCTGTTCTCGATACAATTTTTCGTACCTCAAAATTACTCGAACTGACATTTGGCTACTATTTTGATCCAAAATGCACAACGGGTTAACTACTGATTTAAAACCTTTTACATCAGTCAATCTGTCGTATTTCATATTTTCTTAATTATTAATTAAAAAAATCGGGTAACAGATTATTTTTTTCATAAACACTCTAATAGATGGAGGAACCCAAAAATCCATATTTATAATAGAGTCGGGAATTAATTAAAAACATTAAAAACTTATGAAAACAAGTAAACTTTTTTCAACCCTCGCAATTGTAGCTTTTACAGTATTTCAAGCTAACGCTCAATTAAATGACAATGGTACTAACGTAGGTATTGGTACGGCGGCTCCCGCAAATGGTTTAGGTACTACAGCAACCAATGTAAGGTTACATGTAGATGGTGCAACAGAGAGCGGTATTAAAGGTGCTAATATAGCACAACAATTTAAAGCTGGTTCTATATATAGCTCAACAAATTCTGAAACTACAGGTTATTTAGGTTATAACTCTAACTGGGCTGCTGGTAGTAGTTCGTTTGGTGTTATTGGTACATCTACAGTTAGTACAGCTAGAGCGTATTCTACCACAGCCAATGTTCTTGGTGGTCGATTTATTGCAGATTTAGGTGCTACATCTGGTTCAAATAAATTTCAAATAGGTGGTGTTTATGGGCATTTAAAAGGAGCCTGGAATGGTGCTTCTGCTAATGGTGGTTTTGCAGCTGGTGTAGTTGGTGTTGATGAAATTAACGGAGCTGGTACTTTTGGTGGTTACTTTAAAGGTAGAGGTTATTTTAGCGATAAAGTTGGTATTGGTACAGAAAACCCTACTAGCGAGCTACATGTACATAATGGTACTATTAGATTAACAGGAACTAGTTTTGCTGGTGGACCAATGATTTTGTTTGGTGAAAACGGACAAACTACAGATAACGGACAATGGGGTATTGAGTATATTCCTGCTGCCAATGGTACGCCTGGTTTAAATTTTTGGAGACCATGGCCTAACTCCAACTTTGGAAACCACTTTTTATTCTTATCAGACACAGGAAAAGTAGCCGTAGGAACAGACAATACACCAACATCTATAGGAGGTACTAACATTAGTGCTTATAGATTTTTTGTAAAAGGTGGTATGCTTGCCGAAGAGGTTAGAGTAAGAACAGGATGGGCAGATTATGTTTTTGCAGACGATTATAACTTAAAACCGTTAGCAGAAGTAGAAGCATTTATTAAAGAAAATAAACACTTACCAAATGTACCTTCTGCAAATACAGTAGAATCACAAGGTATAGAATTAGGTGATATGTCTAGAATTCAGCAAGAAAAAATTGAAGAATTAACATTATATATTATTGACCAACAAAAGCAAATTGATGAGTTAAAGAGTTTAGTTTATGAATTAAAGGATAAAGAATAATAAAAAATTAAACTTATGAAACTTAAAAAAAGATATATAACCCTGGGCATGCTCTTTTTACTGTCCCTCACGATATATGCTCAGGAAAATGCTGAGCATAAAAAAATATTCATTGAACTCAATGAAGAAGGAGAATCTTTCAGTAATATAATGGAAGTTCTAAAATCTAAATTTGATGTATCTGATAATAATAGTCTTTTAAATACAAAAACCTTCAATGATTCATATGGTTTTAAACACAAAGAATATCAGCAATACTATTCTAATATCAAAGTAGAACATTCTGTCTTAAAAATGCATCTTAAAAATGAAGCAATGGTATCAGTTACTGGTGAATTTGTTTCTAATCTGTCCTTAGATACAAAGCCACAAATAAGTGAGCCTGATGCATTTAAAAAGGCACTTGGCTATGTAAATGCCGAGACATATATATGGGATGATTCCGAAATGTACCAATGGTACTTATCTGAAAATAATAGTCAAGTTGGAGAATTAGTAATTTGTAAAAACTTTCTTTCAGAAAATGAAATAAATCAATATGAATTAGCTTACAAATTTGATATTTATAGTTTAGTGCCTTTAAGCAGAGCTCATATTTATGCAAGTGCTACTACTGGAGAAATTATACATACAAATAGCATTATAAAACATGCTAACAAACACAAAGCAAACATTCCTAAAAAACCAACTCCTTTTGTAACAGGAACAGCTAGTACACGCTACAGTGGTTCTAGATCAATAGAAACAACATTAGCTTCAGGAAGTTATATTTTAAAAGACGCAACTAGAGGAAATGGAATAGAAACCTATGATTTAAACAACGGAACCTCGTATGGTAGTGCTATTAATTTTAGTGATAACAATAATAATTGGACAACTTCAGAATGGCATAATTCTCAAAAAGATGATGCTGCATTAGATGCTCATTGGGGTGCAGAAATGACATACGATTATTTCTTGAATGAACATTCTAGAAATAGTTTTGATAATAGTGGAGCAATTATAAAAAGTTATATACACTATAGTAGTAACTATGTTAATGCATTTTGGAATGGTTCTGTAATGACATACGGAGACGGTAATGCCTCTATAGACCCATTAACATCAATTGACATTGCAGCTCATGAGATTGGCCATGCTGTATGTACTCATACTGCTAACTTAACTTATTCTTACGAATCGGGTGCTCTTAACGAAAGTTATTCTGATATATGGGGAGCTTGTGTAGAATTTTTTGCAGACCCAACAAAAAGTACTTGGGAATTAGGAGAGGATATTAATTTTGTAATACGTTCATTATCTAATCCAAATGCCCATAATCAACCAGACACTTATTTAGGAACATACTGGTACACAGGAAGCGGAGACCATGGTGGTGTGCATACTAACAGCGGTGTAAATAATTTTTGGTTTTATTTGCTTTCTCAAGGAGGTTCTGGAACTAATGATAATTCAGATTTTTATAGTGTAACTGGAATAGGTATTACTAAAGCTGCAAAAATTGCATATAGAACCGAAAGTGTTTACCTAAGTGCCAGCAGTAACTATAATGATGCTAAAAACTTCTCTATACAAGCCGCTGCAGATTTATATGGTGTTGGCTCTATGGAATGGAATAGTGTAAAAGCTGCATGGTGTGCTGTAGGTGTTGGTGTTTGCTGCCCATCAGATTTAACTATAACAGCCAATGTTAGTAGTGCTTCTACAGATAATCAAGAAGCAGTAAACTCTATAACAGCATCTAACACAATAGCATCTGGAGCTAATGCAGTCTATCATGCTGGAAATGAAGTATTACTAACCTCAGATTTTGATGCCTTAAACGGTTCTCAATTTAGAGCGCATATAGAAGGATGTACTGGAAACTTTGTGTTAAAACAAGGAGCAAGTGAAGAAGAAACCGAAACTAAAGAAGAGCTTGTTTTAAATGATGATACCATAAATAGTTTAAAGGTCTACCCTAACCCTACAAAAGGTATTATAAACATTAAATTAAAAAGTAGTCTTTTAGATAATGCTACAATTAATGTTTATAGTTTTAATGGTGCGCAGGTGTATACCAACACTATTCAAAGAAAAAATGTGTCCAATCATGAGTTAGATTTATCTAAATTTCAAGCAGGAATTTATATCATAAAAGTAACCGATAGCAAAGGAACTACACATATAAATAAAGTTATTAAGGAATAAATAACTGGTATTTTAACCCAAAAAGGAGGCTGTAATTAGCCTCCTTTTTCTATATATTAATAGTTATTACTAAACTTTTAGACGTTTATTAAAATAATATTTAAGTAAAGGAATTTGAATAGCCAACATTGCTCCAAATAAAACAACAGAATACAATAATGTTTTTGGTATAGTAATCCCATTAAAAAATTGAGATATCGAGTTATTATATAACAAACTAAAGTCTATAGTACTATACCAAGACATCGTTTCATTATTAATAGTATTCTCATTAAGAGAGAGTCCTAAAACGGAGATAACTATTATAGCTATTATACCCCACACCCATTTAGATATTAATGGTTTATAGCGCGTCACTTGAGATGAAGATAATTCCTCAACTTGAGACATTATATGTAATGTAAAATCTAAAGATGGTGATTTTAAATCGACCGCTTTCATCATTTTATCCACTAATGCATCAATCGCTTTATTTTCCTGTTCTTTCATAATGCTCTATTATTTCTGGTTCTAAATGCGCTCTTAATACAGACGCAAGTTTTTTTCGACTCCTGTATAATTTTATCTTAACATTATTAGGCTTTAAGTTAACAATCTTAGCGATCTCATCTAAAGACTGTTCTTCAAAATAATACAAGGTTAATAAAAAACTATCATTACTCGGTAACATATTTATACACTTCTGTATAGCCTCTTTACGTTCTTTTATTTCTAAAGTAGCTAATGCGCTATCTAATGTTTTTACTTCATGCTCTGTAAACTCATTAATTGCAACCGTATTTTGTGTTCTTTTTAATTTTTTTAATCGATCTAAACAAGTATTGTAAGTAACCTTATATATCCATGTTGAAAACTTAGAATCTCCTTTAAATTTGGAAAGCGACTTATATACTTTTATAAATGTATCTTGAGAGACCTCTTCTGCTTCTTCCCTATTTTTAATCATTCTTAAAGCTAACGTATATATTAAATCTTTATAACGCTCTACCAGAATGCTAAAAGCACTGGTATCGCCTTCTAATACTTTAGTTATATAATATTGATCGTTTTTGATGGTCATTTGTGCTTTTGACGACACTTTTACAGTTTCGGTTACATATGAGTTAAAAAAATATTTTGAAAAAGTTGTAACCATAATTAAAAAGCCATCGTCTTAAGCTAAGAACACATTAAAAATAATCAATTAAAAACAAACAATTATGGAAGTAGTAGTATTAACAGTAATCTTTGGGACGATCTTTGGAATCGCTTATTTATATTTTTCTACAAGAAACAAAGAACGCATGGCACTTATTGAAAAAGGAGCAGATGCCAGCATTTTTATAAAAGGGAAAGCACATGCAGCTCCAATATGGAAGGTTCTTATTTTAAACCTATCTTTATTATTAATGGGTATTGGTATTGGTATTTTTATTGCTTCTATTTTACATTACAATTTAGGTGTAGAGGAAGAAGTTGCTTTCCCTGGAACCATTTTCTTAATGGCAGGTGTTGGGTTATTTACTGGCTTTACATTAACAAAAAAATTAGACTAATCAACTAATTATTTTCTTAACACCTCTATAAACACTAAGTTTTAAAAGCAGTAATACACTAAGTATTACTGCTTTTTTATTAAATTATAATTTTACAAGTATAATATATATATTTAATCACTCTTATTATTAAAACAACTAAAGAGACTATTTTATATAACTTATACGTTATACTCTATAAAATGCTTCAAATAAATAAAAGGCTTATGTTAAAAAATATAATAACTTGTTTAATAGTTCTATCTACACTATTTGGTACTGCACAAACAAGTATTCTTGATTCTGAAACAAAAACACCAGTGTCCTATGCTACAATTTCATTTGGAAACGGTAATGGTATTTTTGCAGATGATGATGGTAAATTTCTATTCACTAAAAAATTATATAGTGATATAGATACCTTATTTATTTCCTCGTTAGGATATAAAGACTTGAAAGTAGCAACCACAAACTTAGCTAAAACTATTTTTTTAGAACCAGAAGCAGACAAACTTCAGGAGATTATTGTAAAAGCAAAGCCAAAAGGAAAATTTAAGATTGAAAAAATTAAACCAACAACACATGAAGATTATTATAAATGTTGGCTCCCAACTATAGAATCTGAAATTGCTGTATTTTTTCCTAATGAGGATAAAAAAACAAAACGGATAACAAGAGTTTATCTTCCCATAAAAGTAGAAGCCAAAACATGGCATAAAAGAAAACAAGCTAAATCTAAAAAGAAACCTTTTTCAACATTATTTAGAGTTAATTTTTACGAAAACAATAATGGTAAACCTGGAGAAGTATTAACCTACGATAAAGTTGTCTTTATTGCAACCGAAGCAAACGAGAAAATTTATGATCTAGATGTTAGCAAATACGATATTTTTATCCCTAAATCTGGCGCATTTATATCATTACAAGTTTTAGGTTATACAGATAAGAAAGGAAAACTTATTCCAAATAAAAAATATCAAGAAATAAAAACTAAAAGGGGGATTGTAAAAGTATCTACAACGTTTAGACCCCTATTACCTTTTACAGATAAAATCCCTGCTAAACGCACCTATGTAAAACGTATATTTTTAAATGGCAATAAATGGGTTTTATATGATAAGAAAAACATAAAAAAATCCAACTTACTACTCTCTGGGTTAAACAACTACGGAATAGGTATAAAAATGGAGGTTTATAAAAAAGAAGACTAATGACATTAGATGTTGTTTTAAAAAAACTTCACAATTTAGCACAACCAGAAAAAGTAGTATTCTCAACAAAAGTTTATAGTTAATAACACTCTTGGAATTCACCATAATAATCTTAAAAGTTAAAAATAGATAAATAGAAGTACAGAGTTTGAAAAATGTACAGTTTTTGCAACTACCACTGCTTACTATATAACTATTAAATAATAATTATTTAAAGACTTTTCGCCTATTTATTAAAGCCCAATATTATCAAATCTAAATAGTCCGGAAATAAAAATATATCATAAACAAATAGTAGAAACAAAATATTAACTCTTATAATTATATTTAGTGTTTTTAAGTTATCTTGCTTTATGTGTTCTAGTTATTACATATCTTATATCATAAACTTTCGCTGCAAAATCAGATACAATTTTAATTGTTCCTCCGTTTGCTTCCCAAGTACCTAATGTATAAGCATTAAAAGAACTTAAATAAAAATGCTCAACATTAACGCCTTTAGATGTTATAAAGTCTCTAGTAAATATTTCCCCAATGCTTCCCCCAATATCAATTGCAACTGTCACCTTAGTTGTCTTGTTATTAGTTGGAATAACTTTAAACTCTATAACTAGATTTATACCATCTCCACTCCTTCCCGTTATTGTAGAGTTAGTAGAATTATAAAATGCTGTTACATCAACTGGTTTTTGAGGGTCTAACGTTATACCTGCATTATTTGGTAAAGTTGTCTTAATATAGGGAGTTAAAACAAATGGAGAGCTGGAGGTGTATTGTGTATCAGAATATTGTGCCCAACCCGTGTAATCATTTCCACTATATGTAGCACTAAGTTTACCCCAACTACCATTATTGTTAGTAATAAAAAGCATCTTCATCTGTATCATAAACCAACAAACCTATTGCTGGTGTTGTTATTGCTGTTCTTTGAGCAGTTGTCATTCTTGGAGTTAATAATCCTTGAGTGGTAGAAGAAATGTCTAATACTGAAGATGTATCTGGAGATGTAGTCCCAATACCAACTTGCGAAAAAGAAGTTACGCAAATTAAAAGGCATAAGAATGCCATAATAGAAGAAATTCTATTTTTCATAATGATAGATTAAGTTAGTTAGGGGAGCTATATATAAAACTACAAAAAAAATATTATAACAAAACAAATTATCTATAAAAAAGGAGATTCATTGAAAATTAATAAGTTATTATTGTCTAAGAATTACTGTAAGAATTTCTTTTAAATAAAAACACATGACTTGTTTGTGAGTTAAAAATTTTACACTATTTTTAATATATGACCGAAGTTGAAATTGAAAATGAAAATGCAGCTATTGCTAAAGCCTACAAAAAACTTTTAAAAGTAAGCTATACAACGCTATCCGATGAAGATAAAAAGTTAATTCGTAAAGCTTTCGATGTCGCTGTAGATGCACACAAAGAACAACGTAGAAAAAGTGGAGAAGCCTACATCTTCCACCCTATTGCTGTGGCTACTATTGTCGCTTCAGAAATAGGTTTAGATGCCACCTCTATTGCTGCGGCATTATTACATGATGTTGTAGAAGACAACGAAGATTATTCCATAAAAGATATAGAACGTCTTTTTGGAGAAACTGTAGCTAGAATTGTAGATGGATTAACAAAAATATCCTCTTTAAAAAAAGATACCGATGTTTCTTTACAAGCCGAGAATTTTCGTAAAATGTTACTAACATTAAACGATGATGTTCGTGTTATAATTATTAAAATCGCAGATCGTCTCCATAATATGCAAACTATGGACTCCATGCGTGCAGATAAACAGGTAAAAATTGCTAGCGAAACCCTATACATATATGCACCTTTAGCACACAGAATTGGGCTCTATAACATAAAAACAGAACTAGAAGATTTAAGTTTAAAATATACAGAGCCAGAAATATATAACGACATATTAAACAAAATGCAAGAAAGTAAGCAAGAGCAAGATGCTTACATTCGAGAATTTAATAATGTTATAAAAACCTCATTAGACAAAGAAAATTTAACCTATGAAATTAAAGGGCGCCCAAAGTCTATATTTTCAATAAAACGAAAAATGGCAAAACAAGGAGTATCTTTTGATGAGGTATACGATAAATTTGCCGTTAGAATAATCTATAAAACAGATACCGAAAACGAAAAGTTTTTAGCTTGGAAAATTTATTCTGTAGTTACAGACCACTTTAGGCCTAACCCAATTCGCCTACGTGATTGGATTTCGTCTCCAAAATCTACAGGTTACGAAGCCTTACATATTACTGTAATGGGACCTAAAGGACGTTGGGTAGAAGTACAAATTCGTAGTGAGCGAATGAATGAAATTGCCGAAAAAGGTTACGCAGCACACTACAAATATAAAAACGATGATAAAGAAGATAATTTAGATGTTTGGATTAATCGCTTACAAGAAGCCCTAGAAAACCCAGAAACAAACGCTGTAGATTTTGTAGAACAATTTAAACTAAACCTTTACTCTAAAGAAATATTTGTTTTCACACCTAAAGGAGATTTAAAATCGTTACCAAAAGGCGCCACACCTTTAGACTTTGCTTTTAGCATACATACACAAGTAGGTATGAAAACCAGAGGCGCCAAAGTAAACGGTAAATTGGTTCCATTAAGTCATGAACTTAAAAGCGGAGATCAAGTAGATATTTTAACTTCAGAAAACGCAAAACCAAACCCAAACTGGTTAGAATATGCAACAACCTCTAGAGCTAGAAGTAAAATAAAATCGTTACTTAGAGAAGAAAAGAAAGAAATAGCAGAAGATGGTAAAGAAATTTTACGCCGTAAACTAAAACAGTTAAAAATAACACTTAACGAGAAATCTGTTAATGAAATGGTTAACCATTTCAAATTAAAAACAAGTCTCGATTTATTTTATCGTGTAGGTATTGGCACTATTAGTAATCCAATGCTAAAAGAGTACGCAGCATCTAGAAGTAATGCCCTTGTAAGTTTTATTAAAAATAAAATTAATCGTAAAAATAGTATTTCTAAAGAAGATTTAGACAAAGACGAAATTACAAACAAATACGATTTACTTGTTTTTGGTAAAGAAGAAGAAAAACTAGACTATAAATTAGCAACCTGTTGTAACCCAATACCAGGCGATGCCGTTTTTGGTTTTTTAACCATAAATGAAGGTATAAAAGTGCACAAAAAAAATTGCCCAAATGCACTAAGTATGCAATCTAATTATGCATACCGCATTATGCAAGCCAAATGGATAGATTCTTCGCAACAAGAATTTGCCGCACAAATAGCACTTTCTGGAATAGATAATTTAGGTCTAGTTAATGATATTACACAAGTCATTTCATCTAACATGCATGTTAACATGAATAGTATTAGTTTTCAAAGTGATGATGGTATATTCTCTGGAAAAATAAACGTTATTGTAAAAAACAGAGCCCTATTAAAAAAACTTATGGAAAACCTTCGAAAAATAAACGGAATAGACAAAGTAACCCGCGCGTAACCCCCGTTGTTAATAACCTGATGATAATACAGTTCTGAAACTAATAAATAAATAGAGCATACCTAAAAAAAATATGTAAATTTGCCACGATTATGAGTGCAGATATAGAAACAAAAAACCAAGAAATTGTAAAAAACGTATTTACTGCTTTTTTAGAGGAAAATAGCCATAGAAAAACACCAGAACGTTACGCAATTCTACAAGAAATTTACAATAACGAAGAACATTTCGATATAGAGTCTTTATACTTAAATATGAAGAACAAAAAATATCGCGTTAGTAGAGCTACATTATACAATACCATAGAGTTACTCTTAGATTGTGGTTTGGTTAGAAAACACCAATTTGGTCAAAACCAAGCACACTACGAGAAATCTTACTTTAATAAACAACACGATCATATTATTCTTGGAGACACAGGCGAAGTTATAGAATTTTGCGACCCAAGAATACAGTCTATAAAGAAAACAATAGAAGAGGTTTTTGATATTGAAATCACAAAACACTCGCTCTACTTTTACGGAAACCGAAAAACAACAACAAAAAACAACTAACTACAATGGCGGTAGATTTACTACTAGGTTTACAATGGGGAGATGAAGGCAAAGGAAAAATTGTCGATGTATTAACCTCCAAATACAATATTATTGCGCGTTTTCAAGGTGGGCCAAACGCAGGACACACCTTAGTATTTAACGGTAAAAAACACGTATTACATACTATTCCTTCAGGGATTTTTCATGACGAAGCAACAAATTTAGTTGGTAACGGCGTCGTAATAGACCCTGTAATATTTAAAAAGGAATTAGATAAATTAGAAGAACAAGATGTAGATTACAGAAAGTCGCTTTTAATATCTAGAAAAGCACACATTATTCTACCAACACACCGTTTACTAGATGCAGCGAGCGAAACCTCTAAAGGGAAAGCTAAAATAGGTTCTACGTTAAAAGGTATTGGCCCAACATACATGGACAAAACAGGTAGAAACGGGTTACGTGTTGGAGATTTAGAATTAGATGATTGGAAAGACAAATACAGAGCTTTAGCAAATAAGCACGAAGCCATGATTGCCTTCTATAACGTAGACATACAATACAATCTAGAAGAATTAGAAACAGAATTTTACGAAGCGGTTAAGGTTTTAAAATCGTTAACATTTATAGACTCTGAAGAATACATATACCAAGCACAAAAAGCAGAAAAATCTATACTAGCAGAAGGCGCGCAAGGCTCTCTATTAGATATCGATTTTGGAACCTACCCATTTGTAACGTCGAGTAATACAACGGCAGCTGGAGCTTGTACAGGTTTAGGCGTAGCTCCAAATAAAATTGGAGATGTTTTTGGTATTTTTAAAGCCTATACAACACGTGTAGGTTCTGGGCCATTCCCAACAGAATTGTTTGATGAGGATGGGGCAACTATGGCAAAAGTTGGGCACGAATTTGGGGCAACAACAGGACGTCCTAGACGTTGCGGTTGGTTAGATTTAGTAGCCCTTAAATATGCTTGTCAAGTTAATGGTGTAACACAGTTAATGATGATGAAAGCCGATGTATTATCTGGTTTTAAAACATTAAAAGTATGTACAGCTTATAATTATAAAGGAGAGACCATTTCACATTTACCATATAATATAGAGCCAGAAAACGTACAACCAATATATACAGACTTTAAAGGTTGGGCAGAAGACCTAACCGAAATGAGTGAAGCATCTCAATTACCAGCAACACTAAATGAATATATTGCCTTTTTAGAAAAAGAATTAGAAATTCCTATCACAATAGTATCTGTTGGACCAGACAGAAAACAAACTATATTTAGATAAACTCTAAAAACATAATTTAAAAAACCTATTGGAAGTTTCCGATAGGTTTTTTTTATATCTTAGAACCAACCAAAATATCCCTATCGCTATTTATGAATTTAGATCAACTTAATTTTAACATATTTAATATCCTCATTATATCTGGTGTATTACATGGTGTCATCTTTAGTTTCATTGTCTTTTCTCAAAATAAAAAATTAAAAAAAAGCACTCTATTCCTTGGGTTAACTGTATTATTTTTATCCTTGAGTAACTTTCAATATTGGTTAATAGATGTCGGTTTTTCTAAGTACTATTCCTTTCTTAAATATATTTTTATACCATGGCATTGGCTAATTTTACCAATGTTCTATTTATATGTCTACAAATTAACACACACTACAAAAATTAAACTTAAAAGATATATTTTACTAATACTTCCTTTCATATTGGTATTATTAATTCATTTAATTCAAATAGTTTATAGTTTTTTTATTAATCCAAAGTATTTAATTCCTTCACATTTTAAAGTAGGTATATATATCTATCTTGAATTGTTTTCAATATTATTCAATATATTAATCATTCTCCTTACCTTTAAAATGATTAATAGCTATGAAAAAGATACTTCTTACAATATAAAAGGAGTAAGGAAAGAAACTATATGGCTCAAAAAACTAATTTATACAGGACTCATTATCTGCATTTGTTGGTTAATAGCAATAATCATAGTAATGATTTATAATTTAGATGAATCCTACTTTTTTTACCCTATGTGGCTAGGTATATCTGTATTAGTATATTGGATAGGTTACGTTGGGCTTACAAAATCTAAACTACTTCAAGAAAGAATAGAGCTTAGAGAAAAAAGAAAAAACACTACTGTTAAAAAGGAAGAAGAAAAAAAAGAAATAAGTTCTAAAACTAAAGCTTTTGAAAAATTAGAAAACGAAATTATAAACAATAAAGCTTACTTAAACCCAAAACTAAGTTTAGAACAACTATCTAATACTTTAAACTTAAATGAAAGTTATATTTCGCAACAAATAAAACTAAACTCAAATATGAGTTTTAACGATTATATAAATAATTTAAGAATTAAAAATGCAAAACAGATTTTAGGGAATAAAGATTACGATAACTACACCATAGTATCTATTGGCTTAGAATCTGGTTTTAATTCTAAATCTAGTTTTTATACAGCATTTAAAAAATTCACTAATAAAACGCCAGCACAGTATAAAAAAGATGTCCGAAATCTTTAACTTTATAAAAATACTGGACTGCAACACTTATAACTATTAGTACTATTGTTTCATTAACAATAATTAAAAACACAATACAGAATGAAACAAAATATTGTAAAAACACTATTACTTCTCACGCTTACAGTTATTCTTTTTAATTGCGAAAAAGAGGATAAACTTACAGTAGAAGACAACAGTAATAACATAAAAAAAACTTTTAATGTCTCTAAAATTAATACAGCAGCAATATTCTCTAACTCGAATGTAAAAAATAAGTTAGAAACCATATCTAAAACAGTTAATAAACAAACACAAAATAAAGAGGTTATGTCTAGTGAGCATGGCTTTACTATAAATACAGAACAAGCCACTTATATAGAAAACACAGCAACCAACTACCATTCTTATACCTTTCCTATACAAAGACCTATAGAAACAGAATACCTTGAAAATTTAGTGCTTTCCTTACAAAACAATGGTACTTACAAAATAGCTTTAACTAAATACAATATAACAGCACAAGAAAAACAATTAATACTAAATGAAGGTGCTGTTAACTTAAAAGACAAGATTACTATTACTTATATAGAGGATGAAAACTTAATAAGCAATTTATTAAATAAAGCAACAACTACAGAGCAGTGTTTAGTTTACGACTACAGTTATGGTGCCTGCGACAACGGGGACACTTACATACATGGCCCTCAACCTTTTGCAAATGGCGGTATGTGTACGGGTTCTACGCAAACAATTATAGGCGCAAGTTACGATATGGATTGTCTAGATGGTATTAGCATGGATAATGGCTCTCCAGGTAGTGGTACAGATAGCACCAATACAGGAACAAGTACTAATAACCAAACCGATAATGGAGGAGCAGACCCAACGCACATAGTCGTTACTGCCCCTATCGTTTTACAACCATGGCAACAAGTAGTTTCTTGTTTAAATACAATTAGTGAAACAGGTAGTAATGGGTTTACCCCAGAAATGGCTACTTGGTTACAGGCTCAACCAAAAGGTATTGTAAATCAGATTAATATTTTCTTGCAAGAAAATAGCTGCAGTGACAGCACTAAACAATTCACCATTAATGCCATAAATTCCATAATAAACCAAGAAACCTCTTCTTTTGAGGAATATTTCACAATTGAAAATATAAACCCAGATTGCGAAAGTTTTAACTATTCTCAAGTAGGCTCTACAGTTTGGCAATGTGCAGCGGTTTCTAATATTCATGAGTTATTTTTAATACTCAATATAAACTGTACAGGGTTTGATTGGGGGATCTTTACTCAACCCTTATACTTCCAACTACCTGTAAACACACAATTCCCTTTATCTTCAGGTGTAACTCAGACACAGTCAGCTGTTTTATTACAATTAGGTTTTGAAGCATTTGATAATTGGTATCAAGAAAATGGCTGCAACACAACTTCTACAGCAATGGAACAAACTCTTTTAGATTATATAAAAGATGAATTTGAATATTACGGAGGAAATGTTACCTTAACACCTCCTTTAGGTTTTTCAGGAACACCAAGTCCTTACAAGACTTCATGGTTCGGTTATGGAGACTGCTTGTAAACATGTAATTATGAAATATCTTTTTAAATTTTTTATAGCTTTAAATTTTATAACTTGTTATTCTCAAATTGATATAATGACAAACAATAGTGTCTTAATTCTCAATAAAAAACTATTAACAGAAGAGTTTAATAAATATAGTCCATTCTTCAAAAAAATCACAAGTATTGAAGCTGGAAAAATGGGAATATACCCAAGACTCAATTATTTATATAAAGGAAAAAACTTACTCTTTCTAAATAGAGAGGTAAAAAAACTAGCTATAGAAGTTTTGGATGGTAAAATAAATAGAATTCATTTTGAAATCGTTTATAATCAAGAAGATAAAATAACAAATGAATTAATAAAACTATATGGTTATCCAACAGGTGGTCGTATGAACCCTAGCTTACCTAAATTAAAGGACTCTACAAAAAGTAACACAGACTTATCAAACTATAATTACGAAAATTTTTCTGCATTATCATGGAGTAGAAAAGAAGAAGCTAGTTATATTTCTGTTACTAATTTAAAACATAATGAATATTTTATAAATAAAATGAACACACTCTGGATTCATTTTGCTTTAAAAAAGTCCATAAAACAACAAACTAAATCATAATCTATGTGAGTTTATTTTCTTCTAAATTCGCATTAAGATTGAATAATAAAAGATTATGGTATGTTTTTTCACTCACATATTTTTTGTGTGTTAGACCACTACATTGAGTAGAACTTTTAAATAGAATTTTAATACTCATCCATTTAATAACTTTCATTCATGCTTCACATAAAAACTTTAAAAATAAAACAATGAAACACATAGCATTCTTAATCCTTGTTTTAATTTCTTCTTATGGTTATTCTCAAGAACAAGATTTTAGTAATTGGAAAGATCATGAAGTAAAAAAATATGAAAAACTAAAAGCTTTAGCTCATTATGTTAATAACAAAAAAACAAATGAAATATCTAAAGACACATTATTAAAAAGATATATATACTTTGACTATGTATTAAATGATACATTAAAAAATAGAAAAGAAAAAAGAATTCAAAAGTTTGATACTTTATTTTCTTTTTTTAGAAAACCAATTGACAGTCTAGGCATTAACAATATTGATGTAAAACCAATTCGATTTTTCACAAATCATGATATATATAAACCTTTTAAAAATCAACTAAAAGCCATTGAAGAAAACGTTTTTGTTTACTTTAAAAAGGGGAACCCAAATGAACCTTTAAAGTGTTTACTTTTCGAAAACGAAACAAATAAACTAGCAGCTTGGATATTACTAGATCAAGGCGGCTATAACTATTTTTTAACTTTTAATTTATTTTAAATAAAGTAACAGCTACAAAGCAACATATGGTTTACAACCATAGTTATAGATATGTAATAATAGAGACACTTATATAAAAATAGCAACTACTAGTAGTTCTCCTTCTCCTTAAAGCACATGTAATTAATAAAAAAATGAAATGAAAAAAATTTCAATACTTATAATTATAACAATTCTATCATTATCCTGTAAAGAAGAAACAGAAAAAGAAATGATAGAACAATTCGCTATTGACTTATTCAATAATCAAATTAAGCCAGAAACTATTGTAGAAAAATACATCTATATTTCAAAAGAGCTAGATACAAAAATACCATACAAAAAACGAAAACAAGGCTATGCTGAATTAATTAAAGAAACTAGAGCAGGAAAAGGTATAGATGGAGTTTGGGTCTATCCTAATATACGCTTGAAAGCTATAAAAACGCCCAGAGCATATTTGTATGAAGAATACAGTAATTTAAGTACAGTAAAAATTAATAACATAGAAACTATTAAAGATAGGGTTTATGTAATATTAAACACTAAAAAGACAAAGATTCTAGCATACATATTGTTAAACAAAACAAAAAACAAAATACTATCTTTAAGTCTTTTAGGAAAAGACAATACAGCATATTTTATTCAATTATAATTATAACCCTAAACTAAATAACATATTTAACGTTCTTGTTTTTAGGTTAAAATTAAGATAAACCTAGATTAAAAATATCTTAATACACAATGTCAACTCATTATAATCATTATTTTTGCTCAAACTATAAATTTTGAAGCATATTAAATTCCTATATACCATTGTTTTTGTTTTTGCATTTACCATACTAAACAATGCACAAGCACAACAACGCAAAAACATAGAAATAAAAGACTCTGGAGCTTTTGGTTCTAAAGACGAAGCAAAATTCCCTGGAGCAAGCATACTAACACGAAGCGATGCAGGGCAAGTGCACGTATTTCATGACGGTATAGACATGTGGTGCGATCAAGCAGTTTTATATGGCAAAGAAAACTTTGTAGAAGCCTACGGTAACGTTATCATGAAACAAGGAGACACTATACAATTGGTGGCTAAGTATGCAGAATACAGTGGTAAAACAAAACTAGCATTTGTAAAAGGAGAAGTCGTATTAACAGAACCTAGCTCTACCTTAACTACCGAAAAATTGTATTTTGATCGTGCAAAACAAGAAGCCTATTATAACGATTTTGGACAAGTGGTTAGAGACTCCTCTGGTACAATAACAAGTACAGTAGGCCGTTATTACATGAATGCGAAAAAATACCGCTTTTTAAATACCGTTAAATTGGTAAATCCAGAATATGTACTAACAACAAATCAATTAGATTTTTATTCAGAAACAGGACACGCCTACATGTATGGCCCATCTAAAATTGTTGGAGAAACTAGTACCATTTATTGCGAACGTGGTTTTTATGATACCAATAACGATACAGGCTATTTTATTAAAAACTCAAAAATTGACTACGATAATAGAGAAGTTAAAGGAGACAGTATGTATTTTGATCGTAAACGAGATTTTGCATCTGCTTCAAACAACATTAAAATTACAGATACAATAAACAATAGTATAATAAAAGGACATTATGCCGAGGTCTACAAATCTAAAGACTCAACCTTTATAACCAAACGCGCTTTAGCCATTTCTGTGCAAGAAAAAGATTCTATTTACATGCATGCAGATACTTTAATGGTAACAGGAAAAGAAAACAACAGAATTACTAGAGCTTATAGAAATGCAAAAATTTACAAATCGGATTTAAGCGGTAAAGCAGATTCTGTACATGTAAATCATCAAACAGGCTTAACCAAATTTATAAACCTAGCTAAACTAGCCCCTAAAGACCCTTTTGCCCCACCAAGAAAACCAGTACTTTGGAGTATAGAAAACCAAATAACTGGAGACACAATACATTTAAAATCTAACCCAGAGACAGAGAAACTAGACTCTTTAATAGTCTTTAACAATGCCTTTTTAATAAGTAAAGATACTATAAGCGATGATGGTTACAGTCAAATAAAAGGGAAACGACTCGTTGGATTATTTGATAAAAACAATCAATTAAGTAACGTAAATATCTATAAAAATGCAGAGTCCATTTTCTATTTAAGAAATGAAAAAGACGAACTAATAGGTATTGACAAAGCCACATCTGCTAATATAGAAATGCTTTTTGAAAATGGAGATATTGTAATATACAAAAGGCTTTTTGAACCTGGAGCCAAAACTTATCCAGAAAAAGACATCCCTGTTAATGCTAGAAAATTAAAAGGATTCGATTGGAGACCAGAAGAACGTCCAAAAAGTGTAGAAGACCTTTTTAGCGACGATCCACCATTAAATTTACCAACCATAAAAGGCTTAGCCCCTTTTGTTCCAGAAGAAGAGTTTTTTGATGAAGACCTATTAAAACGTGTAGAAAAAGCAGATGCCGAAAGCAAACCCAAAATAAGAGTTGGAGATACAAAAGAAGTAAAACCCGCAAAAGCATCAAGACAAATTCCTGAAAAATTTGTAAACCCTAAACTAAAGAACAAACCATTATTAAAAACAGACACAAAACCAAAAACCAAACCAAAAACTAAAGATAAAAAGCCTATTATTTCAGCGAAAGAATAAATGACTAACGATTTCTTTAAATACCAAGCGCAAACAACACCACATCCGCTAGCAAAAGAAATTTCGCATGCAGAGGGTTCTTATATATTTGATACTAATAATAAAGCCTATTTAGATTTTGTTGCAGGTGTTTCAGCTTGTAGTTTAGGGCACAGACACCCAAAAGTAGTTTCAGCTATAAAAGCACAGCTAGACAAGTATTTACATGTTATGGTTTACGGGGAATACATACAACAACCCGCCGTAGAACTTAGTAAAACGTTAGCAAAACATTTACCTGCCCCTTTAGAAAAGACCTATTTGGTAAACTCAGGAACCGAAGCTATAGAAGGTGCTATAAAACTAGCACGTCGTGCAACAGGAAGAAGCCAAATAATAGCCGCACATAATGCCTATCATGGCAATACAATGGGATCGTTAAGTTTAATGGATTATGAAGAACGCAAAGCACCATTTAGACCCTTATTGCCAGACGTAAGCCATATTACCTTTAATTACGAGCCACATTTTAAACACATTACAACAAAAACTGCCTGTGTTATCTTAGAAACCATACAAGGAGGTGCAGGCTTTATTGAACCAAAAAATAACTACCTAAAAAAATTAAAAGCACATTGCAAAACCGTAGGAGCACTTTTAATACTAGACGAAATTCAACCAGGTATTGGAAGAACTGGTACCCTATTTGGTTTTGAAAACTACAACTGCATACCAGATATTCTAGTAACAGGAAAAGGTCTTGGAGGAGGCATGCCTATAGGCGCCTTCACTGCATCAACACAACTTATGGAGACCTTACAAGACAGCCCAAAATTAGGTCATATAACCACCTTTGGAGGCAACCCAGTAATTGCAGCTGCAGCATTAGCAACCCTAAAAGAAGTGACAGAAAGTGACTTAATGTCACAAGCCTTAGAGAAAGAACAATTAATAAGGCAACATCTACAACACCCACTAATTTCAGAAATTAGAGGAAAAGGATTAATGTTAGCTGCCATAACACCCACGGCAGAAGTAGCCAACCTAGTTATACTAGAAGCCCAAGACCATGGATTAATCCTTTTTTGGTTATTATTTGAAGCCAAAGCCATACGCATCACCCCTCCATTAACTATTTCTAACGAAGACATCATTAAAGGCTGTGGCATTATTATTGCTATTCTTAATAAAATTGAGCATAAATAAGCTTCAAGTAACACTTTAATTATCAAGTAAAAAACATCTAAAAAAAGCTTTCAATCATAGAGTTGTTGATTACTTTGTTAAAAACATTGTCTAAAACAACACTAAAAAAAGCAATGAGAACGTTACATTTATTATGAAGTTATACGTTTAATTGATTAATAGTGCTATTACAATTAAATCCTAGAAAAAGTGCCTATGGAATTTAGTCAAGACAGAAATAACAACTTATCGTTAACAAAATTTGAATCGATGTTAAAAACAAACAATGTGTTGTTTTTTGACTCGAACGAATTTGAAAACATAATACATCATTACCTTAATCAAGGTAAAGTAGCGCTTGCAAAAAAAGCTATAAAACTAGGGTTAGAACAACACCCATCCTCTATAACATTAAAACTTTTTAAAGTTGAAATATTTGTTTTTGAAAACAAACTAAAAGAAGCTAACGTACTCTTAGACGAGCTACATGATTTAGAGCCTACAAACGAAGAAGTATATATACAGAAAGCAAATATTCTATCTAAAGAAGACGATCACGAAAAAGCAATTGAAGTTCTTAAATACGCATTACAATTAGCAGACGACAATGCCGATTTATACTCTTTAATTGGTATGGAGTATTTATTTCTAGATCAATTTGAAAATGCTAAAAGTTATTTTATGAAATGTCTTGAGGAAGACCTCGAAGACTATTCTGCTTTATACAACGTTATATATTGTTTCGATTTTCTTGATCAAAAAACGGAGGCAATAACCTATTTAAATACTTATCTAGACAAGAACCCATACTGCGAAGTAGCTTGGCACCAATTAGGAAGACAATATTTTGAATTAGAACTCTACTCGAAAGCATTAAATGCTTTCGATTTTGCTATCATTTCAGACGATACTTTTGTTGGGGCGTACCTTGAAAAAGGAAAAGTGTTAGAAAAACTAAAACGTTACAACGAAGCTATAGAAAACTATAGCATTACATTAAAACTAGAAGACCCAACCTCTTTTGCCTTATTAAGAATAGGAAACTGTCATGAAAAATTAGGTCAAGAAGATTTAGCCGTTCAATATTATTATAGAACAGTACATGAAGACCCTTTATTAGATAAAGGTTGGATTGCTATTACTAAATTTTATAGTAGAAAAAAGAACTATCAAAAAGCACTCTATTACATTAACAAAGCCATAAATATAGATAGTGAAAATGTTATCTATTGGAAGCTATATGCACAAATAAACCATAAATTAAACTTTCTTGAAGAAGCAGAACGTGGACATAAACGCGCTATAGAATTAGGTAATTACGAACTAGACACTTGGTTAATTCGCGGAGACCTTTTAAATGAATTAGGAGAACCAGAAGCAGCCACATTTAATCTAATACAAGCAGCAGAATTCTACCCAGAAAATGCCGAAATAGAATTTCGTTTGGCAGGATTATATTTTACTTTATTAGAAACAGAAAAAGCAACATATCACCTTAAAAACGCGATGCGTTTTAATCCAGATCATATTATTATTTTAGAAGAACTTTTTCCAGAAGTATACCACTCCACTACAGTAAAAAAATTACTTAAAAACTAAATATATATTATTTAGTTTTTAAGTTTACAATAATACTCAATATAAATAGTTTGCTTTTTTTATTCAAAAAAAACAGGCCTTCTTAAACAAAAATTTAACCTTAAACAAAACTAAGGGTATAACTAAATTTGCATACCTTTGAAACATAACTAATCGAGAGTTTTTTTTAAAAATATGCAAAGACGTTTATTAGATTATTTTATTATTGCATTAAAAGGTGTAGCAATGGGTGCTGCAGATGCAGTTCCGGGTGTTTCTGGAGGAACGATAGCTTTTATATCGGGTATTTACGAAGAACTAATAACAACAATAAGTAACGTAAATTTATCCTTATTTAAAACACTTCGACAGCAAGGAATAAAAGCATTTTGGGCACAAATAAATGGTAATTTCCTTTTAGCATTATTATCTGGTATTATTATCAGTTTTGTATCATTCATGCGCCTAGCAAAATACTTAATAGAATATCATCCAGTATTAATTTGGTCTTTCTTTTTTGGATTAATAGTTGTAAGCATCTATTTCATTGGAAAACAAATTACCAAATGGAATTTATTAACTGTAATAGCATTAATTATAGGTGCTGGTATTGCTTTTTACATTACAAGTCTGCCATCATTAGCCGCAAATACCAATCCTTATTATCTGTTTTTTGCAGGAGCTTTAGCCATTTGTGCCATGATATTACCAGGTATATCAGGATCATTTATATTAGTAATACTAGGAGCTTATAAAACATTAAGTGATGCCTTTCATAATTTCGATATAAAAAAAATAGCCATATTTGCAGTAGGAGCATTAGTTGGTTTATTAAGTTTTAGCCATGCCTTAAAATGGTTATTTAAAAACTATCGTAATACAACATTAGCAATACTTACTGGGTTTATTTTAGGATCTTTAAATAAAGTTTGGCCATGGAAAGAAACCCTATCTGTAATGGATGATGCCACAGGAGCTATTGTACCATTCTCTAATGTTTCAAATTTAGGAACACTATCAGTATTTCAAAAAAACACCAACAACTTTGAATCCTATAAAACAGTAATGGAACAAAGTATTTCTCCATTTACTTATTCTAAATTAAACACTACAGAGCATCAACTAACATTTGCTATTATATTAATGATCACAGGATTTTTAACTATTTTCATACTAGAAAAAATAGGAAGCAAAACAAAATAATGCGAAACACTAGAACAGTAACAGATAAACTTTTTTTAGTCTTTAAAGGGCTGGCCATGGGAGCGGCAAATAAAGTTCCTGGGGTTTCTGGAGGTGTCGTAGCTTTTGTAGCTGGTTTTTATGAAGAATTTATTTATTCTTTAAAACATGTAAATGGTACTGCTTTTCGTTTATTATTTAATGGACGCTTTAAAGCCTTTTATAAATACATAAATGGCTCCTTTTTAAGCTTATTATTTCTAGGGATGATAATTAGTTATTTTAGTGTTTCTAAAATTTTAGACTACCTCATTCAGCACTACCAATTATATGTTTGGAGTGTATTTTTCGGAATGATAATAGGCTCCATTTACTACATGAGTAAAGACTTTAAAGATTGGAGACTTACAACCATTTCAGCATTATGTATCGGGGCAGTACTAGGTTTAAGTATCAGTTTTTTAGATCCAGCAATGGGAAATGACAACTTATGGTTTGTTTTCTTCTGCGGAATCATTAGTGTCTCTGGTATGACGCTACCAGGCTTTTCTGGCTCTTTCATTTTAATTTTACTAGGTAACTATGTTCTACTATTAGTAGACTCTGTAAATGCTTTATACGATACTGTATACGAAGTTTTCGGTGGTAATTTTAGTTTTACAGAAAATGCAGAACGTATAAGAATGCTAAAAGTACTTGCTTCATTTACCTTAGGCTCTGTAGTAGGACTCGTTAGTTTTTCGCATGTTTTAAACTATATTTTAAAACATTATAAAAGTATAACCATGACCTCCATTATAGGTTTTATTATTGGCTCTTTAGGAGTTGTATGGCCATGGAAAGAAACTATATATAAAACACAAGATAACGGACAATATATATTAGACTCTACAGGCAAACAGATTATAGAGAATTATAAACGTTTTATTCCCGAATTAAATACAGAAACAGGTTTGGCAATACTATATATTATATTAGGAATAGCCATTGTATTAGGTCTAGAACTCTACGGTAAAAAGATGAAAAAACACAATGCGTAAATTTGGTTTAATAGGAAGAAATATAGATTATTCTTTTTCAAGAGAATATTTTAAAGAGAAGTTTAAAAATGAAAAGATAACCGATGCCACCTATGTAAATTTTGATTTAGAGGTTATATCTCTTTTCGATATACAAACAAGGCAAACCCCAAATCTATCAGGATGTAATGTTACCATTCCATATAAAGAAACAATTATACCTTATTTAGATAAACTTAATAAAACTGCAAAAAAAATAGGTGCTGTAAACACTATTAAAGTTAGTAAAAAAGGGAAATTTATAGGTTACAATACAGACTATTATGGCTTTAAAAAAACATTACAACCGCATTTAAAAAAACACCATAAAAAAGCTTTAATCTTAGGCACAGGAGGAGCCAGTAAAGCAGTAGCTTACGCTTTAAAGCAACTAAACATAAAATATAGTTTTGTCTCTAGAACAGCTTCAAAACAATCAAAATACACCTACAATACACTTTCTATAAAAAACATTACAAAACATACAATACTAATTAACTGTACACCATTAGGCACGCATCCAGACGTAGATGCTTGCCCTAACATTCCATATGAAGGAATTACAGATAAACATATTCTGTTCGATTTAATATATAACCCAGAAGAAACTATTTTTTTGAGTTTAGGAAAACAACTTGGCGCAACAGCTATTAATGGGTATAAAATGTTAGAATTACAAGCCGAAAAATCATGGCGCATTTGGAATAAATAGATTAGTAATAATTAAATAAAAATGATTACTTCTTCTTTCATTATTTATTTAAAATCATGTATATCGTTATAAATAATGAACTTTTACTATCTTTAACGTCTAATTTTTTGAAAAAACCTTAAACATTTAATAAAATGTCAGAGCAAGATAACCTGCAAAATGCAGATGGAAAAAACGAAGTTAACGAGATAGAAAACATATCTAAAGATACCGTTTCAAACGATCAAGAAACATCGCAAAACCCTACTAATGAAACAACTACCAACGCAGAAGACACATCTACCGAAACAGAAAAGTCTTTAGAAGTTGAAACCTCTGCAAGCATAGATGATGCAGTCATTAATGAAATTGACGATGCAAATGCAGAAGATGCAGAAGACGAAGGAAATAGCGAAAGACATACTATAGAAGAGAAAGATTACCACTCAATGTCTTTAGATGAATTAGTTATCGAGCTAGAAAAATTAGTAAAAAACGAAAAAGTACAAGCCATTAAATCTCATGTTGATGGTATAAAAAATGAGTTTAACACTAAATTCAACGCATTACTAGAAGAGAAAAAAGAAGAGTTTTTATCGCAAGGTGGAAATGTAATCGATTTTCATTACAGTAATCCATTAAAACGCAGTTTTAATGACACTTTTAAAGAATACCGTTCTAAACTAAATGCACACTACAAAGGCATAGAAAAAAATCTTAAAGATAATTTAGAAACTAGACTACAAATCATAGAAGACATAAAAGCATTAACGGCTAATGATGAGTCTATGAATACAAAATATAAGCAATTTAAAGACATTCAAGAACGCTGGAAAAATGCTGGTCCTATACCACGAGACAAGTATAATAATGCATGGAATAGTTATCACTTTAATGTTGAAAAATTTTATGATTTATTACATTTAGATAGAGACCTTAGAGATAAAGATTTTGCACATAACCTTGATAAAAAAACAAAAATTATAGAGCGTGCAGAAGAATTAGCTCAAGACGATAACATTAATAGATCCTTTAGAGAGTTACAAGTATTACACAAGCTTTGGAAAGAAGACTTAGGACCTGTATCTAAAGAACACAGAGAAGTTATTTGGGAGCGCTTTAAAGCAGCAACCAAAGTTATTAACGATAAAAGGCAAGACTATTTTGCTAACCTAGACAAACTATACGAAAAAAACCTAGAAGTTAAACATGGTATTATTGCTAAGATTGAAGAGAAATCTAATGAATCTATTAAGTCTCATAGTGGGTGGCAAAATGCTATAAAAACGATTGAAGCACTTAGAGAAGAATTCTTTAAAGCAGGTAAAGTACCTATTAAAGTTAATGAAGCCACTTGGGCTAAATTTAAAGATGCTGTAAGAAACTTTAATAAAAAGAAAAATGCTTTTTATAAAGATTTAAAGAAAGACCAATTTGCTAACCTTGAAAAGAAATTAGCTTTAATAAAAATAGCTGAAGACAATAAAGACAATGAAGACTTTGAAGCGACAACGCCTTTAATGAAGAAAATTCAAGGCGATTGGAAACGTATTGGTCATGTGCCTAGAAAAGATAGCGACAAAATATGGAAACAATTTAAAACAGCATGTAATGCTTATTTCGATCGTATTCATGCAAAACGCAATGCTGCTAGTGAAGAAGAAGAAAAAGCGTACACAGAAAAAGAAGCCCTTTTAGCAGAAGTTAAAGCTGTAAAACTGGCTGGCGAACAAAAAGCAGATTTAGCCACAATAAAAGACTACATCTCTAAATGGAAAGCTATTGGGCGTGTACCAGGAAAAAAACGTAAAATTGAAGGCGATTTCAATACAGCTTTAGACGGCTTATTCAAAACATTAGACATGAATAAGAACGAAGTAGAAATGATTAAGTTTGAAAACAAACTTCAAGACCTCTCCACTGCAAGCGACTCTAGAGTACTAGACAACGAACGTTCGTTTATTAAAAAGAAAGTAGATGAAATTAAAGGAGAAATAAACCAATTAGAGAATAACCTATTATTCTTTAAACATGCAGATGATAAAAATCCTTTAGTAAAAAGTGTTCACGATAACATAAAGAAACACAAAGAATCTTTAGTGATTTGGAATAATAAACTAAAGAAAATTAAAGAACTATATAAACAACCTAAACCTGCTACTGAAAATTCAGAACCAGAAGCTTAGGCTAATTAAAAAAAATAATTTGTATTAGTGTATAAAAAAATCCTTCTTGTATAAGAGGGATTTTTTTAGTTATAATTAAGTTTTTTATAACATATACAAAATATAAACTTAAACAAACTAATACCTCCCAGTTTAAAATATATACTACAAACTCACTTTTTAAGTAGTTTTTTTTAATATTAGAAAGAATACAC
The DNA here is from genome assembly GCF_053601615.1 of Pontimicrobium sp. MEBiC06410. NCBI lineage: Bacteria > Pseudomonadati > Bacteroidota > Flavobacteriia > Flavobacteriales > Flavobacteriaceae > Pontimicrobium > Pontimicrobium sp. MEBiC06410. The sequence goes on from NZ_JBSHNT010000131.1 coordinate 37,814, forward strand.
AAACTATAATTATTCACTTAAACACCTAAAAACCAAACATTTTATATAATATACACAAAGATTTATACATTATTTCAAGTATTTTCAATTAAAAATTGCAATTAATGGAAAAATAAAATCTTACTTCTTTTCTAAGCATGTTTGTTATATTTTTAAAATTAATCTAATTAATTAAAAAACATACATGAGACTGTCCTTAACTTTAGCATTCGTTTTATTGCTTTTAAATGCCTGTAAACCCAAAGAACAAACAACTACAAATAATCTTGAAGAAACAAAACAAGATTACACACAATATGTAAATCCTTTTATTGGAACAAGTAAAATGGGACATGTATTCCCAGGAGCAACTGCACCATTTGGGATGGTACAATTAAGCCCACAAACAAATTTTGAAGTGATGTTTGATGAAGATGGGAAATACAACTCAGAAACTTACGAATATTGTGCTGGTTACCAATATAGAGACTCTACTATTATTGGTTTTGCACATACAAATTTTAGTGGTACTGGACATTCAGACTTAGGAGATTTTCTAGTTATGCCTACAACAGGAAAGCTAACACTAGAGCCTTTAAAAACAATAACAGGCGAAAAGGGATTTTATTCTACATTTTCGCATAAAAAGGAAACTGCGTCTCCAGGTTATTATCAAGTAGACTTAGATAGTTATAATATTAAGGCAGAACTTACAGCTAGTGAGCGTGTTGGATTCCATCAATACACTTTCCCAAAGTCTAACAATGCACATATTATTTTAGATATGGTTTATAATGTTTACCATCATGATAATAAAAATGTATGGACTTTTATTCGTGTAGAAAACGACTCATTAGTAACTGGCTACAGACAAACCAAAGGTTGGGCTAAAACAAAAAAAGTATTTTTTGCGATGCAATTTTCTAAACCATTTAAAAGCTACGGACATAAAAAATATGATACCGTTAAGTATGATGGTTTTTACAGACGTTTTAATCAAGAAGAAAACTTCCCAGAAATAGCAGGAAAAGACATTCGTGCATATTTTAATTTTAATACTACTGAAGGTGAAAAAATTAAGATTAAGTTTGCCTTATCTCCTGTAAGTACGGCAGGAGCCCTAAAAAACTTAAAAGCAGAAATACCACATTGGGACTTTAATAAAACCCATGAAGCCACAAAAGAGAAATGGAATAAAGAGCTTTCTAAAATTGAAGTAACAACGCTAACTGAAGACAATAAAAAAACATTTTACTCTGCCTTGTACCATACTAACTTATCCCCTATTTTATATGAAGATGTCGATGGACAATACAGAGGGTTAGACCAAAACATACATACCTCAGAAGGATTTACAAACTATACCATTTTTTCGCTTTGGGACACTTACAGAGCACTTCACCCTTTATTTAATATTACCCAACCAGAGCGCAATAATGACATGATAAAATCTATGTTAGCCCACCATGATGAAAGTGTACATAATATGCTACCAATATGGAGCCATTATGCAAATGAAAATTGGTGCATGATTGGCTATCATGCAACATCTGTAATAGCAGATGCAATGGCAAAAAACGTAGGTGATTTTAATTATAACCGAGCATTAAAAGCCTCTGTAAACACAGCTAATGTAAAATACTTTGACGGTTTAGGAGATTATATAAATTATAAATATGTTCCAGAAGACAAAAGTCATTCTTCGGTTTCTAAAACCTTAGAATATGCTTATAATGATTGGTGTATTTCGCAAATTGCAAAACAAATTGGAGAAACAAAAACAGAAGAGGAATTTGCAAAAAGAGCAACATACTATAAAAATGTTTACGACCCAACTATTGGCTATATGCGTCCAAAATTAGCTAATGGTTCATTTAGAGATAACTTTGACCCAATGGATACCCATGGACAAGGTTTTATAGAAGGTAATGCATGGAATTATGGATTATATGTTCCTCAAAACATAGAAAACATGATAGAAATGATGAAAGGGAAAGAACATTTTTCTCAGCATTTAGATTCATTATTTACCATGAAAATAGAGGATAAATATATTGAAAAACATGAAGATATTACCAGAGATGGTATTATTGGAAACTACGTACATGGTAATGAACCTGGGCATCACATACCATACCTTTACAACTGGACAGGTCATCCAGAAAAAACTCAAGAACGTGTACGAATGATAATGGATACAATGTACGATTCTAGTGTAGAGGGATTATGTGGTAATGATGATGCAGGACAAATGAGTGCTTGGTATATTTTTAGCAGCCTTGGGTTTTACCCCGTAACGCCGGGATCTCCTAATTATGCTTTAGGTAGCCCGTTAGTAAAAGAAGCTACAATACATTTACAAAATGGAAAAACGTTAACGATAAAAGCCAATAACCAAAGTAAAGAAAATGTCTATGTAACTAAAGTATCTATAAACGGTAAAGTGTTAGAAAACAACACAATATCTCATAAAGACATTATAAATGGAGGAACACTAGTTTTCGAGATGAGTAATCTACCTAACATAACACAATAGTTACTACATTAAGAATGTCATAAAAAAACCAAATCCTACTTCCTGAGGGAGGAAGTAGGATTTTGGCCCCTAACTAAACTAACCGATTATTTCTTTTTCGCTTAATAAGAAATAATTCTATTGTTAAAATGACACCATTTTTAAGTTTATGCTATTAACCAATTCTCTATGAAAGTTTTGATGTCATTTGTTTTATATACGCATCAAAAACAATTTTGGATTATTTAATATTAAAAAAATTAAAGTTTTTTTGCCTCCTCCCAAAAAATATCCATTTCTGCAAGAGTCATATCCTTTAAATCCTTATTCATTTCTTTTGCTTTGGCTTCTAGATATTGAAAGCGTTTAGAGAATTTTTTATTAGTACGCTCTAAAGCATTCTCTGGATTTATTTTTAAAAAGCGAGCATAATTTACCATAGAAAATAAAACATCGCCAAATTCATCTTCTATAGCATCTGTATCTCCCTTTGCAACTTCTGTTTTAAATTCTTTTAACTCCTCCTCTACTTTCTCCCATACTTGCTCTGGCTTTTCCCAATCGAAACCTACGCCTGCAACTTTATCTTGTATTCTATTTGCTTTTACTAAAGCTGGTAAACTTTTGGGCACACCTTCTAACACACTAGTTTTTCCTTCTTTTAATTTTAATTGTTCCCAATTACGTTTTACATCTTCTTCATCTGTTACTTTTACATCTCCATAAATGTGTGGATGTCTATGTATTAGTTTTTCGCAAATACTATTACAAACATCGGCTATATCAAAACTATTAGTTTCGCTACCTATTTTTGCATAAAACACTAGGTGCAGCATTAAATCTCCAACTTCTTTTTTAACCTCATCTAAATCGTTATCTAAAATAGCATCACCAAGTTCGTATGTTTCTTCTATGGTTAAATGGCGTAACGTTTCCATGGTTTGTTTTTTATCCCATGGGCATTGCGCTCGTAACTCGTCCATAATAGTTAATAAACGATCGAAGGCTTTTAATTGGTCTGCTCTACTATTCATTGTATCTAATTATTTTAGCAAAAATACTACTTACTATAAAGTTTTCTAAAGAAACGAGCCTATTAAAATTAAGATTTTAATAGGCTCGTATGTAAATTTATGTCTAAGGTTTTAACCTCTATTGCGGTCCATCTGGATCATGCATTCCATCGTCATTTCCTGGCAGGCAATTTTGATCTTGAAATTCTATTACCGTTGAGTTTGATCCTAAATCATACCCAATTCTATTTCTAGAACCACAATTACGAACTGGATCTGACCATTCTGACCATTCGCCCCATATAATTCCATTTTGAAGTTTTAAAGTTGTAATCTCTAAGGATTCAATTTCTGGTTTTACAGTATCTACAGTTGTAAAACTACATAATAGCACAAGGGCAGGGACAATGAATAATTTTTTCATGTTTAATATATTTTTATTGCTGTGCTAAAGAGAATAAAAAGTAGTCTAAGATAGAAAAAACATTTAGCAATAATACAATTTAGCATAAAAAAAATCCAGATTTATTAATAAATCTGGATTTTTTTTATGCTATTCCTTAAAACCTTATTCTTCTTCGTCTGAAGTAACAACTTCTTCTTCAAGATTTAATAAATTATTTTTCTGTAGCATATTATACCATTGCACTACTTTTTTAATATCGCTAGCATAAACTCTATCTTCATCATAATCTGGTAATACTTCAAAAAAGTATTCTTCTAGTTTATCTTTACCATCTTTATGGCTAATGCTTGTTTGCCCGCCATTTTCTTTAGCTTCTATTTTTTTAAACACCTCTCTTAAAGGCACTTCTTCTGTTAAAGTATAAATAGCTATTTCACTTAAAATACTAACATTTTGTTGTATTCCTACCGAAATCTTACGATTGTCTATTAGTGATTCCGCAATAAAACCTCCACGTGTTTGTGTTACTAATTGGTATAATCCTGGCTTTCCTGCTATTGCTAATATTTTATCTAATCCCATATTTATTCTTTTTTAAGGATGGCAAATATCTAGTGTTCGCTCCTTTTAAACAAATTTTATCGTTTCTTTTTTTGATTTGGAAAACGCATTCTATAATCTATCCCTACTTTTCCTTTAGAAATATTGGCTAGTTTACCTTTTATTAAACGTTTTTTTAATGCCGACAGTTTATCTGTAAACAACACACCTTCAATATGGTCGTACTCGTGTTGCACTATTCTTGCTGCTATTCCTGTTAACTCTATAGTGTGTTTTTTAAAATCTAAATCGTAATATTCAATTTTTACATTTGGTTTTCTAAACACATCTTCTCTTACATCTGGAATACTTAAACAACCTTCGTTAAATGCCCACTCTTCTCCTGTTTCTTCTAAAATTACAGGGTTTATAAAAGTATGTTTAAAGTTATTTAAGTAATCGCGTTCTTCCTGGCTTAACTCTTTATCTTCTGCAAATGGAGAAGCATCTACAACAAATAAACGAATAGATAATCCTATTTGCGGTGCAGCAATTCCTAAACCGTATGCGCCATACATGGTTTCGTGCATATTGTCTACTAATTCTTTTAAATTAGGGTATTCTGCTGTTATTTCCGTTGCTTTTTTCTTTAAAACAGGATCGCCATAAGCGACTATTGGTAATATCATTACATTAAAATTTATCTATTATACAGGTAACTTTGCAATATTATTGTGGCACTAATTTCGTCTACTAATGCTTTATTTTTTCTCTGCTTCTTTTTTAATCCGCTACTTATCATGGTTTGCATTGCCATTTTAGAGGTAAACCGTTCGTCTACTCTTTTAATGGGAATTTGCGGAAAAAAAGTTCGTAACTGACTTATAAAAGGCGCTATTAAAGCTTCGCTTTCGCTAGCTTCATTATTCATTTGTTTAGGTTCCCCTATTAAAAATAACTCTACCGCCTCTTTATTGGTGTACGTTTTTAAAAATTCTAATAACTCTTTAGTAGGCACAGTTGTTAGTCCAGAAGCAATAATTTGCATATCGTCTGTTACCGCCAAACCGGTTCTTACCTTACCATAATCTATTGCTAGAATTTGAGCCATTATTAATTTTTGTGCAAATTTAAGGTTTAATTAGTACATAATAAATATTATGCCAAATTATAAATTGAAACTATATTTGCGTCAAGGATAGCGCAATTTGTTAAAGCTCTTTTTTGTACTTGGTTTGATATAATGGTTTAATGTAAAATATATTCTATAAAATAAATATAGCTTTGTTTTTTTATGAAACTGTTACAATTAAAAAAGTAAGCTGTAATAGCCTAACCTTTAGGGCATACCCCTAAAAATAAAATTATACGATTTTTAACCTGCGTAAGGGATAATAAATAAAATTGAAATGAACGATTTACAACAAATTATTGAAAATGCTTGGAATGACAGAGCATTGTTAAACAACGACGAAACGACTACTGCTATTAGAAAAGTAGTGAGTTTATTGGACGAAGGTACACTTCGTGTAGCTGAGCCTACTGCAAATGGCTGGCAAGTTAATGAGTGGGTAAAAAAAGCTGTGGTTTTATATTTTCCTATTCAAAAAATGGAAACGCTTGAGGTTGGTATTTTTGAGTTTCATGATAAAATTCCTTTAAAAACGGGTTATAAAGAAAAAGGGATTCGTGTTGTGCCTCATGCTGTGGCTAGACATGGTGCTTATATTTCGGCTGGTACTATTTTAATGCCTAGTTATGTTAATATTGGTGCTTATGTAGATGAAGGGACTATGGTAGATACTTGGGCTACTGTTGGTAGTTGTGCACAAATTGGAAAAAATGTGCATTTATCTGGTGGTGTTGGTATTGGTGGTGTTTTAGAGCCTTTACAGGCTGCTCCTGTTATTATTGAAGATAATGCGTTTATAGGGTCGCGTTGTATTGTTGTGGAAGGTGTGCATGTAGAAACCGAAGCGGTTTTAGGTGCTAATGTAGTTTTAACGGCTTCTACTAAAATTATTGATGTTACTGGTGACGAACCTGTAGAAATGAAAGGTCGCGTGCCTGCTCGTTCTGTAGTAATTCCTGGTAGTTATACAAAATCTTTCCCAGCGGGCGATTATAATGTACCTTGTGCTTTAATTATTGGTAAGCGTAAAGAGAGTACTAATAAAAAGACCTCTTTAAATGATGCGTTACGTGAGCATAATGTAGCCGTTTAGTGTTTAGTCTTACGCTGTATCAAACTATGTAGGAGATAAAATATAAGCTCCAAGTTTTAAAGTTTTTCTTTAATCTTGGAGCATTTTTTTATAGAGTTCGCAATTATACTCAGTTTACCAATACTATAATTTCATGCATGGTTATTCGTAAACCTATTTTTTCTTCTTCAAATACTTCCTTTTAAAACGTTTCTTTCTGTTAATCTTTAATTTAAATTGTCTTGAAGAGTCTAATAGTAAATTATAAACAGTCTCAAAAGATTCTCCACTTAAATTGGCATACTCTTTAGCTATAATTCTAATCATTTTTTTAGAGAGCCATAATCGCTTAAGGTTATCCATACGTTTTGATAAACTCATGGTTTCAAAACGCATTCTATTTAAATCTATTAAATAAAAATCATACCCGTTGTCCTTTTTTACAATTAGTGTATTACCAGGAGAATGGTCTAAAAAGTTAATATTATTTTCGTGTAGTTTATAAGTAAAGGCAGTAAACTGTTTTAAAATCTTGTCTCGTTCTGGATATAATGGATTATGTATTAACACTCTAAAATCTAAGTCGTAATCCACATGCTTACTAATGTAGTAGCTAGATTTTAAGCCTACTGCATTTGTATTTTCTATATATGCTATGGGAAATGGTGTTAATATATTAGCTTCTGTAAGTCGTTTAGCATACTCAAAAGAGCGCCTAGCTTTAGACTTCCTAACATGCTTGTATATAACACTATTAAAAGCTTTAGGTGTTTTAAACGATTTTATATTAATGGTTTCGTCTGCTACTGCAAAGCTTTTTATAACATTACGTTCGCCTTTAGTTATGTACGTTCCTTTAGTTTCAAAATGTGCAATACTGTCTAACAGTTCTGTTTTTAAATGTTTGTATTTTGGATGGATGTGTACAATACTCATATAATGCGGTTATTTTTCAAAGATATGTGAAACTAAATTTTAATAAAAGCCGAAAAAATAATATTTTGCGTACAGACACCAATTAACTAGCATAGATTCCCTAATTATAGGGAAATGAGTATGAAAAACATTTTAGTTATACAAAACAAACGTATTGGAGATGTATTAATCGCTTCTGTAATTGCGCAGAATATGAAAAAACTATATCCCGAAAGCACTATAGATTATTTAGTTTACGATTATACTACTGGTGTTATTGAAAACAATCCTAATATTGATAATATTATTGTTATTAATGACGCCGAATTAAAGAAAATAGGAAACCTACTCGCTTTAATAAAAACCATTAAAAAACGTAAATACGATATTATTTTCGATCCTTACGCAAAAATGCAAAGTCGATTAATTTGCTTGTTTTCTAAAGCACCTATGCGCATTGGATTTAAAAAACGAGAAAAAAACCCACCGTTAAAATTTTATACTCACAATATTTCTTTTTTAAAACAGAAATCTAAAAACTGCGGAAAAGCCATTGAGGACCGTATTAATATGATAACGTCTGTTTTTGATTGTTCTAAAATAACCATAGACGAAGTACCACAAATTACATTAACTGCTCAAGAGCAATTGTATGATAAACTAGAAAAATACGACAAACCGTTTATAATGTTAGGAATTTTAGGTAGTACGCCTCAAAAATCTATGCCTTATGAATATATTGTTACTATTATAGATTACATTACAAAACATTATAATGTAAATGTCCTTTTTAATTATGCGCCACACCAAAAAGAGGATGCTTTATCTATATACGAGCAATGTGCAGATAAAGACAATATTGTTATAGATATTTATGAAGATAGTATTCGTGGTTTTATAACACTAATGAATAAGTGTACATTATTAGTTGGTAATGAGGGCGGAACGATACACATATCTAAAGCATTAAACAAACCAACATTTACAATTTTTTCTCCTTATGTTTTAAAAGAGCATTGGGCTAGTTTTGAAGATGGAACAATGCATACGTCTATACATTTACTAGAGGAAAAACCCGATTTGTTTTCTAAAGATAGAAGTGAACGCAGAAAAATTGAAGAAGACCCAACTTATATGTATAAACAATTAACGCCCGAGTTAATTATACCAAAGTTGAAAGTATTTTTAAATAACCACCTTAAGAAGCATTAAGCATTACATGAATATTATAGATAAATTTCATAACTGGAGACGTAAACAACGCTGGAATAAACAATACAGAAATGGTCGTTGGGATAACTTAAAAAATGAAAGAGAACGTATTAGATACCAAACTATAGCCAATAATATTGGTAAACATGGTAAAAGTGGTTCGGATATTTTAGCTTTAGGGTGTGGAGAGGGTATTTTACTAGAAAATCTACAAGACACAGATTTCAACTTTTTCTATGGTATGGACTTCTCGTCTGTCTCCATAAAAAAAGCTAACAAAAAACAGTTAAAAAACTCTAAGTTTGTTTGCGCAGATATACACACATTTATTCCAGAAGCAAACTACGATGTTATTGTGTTTAACGAAGCTTTTTATTACATACACGAAACTGAAAAGGCTAATGTTTTAAAAACCGTATTATCGCATTTAAACGACAATGGCATTTTAGTTATTTCTATTTACAGAGAAGGTTTAGGCTGTTGGGAGTATTTTGATGACAACCCACAACTTAAAAAACTAGATTTTGAAACTGTAACTACAGACGAAGAAAAAACGTATTGGAAAATAGGAACTTACAGAAAATTGTAAGTTTAACTATTATACATTTAGAGAGAGTTGAGTTCATAAAATGAGTTCTCGATACAATTCCGATAGCTATCGGAATCACTCGAACCGACGTTCACTTCTTTTTGTATTAAATGTAAGCTTACTCTTTTACCTCTAACTTTTCTATACCATAAGGTGTTTTTATCACTTTATTGTATTTTGTATTACGTCTTATGGCTAAATTTCTGTCTAACGATTCTTTAGTTTTATAACCTCTAGGGTGTTCTAAGTGTAAACAAATAGCTTTATATCTAATCTGTTTTGTTTTTATACCAAGGTTTACCAAACGCTCTCCTAATTCTCTATCTGGCCCACCATATTGCATACGCTCATCGTAACCATTTATAGCTATTAAATCTGCTTTCCAAGCGCTAGAATTACAGTTATTAAACGTTGCGCCTGTTGGTGTAACAACGTCTAAAAAGTTTGCTAACTTATCACCAACACTTAGCTTTAGTTCTTGTTTTTTTCCTAAAACACCTTGTTTTTTTAGCCATTTAGGTTTAAAACAGTCACCACTATCTATATCACTTAATGCTATTGCATCACTTGTTGGTTTATCTAATTTACAATAGCCTCCAGATAAAAAGAATCCTTTTTCGGCATATTTAGCATGTGTAGACACAAAATCTGGTCGAGCAATACAATCGCCATCTGTCATTAAAATATAATCGTACTCTGTTTGTACAATACATTTATTTAATAGTTCTTGTCTACGATAGCCTTTATCTTCATGCCATATATGACGCAATTTTACTGGGTAATCTTCCATAAAAGACTCTATTAAAACTTTAGTCGTTTCGCGAGAGCCATCATCTGCAACTATAACTTCAAAATTAGTATAATCTTGATTTTTATAACTCTGTAACACTTTACTTAAATAGTCTTCAGAATTATAAGTACTAACTATTACAGATATTGGTAAATCCTTCATGTTAAATTTTATTTTGTCATTTCCACGTCGGTGGAAATTTTATATTTTATTGTTTCCGTGAAGACAGAAACTTTATAATTTAATGTCGTTAATTATTTGCTTTGCAAATGTACGCATATATATTTATTTCGTAGTGTTTTAGCTTTAAGAGAACAACTTTTTAAATGTAACTCTAGTTTATTTTTAGTGCTAAAAAGTGCTTCTATATCTAATTGTTGTGCATTTGTTTTCCAAGCCGATGTGTTACAAATCATTGTGTTTTTTCGTTCTGTTACATCTAAGCCATTTTCTCTAAGCCAATTAAAATCGAAACAATCTTCTCTATAAACAGCAGTGCTTTCAATTCTAGGGGCATCGCTAAATAGTTTAGTTTTACCTGTTATAAAATACCCTTCTTCACGCTTTGCTACATGCTGCTCTATAAAATCTTTTCTAGGTATAGTATTTGTATTTGAAAAAATTAAATATTCTGTATTACTATAACCTATAACCGTTGTTTTGGGTTGTATATGGATTTCAAAAAATACATGCTCTGCAATACTATTAACAATCTTTGTAATGGCTTCTGTATTATTCTCGGTTACTATAATAACTTCAAATAAACGATAGGCTTGATTATTATAGCCATATAATGTGGTTTCTAAATGTTCAAAACCATAAGCATCGCTTAATATTATTGTTGTGTCTATTTTTGTCATATAAGCAACAAAGATAAAGTTTTTTAGTAAGTTTGTGCTTGAAATTGTTATGACAAAACTCTCTGTAATTATACCCACTTATAACGAAGCACTTTATCTTAAAGATGCTCTTTATTCTGTTAAGTTTGCAGACGAAATTATTGTTATAGATTCGTTAAGTACAGACAACACTGTTGAAATTGCCGAGAATTTTGGTTGCAAAGTACTTTCTAGAAAGTTCGATAATTTTTCTAATCAGAAAAATCATGCTTTACAATTTGCAACTGGAAAGTGGGTATTGTTTGTAGATGGAGATGAACGTATTCCTTATGCTTTAAAACAAGAAATTTTAAAGGCCATGAACTCTGGAAAACATAGCGGTTATAAACTTAATTTCCCTCATTTTTATATGAATCGTTTTCTGTATCATCATAGTGACGATGTGACACGATTAGTTATTAGAGAACGTTGTCGTTTTGAAGGGAGTGTACACGAAAAACTCATTGTAGAGGGGTCTATTGGTAAGCTAAAAAACCCTGTATTGCACTACACGTATAAAGGCTTAATGCATTATATAAGTAAAAAGGATAGTTATGCTTGGTTTCAAGCAGAGCAGATGCTTAAAAAAGGAAAAAAAGCCACCTATTTTCATTTAGCTTTTAAACCGTTCTATCGTTTTTTTAGCAGTTATATATTACGTCGCGGTTTTATGGATGGTATTCCTGGTTTAACGGTTGCTACTATAAATGCTTATGGTGTTTTCTCTAGATATGTTAAGTTGATATTGTTGCAGAAAGGCATTCGTTAGAATATATAAATACCAATAAAAAATGCTTCAGCAAAAAACTGAAACGCATTTCCCTACTTTAGAACTTAATATTATTGCTTAACTAAAACATAACGCCCAAAAGGTAAACTAGGTTCTCCGTTTGCTCCTTCTGGTAAAACAGAAGTTCCTTTTCCTGCAAAATCTATTTGCATTTTTGGAACTAATTCATTTAAAAAACGTAAACCCATATACATCTCTGGCAAATGCTCTAGATTAAGACTAGGGTCGCTAAAATCTATTTTTACTCGTTTCTCTCCTATCTCACAATTAGAACACCCTGGGAAACCTTTTTTATAGATTATTAAACAACCTGTAAGGTTATGATCATATACATCTTGTAAGTTATTTAAATTTGATAACGTATTTATTTTCTCAACACCATTCTCTACATATTTATATTCTCCCACTAATAAATCTTCATACCAATTATCATTAAATACCTGCGTTTTTTTCTGAAATACAACTTTTAAAGAAGTACTACCGTTTGTATATAGCCATGTTCCTACAAATTTATCTAATTCATTATACACATCTTTTAGATAAGCTCCATCTATCAATTCTGTTTGCCTGTCATCTATATCAATAATTGGATTTTGTGCTTTGCATGCGAAGGTTAACATTACAAATGCTATTATATATATTTTTTTCATTTTTATTTTTTATTAATTACATGGTTTTAATCTTATATCACTATTAGCTGTATCTCCATTCAACAAAATCAACTCTTCCCATCCAACTGGTTCTCCAGTAGAGTTTTCTTTAGTTTTATATAGAGAAATACCTAAATCATATTGTATATTAATATGCCTAAGAAGTATTATTTGGTACTCTTTAGGAGTACCATTTGGATTATCAAACTGATCAGTTTTTCGTCTAAATTGACTATCTAAAAGACGCTTAAACTTTTTATACTCTCTCTTACTACCTATAATGTTATTCAGAAATTGTAATTTCATCAAATCTTTTATTTTTAGCGCATACGTTCCTTGATAAGTTACCAAAATATGAGTAAATATAGAGCTATCTGGTGGATTATTTGGGTTATTGTAAGTTTGCGTAAAAACTAGCAAATCTTTAATATCTCCATGTGAAAACATAGGCTCGTAATCTGAATCTAAATCTGGATGTGAATTATCTACATGAATGTGTACTCCACCTGTAACATTTGCAGAAGAAGCGTATTTGCAAAATCCTTCACCCCTTTTATTCTCGGGTACATCATCTAATGCAGGAGGAAAACTCGAAGTTTTTCTTATTGTAAACCCTTCCTCTGTTTTACCACTTAATTCTCCTTTTAGTTCTGTAATAGCTTCTTTTAGGGTTTTAAGGCTTGGAGGTATAGAATCTGGATGGACATCTAATAGCGCTTGAAGCTCCTCACAATTCTTTTGATGGATAGGATCGTATTCTTGAGGACAATCGTCTCCTCTACATGGAGGAGTCGGCGTTGTAGCATCTTCTGGATTTCCTCCTCCGTTAGGGTTTGTAGTATCTGTATTGGTATTACTGGGGTCTTCTGTACCATCAGTATCTCCCATATTTACTGTTCCTCCTCCATCGCCTTCACATACTCCATCATAATAGCAAGTACCATGTTGAGGACATCTATCTCCTAAAACACCTGGCTCTTCTGCAATAATACCAAAAGGATGTTTAGGATTTCCCCATAAACAACAATCTAATATAACTCGTGGACATGCGGTTTCTTTATTAAAAATATCAGTAATCAATCCTGAATCATTTATTGTATAACTTTCTACTGTATTTTCGAGATCGAAAGGAATTCCATTATAAAATTCTTCTTTTTCTTGAGCTGTAATATTATATGTTATAAACATTGTTTTATAACTTCCATCTGGTTGTAGAGACACTAGCAAATTTTCTAATACCTCAACTTCTTCTACTCTTTCTATAAGAAATGTGTAAGAATGGTAAGTTTTATCTATATTTTCAATATAAGTTGCGTAATCTGTGTTTATGTAGAAGTCATAGTTACTTGAATATAAAGTCTTGTTTTTTGCTTGTCTATTTTTCTCTAATTTTTCTGTAAGCTTTTCTAATTTTACTTTTAACTTAGTATTAGAAGATAATTTTACTTTACCAAACTTTGATATTTTATATTGCGATTCTATTTTATTCCCCTCTATTTCTAAATCTTTTAAATCATCATCTTTTTGACAATTTACAGCAAAAAAACACAATCCAAAAAAGAGAATTCCGGTTTTTAAATACTGTTTAAGCTTTTGTTTCATACGGATAATATTACTTAAAATTAGCATCTATAAATATATTTACTCATAATATTTAAAAAAGTCTTAATAAGTAAAAAACACTTTTTCAATGAGTAATCGAAAATATCAGTATTATATTACAAATACAATACGTACTTCTACGTATTTTTTAAAACCACCCCTTCCCACGCTTCAACTTTTTCTTAAAAGTAGCTAAACTATCTTCGCCTTTAATATCTATACGTTGTACTTCGTAATTATTTTTAAACGGAAATGTATTTACACGGTTCCCTATACGTAAGCCATATGCAATTCTATTATTATTTAATGTATTAAAAAAGGCTAATTGCTCCTCTCCTTTTCTAGGGAATTTACCATACGGAAAGGCTAGTGTGTTGTGTATTTCTAGATTATGCTCTACAATAAATGCTTTACATTTATCGAAATCCTCTTGTATGTCTTCAACAGACATATCACTATAATTACCATGTGCATAAGAATGTAATCCTAGCTCTATAGTTTCAGGAGCTAATGATTGTAACTGCGCAACACTCATAATAGGCTCTGTGCCATCATTCCAGTCATCGGTACCACCAACGTATTGAAATGGAATGTAAAAACTGGCTTTTAGCTCATATTTTTGTAATAAAGGATATGCATATTCAAATTGATTAACATACACGTCATCGAACGTAATAATTACAGCTTTGTCTGGATAATCACTCGGCCCCTTTAAAGCCTGCAAATCTTTAAAATGTAACGTTGTATAGCCGTTATCTTTTAAAAACTTAAATTGTTCTTCCAATTTTTCTATAGAAATTGTAAGCCCTACACTATTGGTAGTAGCTTCACTAACATTGTGATACATTAAAACTGGAAGTTTTGGCATTGTAGAATTATTTATTTTAATAAAATCTTAGTAAATTCATTACTTTTGACACAAATATAATAAGTGTTATTTAATATCCTTAAATAAAACCAACGTCTTTAAATGATAAGTGCCGTAGCCATAACCTACAACGAGGAAATACATATTGAAAGCTATATAAAAAGCCTATCGTTTGCCGATGAGATTATTATTGTGGACTCCTTTAGTACAGACAGAACAGTTGAGCTTGCTAAAAAAAATGGAGCTAAAGTTATACAGCATCCCTTCGAAGATTTTTCGAAACAAAAAAACTATGCTATTTCGCAAGCAACATACGATTGGATTGTTTTTTTCGATTTAGATGAAACTATTCCTAACGTTTTAGCAAACGAAATTGTAGACACTATAAATTCTGAAGACGCGTTAAAAGCATATCGTGTAAAGCGTAATTTTCATTTTATGGGAAAACGAATAAAGTATAGCGGTTTTCAAACTGATGTTTCTGTTCGTTTATTCAATAAAAATTATTGTAAATATAACGGTAAGCCTGTTCATGAATCTATAGAAACCAACGAAAAAGTTGGGTTATTAAAACATGCTGCAGATCACCATACGTACAAATCGTTTGATAATTATAACGAGAAATTAAGCCTGTATAGCAAACTGCAAGCCGAAGCTTTATACAAAAAAAATGTACGCCCAAATCTATATCACTTTTTATTTAGACCTTGGTACCGCTTTATGCATCAATACTTTTTAAGGTTGGGTATTTTAGATGGTAAAGAAGGTTTTATAATTTGTTATGTCCATGCCTTTTCGGTTTATAAACGCTACATACAGCTATGGGCTATGTACAGAAAAATAGATTAGATGCAGAACATTTTTTTAGAATCTCATAATATAAAGAATCCTAATAACGGATTTGGTCAATTTAATTATCATTTAATTAAAGGGTTGTATCGTGCCAATATTCCAGATTTTAAAATGACGTTGCATGCTAAAGATACTAAGCCGTTAAAAAAAGAATTTGGTGATTATTTTAAATATAAAACGTACCGTTCTATTTCTAGACAACCTTTATTTAGAATTAGAACGAAATATGATGTTTGGCATTGCTTAAACCAAAACATAAAAATAGAACCTCATCATAATATTCCGTATGTATTAACAGTACACGATGTTAACTTTATAGCTGAAGTTTCTAGTGATTTAAACCATGAAACCAATAAACGGTTTATTGAAAAGCTGAATAGAAGTAGTGCCATCACCTATATTTCGGAATATGCTAAAGCGTCTACTCATAAATATTTTGATGTACCAAATGTTCCTGAGCATGTTATCTATAATGGTAACCCCATGCGAGTACTTTTGGAAACAGAAACCTATCCTGTAAAACAGAAAACCAATCGTCCGTATTTATTTTTTATTGGGGCTTTAAATGCCCGTAAAAACGTCCATACTTTGGTTGAGATGCTAGAACTATTACCAGATTACGATTTAATTTTAGCTGGACACCACACGAGTAATTATGCAAAAACAACATTAGCTAAAGCAATAGCTAAAACAAAAACGGAACAACGTGTACATATTGTAGGGACTATTAATGCTATTGAAAAACAATACTATTTACAAAACTGTGCTGCTTTTGTATTTCCGTCGTTATTAGAAGGTTTTGGTATTCCGCCAATTGAAGCCATGCGTTTTGGTAAACCTGTGTTTTTATCTAACCTAACGTCGCTTCCAGAAATTGGTGGAGAGTATGCCTTTTATTGGGATAATTTTGACCCAGAATACATGAAAACAGTTTTTGAAAACGGCATGCATACTTACGAAAGCAATAAGGCAAAATATACGGCTGCCTATGTAGAACGTGCTAACAGTTTTAATTGGGATACTGCAGCTTTGGAATATGCGAATGTTTATAGGAGTCTACTGTAAACCAAAAATAGGCTTTACCCAATTTTTAATTCTATACTTATCTAAAATAGCATCGTCTATTTCTACATAAGGCGAATTCACGAAATCTTCAGGGATTTCAATATTATTTTCATCGATAACCAATATATTTTGTGGATTGTAAAAATCGTAATTAACGATATCTGTATTGGTTGTAATTAACTTTTTACGATAGCCTAGTGCTTCAAAAATTCTAAACGATAATCCTATTTGGTCGTTACGCTGTATTTCTACAATAATTTTAGATTTTAAAATCATACGTTCTACTTGCTCAATAGATTGGTGTTCGGTAATAATTTCAACATGTTCAGCATGCATTGGTGTACCATTAAATACTTTAATGTTGTACGTCCACCCTTTAGACTTTAAGTATCCTGCCAGATTTTCTATTAATGGAAAACGGTGGTCGTTTGTAGAAATATTAAAAAACTGATAGTCGTAATTAGTTGTACTATTTTCGGCAAAAATATAATTAGTAAGTAGTTTAAAACCGTTTTCTTTAATATCCTGTTTATCGTAACTATAAATAGTATCAAAAAAGTTTACAATGTCTAGCTTTCTAGGAAAACGCCTTGTACTGTCGTAATAATATGCTATAAAATTATCTGTTTTTTCTCTTATGCATTGTAATGTGCTATCGTCTAGCATATCTGGACGAATAATAAAAATAGAATCTTGGGCACCAATAGCTGCCATTTCTCTTTTAATTCTATCAAAAACAAAAGTCTTTTTTAAATTCTTACCAAATAGCTTCGAGACAAAATTTTGAAGTTTATGTCCTAAGTTTCTATATTGAAATCCAGGTTTATCTAAATATAAAATGGACGCTTCTACCCCATCATAATCATTTAATGCTTTTTGAATATGCGATGTATACCCAAAAGCAGATGGCGCTATAATTGTTATTGTCATTTTACGTTTTTAGAATTGCTATAAAACCAATTAAAATATTGATGCAAACAAATGTATTAAATTCAAATTAATTTTATCTAATTTTGCATCTATGAATGATATCTCGGTAATTATTATTAATTACAATACAGCAAAATATACTTTAGAATGCATACAGTCTGTATTAGACTACACTGCTAAGCACTTAACTATAGATATTATTGTTGTAGATAATAATTCGGAAATGGCAGATTACCAACATTTAAAAAATAATTTCCCTAATCAAGAAAATGTCTCTTTACACCGAAGTATAATTAATACAGGTTTTGGAGGAGGTAATATGTTTGGTGCTCAGTTTGCAAAATCTAAATACATCCTGTTTTTAAATAATGATGCTATGCTTAAAAACGACTGTTTAGGCATTTTACATGATTATATGGAGCAACATCCTAAAGTTGGGGTTTGTACAGCGCAAAACTACGATGAACATAACAAACATGTTATTTCGTTTGATCATGATAAAGGTATTAGAAAGCTTATTTTTGGACGTAGTTTTTTAGAGAAGAACTTTTCTAAAACACACCCAAAACGTAAAAAAGAATATACAGAGCCAGTAACTGTAAACTTTGTAAATGGTGCTTTTATGTTTTTTAGAAGCGATGTCTTTGCAAAAGTTGGGGGATTCGATACTAATATTTTTCTGTATTTTGAAGAAATGGATATCTGTTTTAGATTAAGGCAAGAAGGTTATACTAGTGTTTTAGTTCCCGAAGCAAAAATATTACATTACCAAGGTGTAAGCACTGGAACGTCTAAAGTTATTAGTAAGGAAGGTTTTTTATCGCATATATATGTTATTAAAAAAAACTACTCGTATGCTAAATACTGCTTTATCAAGTGGTATTATTGTTTAACTTTTTTACTAAAGCCTAAAAAATGGTTTATGCTTGGTTTAGCTTGGAGAGGAGCACCTTTGTGCAAATCGTTAAAGCAGAAACAGAGTATTAACTTCTAAGTATCCTTTTTAAACGTTTATAAATAGAATATTTACTATTAAAAATCTTCTTTTTAAATTTTCTTTTGGTTCGTTTTAGTCCTTCTTTTTGAAAATCGCTTAAAGGTATATTATCTAATATGTAATTAATAACTGTAATACTAGTTTCCCATCTAAAAATCTCAGATTTTGAAGACCATGAACTTTTTTCATGAACACGATAAACAGACATTACTTTTTTTAATTTCTTAATTTTTCTTTCCTTTAAAATGGTTACATATAAAGGCCAATCTCCTATTGGTAATGTATTGAATTTTTCAGGTAATGTAAAATCGTTTCTTATCATTACAGTTGGGGTGTGCATAAAGTTACCTTTAGAAAAGTCGTCTAAACTATAATCATCTTTTTCTGTATTGGTAATATTATCGTCTATTAACTTCCCCTCTGTCTCATCATAAATTTTAGCCTCATGAAAACAAATGGCATAATCGTTATTTGCTTCTAAAAAATCCACTTGAGTTTGAAGCTTTTTCTCATCAAGCATATAATCATCTCCTTCACAAAAAGCAATATACTTTCCCTTGCAAGATTTTATAACGTTTACAAAGTTGGGAACCATCCCTATATTGTTTTTATGGTATGCAATATTAAACTTATTAGGGTACTCTTCTTGATATCTTTTTAGAATTTCTTGAGTATTATCTGTAGAGGCATCATCTCCAATAACAATTTCAAAATCGAACGTTGTTTCTTGAGCCAAAAAGCTATCTATAGCTTGTGCTATAAATTTTTGATGATTATATGTTAATACGGCTATTGAAACTAATGGTTTAGACATCTTTTATTTTTAAAATTTATTTTGCAGGTATACCTTTAACTGTTGTATTTGCCGCTACATTCTTTGTTACTACTGCTCCAGCCCCAATTATAGCATAATCACCAATTACTACATCTGGTAGAATAGTACTATTTGCTCCTACAGAAACGTAGTTACCTATTTTACATCGCCCTAAAACGGTTGCTCTTGGAGATATTTCGCAGAAATGGCCTATAGTTACATCATGATGCAATGCTACATCAAAATTAATTAAACACCCTTTGCCTATACTTACAGAATTACTAATAAATACACGTTGCATAATATTACACCCTTGCCCAATAGATACATTAAACTTACCAACATTTGCATTAGATGCTATTATCGTTTTAAAATCACCTCCTAATGCTTCTATTTTATTTACTAAATTTTCTTTTATTGTTGTGGTACCAATTCCTGTACAAAATACAGGATTAACAGTTTCAAAGTGGTGTTTTAAATCTTGGAAGTTGGTAATTATTTTAAATTCGTCATAAAGCATGTTTTGCATTTCATTGCCTGAAACATTATCAAAAAAAACAAGAGGGGTAACAAACTGCTCATGCAGTATTTGCAGTACTTCTTTAGCATGACCTTTAGCACCTATAACTACCATTATAATGTATTAATTAAGTTACATATTTTAATTACATCTTCTTTTTCTAACTCATAAAAAAGAGGCAAACATAAAATGCAGTCACAAATAGATTCAGAAATTGGCATACTAACAGAGTTCTCCAAATATGGAAGTTTATTCAATGACGGATAGAAATAGCGCCTTGGAAAAATCTCTAATAACTTTAACTTTTCTAAGACGGCCTCTAAATACTGCTTATTTTCAAAAATAACAGGCATATAAGAGTAGTTTCTATCTGTTTGAGGCCTAAAACGAGGAAATTTTAAATTAGAATTATTTTCTAATAACTCCTCGTAGAGCAATGTTAATGTTTTTCTTTTCTCAATAATTTCATCAATATATGGTAGAACGCTTAAACCAACTGCAGCTTGCATTTCTGAAGCTTTCGCATTAATTCCTAACCCGTAATATTCCAAAGGTCCGTTATGTCCAAAATTATGATGGTAATAACATTTTTTATATAATGTTTCATTAGGAATAAAAATAGCACCACCTTCTCCAGTATGAAATAATTTAGTAGCATGAAAACTAGTCGTTATAACATCTCCATACGAGAATATAGATTTACCTTTATAGTTTACAGCAAAGCAATGTGCTGCATCATAAATAACTTTAAGGTTATGTTTTCTTGCAATCGTTTCTATAGCTTCAATATCGCAAGGGTTCCCAAATACATGTGTTGCTAAAATAGCTTCTGTATGCTCAGTTATGGCTGCTTCAATTTTAGCAGGATCAATAGTTAACATATCTTGTTCAATATCTACAAAAACAGGAGTACATTTCTCCCAAACAATTGCAGATGTAGTAGCTACATAACTAAAAGGTGTTGTAATAACTTCTTTTGTTATACCTAACGACTTTAAGGCTATTTGCAAAGGCAAAGTACCATTGGTTGTTATAAAAAAATTAGAGACTTTTAAATATTTTGATAGCTTATCTTCTAACTCCAGAAGCAACTCCCCTCTATTAGTCATCCACTTTTTATCCCAAGCTCGTTTTAAAATCCCTTCAAATTCCTCTATTGGTGGTAAAAAGGTTTGCGTTACGTTTATCATAACTAACAAAAATAAAAAACTTAAGCCTATAATTACTAAAAAAATAAATAATTTATAATTGAGAAAGTTAAACTCTAAAATGCATAATTTTACACTATAATAGTTCTAAATATGAGAAAAAAAATACTTATCATTCCTTCTTGGTATCCAAACAAGGATAATGAGCTTGTTGGCTCTTTTTTTAGGGAGCAGGCAAGTTTATTAAATAATAATGGGTTTGATATTAAAGTACTATATGGTATAGAAAAAGAAGTTGGGTTATTTCTCTATTTAAAAAAAAGCTTCATAAACTTATTAAAAAAAAGTAACACCCTAAATACAAGCTATTTAAAACAAACACCTACAGCCTATGCCTTTCCGATTTTACATTATAAAAAAACCTCTGCAAAACTAAAACTTAAAAAGAGCAAACGTAAATATCAAAAAGCTTTTAAAGCTATAACTACACATTGGCAGCCAGAACTTATTCATGCTCAGTGTAGCGCTAATGGAGGTATTTATGCGCATGCCCTATCTGTAATTAATAATCTCCCATTTGTAATTATTGAACATCAAGTGTTTTTATTAAATCATTATAACATCAAGGTGCAAAAGGGCATGAAAAAAGCTTTAGAAAATGCCTATAAAACTGGAGCGGTAAGCTATCACCAAAAACGTTGCATATTAATGAATCAAATTGATTGTAACCCAGAAATTATATGGAATTTAATGGATGAAAAAAAGTTTAAAATAAGTACAAACACAGCTAATAAAAAATTCACTATAACAACCATTACCTATCCTGGGCTAATAAAAGACTCTGAAACTTTTTTTAAAAGCTTAGAGATTTTTCAAACGCTATGCAAGTCAGATTTTGAAGCTATAATTATTGGAAACGATGCCTTCGATGATATTTCTAAAGCTAACAGCTCTCATTTTGAACTTCAAGCAAAAAAATATAATGTGTATGATAAGTGTACATTTTTACCTCAACTAAGTCGAGAAGACATAAATACAAAACTACAAGCTTGCGATGTTTTTGTATCTACAAGTGTTGCCGAAACGTATGGTGTTGCTGTTCGTGAGGCTATGCTTTGCGGAAAACCTGTAATAGCAACAAAAAGCGGAGGTGTTGAAGATTCTATAACTCCAGAAACCGGTATTTTAATACCTCTTAAAGATGCTCAATCTATTGGTGAAAGTTTGTTGAAAATAAAAAATAAGGAGTACAATTTTAATCCTGAAAAAATTAGAAACCACATAATCAACCAAAGTGGAAGCGCTGCGTTTATTAATACAATGAAACGCTTTTACAGTTAAACACATATAAAAACAATTGCAAAAACCAACATTTATTACACAGTAAAGCATAATTGAATATTAAAACAATGAAAGAAGAAGTTTTTAAAGTTTTCGAAATATTAAAAAAAGGAGGTATTATTCTTTACCCTACAGATACAGTTTGGGGTATTGGTTGTGATGCAACTAATGCAGAGGCTGTAAGAAAAATATATAAACTAAAACAACGGGCAGAATCTAAAACCATGATTTGTTTAGTTAACAATTATAGTATGCTAGAAAGGCATGTAGACAATGTACCAAATGTTGCATATAACATTATAGAATTAGCAGTAAAACCTACAACAATTATATACGATAACCCTGCGGGAGTGGCAGAAAACCTAATCGCTAACGATGATACTTTAGCTATACGAATTGTAGATCATGAATTTTGTCAACGATTAATACGAAAATTAGGCAGGCCTCTTGTTTCTACATCAGCTAATATTGCTGGAGAACCAACTCCTAAATCCTTTAAAGAAATAGATGAAGCTATTTTAAAAGGTGTAGATTATGTCGTAAATTTGCCTAGCGAAAAAGGAAGTACAGCCATACCTTCAACTATTATTAAAATAAGTAATAATAGTGGTATAAAAATAATTCGCGAGTAAAGTATATAATGAATTACAAAAACGCCCTTCAAAACAATATATTTCAAATTATTTCAAAATCTGCAGCAGAACTCTCTTTAGATTGCTATGTTATCGGTGGATTTGTTAGAGATTATTTGCTACAACGAGGAGATGCAAAAGACATAGATGTTGTTGCTGTTGGTAGTGGTATTGCGTTAGCGAAACAAGTTGCTAAAAACCTACCTAATAAACCTAAAGTTCAGATTTTTAAAACCTATGGAACAGCAATGCTACGTTACAATGATGTAGAAATTGAATTTGTAGGCGCTAGAAAAGAATCCTACACAGAAAACAGTAGAAATCCCGTTGTTGAAAACGGTACATTACAAGACGATCAAGACCGCCGCGATTTTAGTATTAATGCTCTAGCTCTAGATTTATCTAAAGCAAACTTTGGTGATTTATTAGACCCATTTAACGGTATTGAAGATTTAAAAAATAAAATTATACGTACGCCTTTAAATCCAGATATTACTTTTAGTGACGACCCTTTACGTATGATGCGAGGTATTCGTTTTGCTACGCAACTAGGGTTTACGATAGAAAAAGAATCGTTAGATGCCATTACAAGAAATAACGAGCGTATAAAAATTATTACCAAAGAGCGGATTGTTGTTGAATTAAATAAAATTTTAAGTAGCAAAACACCTTCTGTTGGATTTCTATTATTGGAGCAGACAGGACTATTACAGCATATTTTACCTGAGTTAACAGCCTTAAAAGGCATCGATGAAGTAGAGGGACAAAAGCACAAAGATAACTTTTACCATACACTAGAAGTTGTAGACAATATTTCTAAGCATACAGATGATGTTTGGTTACGTTGGGCTGCTTTATTACACGATATAGGAAAAGCCCCAACAAAACGTTTTAGCAAAAAAGTGGGTTGGACATTTCATGCTCATGAATTTGAAGGATCTAAAATGGTATACCATTTATTTAAACGTTTAAAAATGCCTCTAAATGAAAAGATGAAGTTTGTACAAAAACTAGTCTTTATGAGTTCTAGACCAATTGTTTTAGCTCAAGATACAGTAACAGATTCTGCTGTGCGTAGACTCGTTTTTGACGCAGGAGATTATGTTGATGATTTAATGACACTTTGTGAGGCTGATATTACTACTAAAAACCCTAAAAAATTTAAAAAGTATCATAACAATTTTAAAATTGTTCGAGAAAAAATTATAGAAGTAGAAGCTAAAGATAGTATCCGTAATTTCCAACCACCAGTAACAGGAGAAGAAATAATGAAAGCCTTTAATTTAAAGCCATCCAGAGAAATAGGAATTATTAAGGAAGCTATTAAAGAAGCTATTTTAGAAGGTGAAATACCTAACGAACACGAAGCGGCCTTTAATTTAATGTTAGAAAAAGGAAAATCTTTGGGTTTAAAAATTAATAATTAAAGATTTGGAAAAAGAGTAATAACTATGAAAAAAGACAATAAAAGAGTAATATACTGGTTACTAACAGGTTGTTTATTAATCTTTATAATGGTCGTTGTAGGCGGAATTACAAGATTAACACACTCTGGCTTATCTATATCTAATTATAAACTAATTTCTGGTACTATTCCTCCAATGAATGAAGTAGAATGGAATGCTGCTTTCGATTTATACAAGCAATACCCAGAATACCAAAAACTAAATAATAACTTTACGCTACAAGATTTTAAAGACATCTACTTTTGGGAATGGCTACACCGTGTTATTGGTCGTTTTATCGGCTTGGTATTTTTTCTCCCTTTTTTATATTTTTTAATAAAAAAACAACTCACAAAAGCAACAATAAAAAAATCTATAATATTATTATGTCTAGGTGCATTTCAAGGTTTTTTGGGTTGGTATATGGTAAAGAGCGGATTGGTAGATAGACCCGATGTAAGTCACTTTCGTTTAGCAGCACATTTAACAACGGCCTTTATTACCTTTGCTTATACTTTCTGGGTTGCGTTAGATTTAATATTTCCTAATAAAAAAGAAGTCAATAAAAAACTTAGAACTATTATTCGTGTTGGGTTAATAGTACTCCTATTACAAATCATTTACGGAGCTTTTGTTGCTGGTTTAGATGCTGGTTTTATTCATAATCATTGGCCAATGATGAGTGAAGGTAAATTTATACACGAAACGGTATATATAGAACAAACACCAGTATATAAAAACTTTATAGAAGGTCGTAGTGGTGTACAATTTACTCATAGGATGTTAGCATATATTGTTGTGCTTTTAATAGGTTTTATATGGTATAAAACAAAAAAAGAGACCTTAACAAGATTTCAAGTTAAAGGCGTTAATAGTTTATTAATCCTTGTTGGAATTCAATTTTTATTAGGCGTTTTAACTTTAATATTGGCCGTACCAGTTTGGTTAGGAGTAGCACACCAAGTTGGAGCTTTTTTCTTATTAAGTGCCATGACATTTACTTTACATCGTTTTAGTAAATAATTGAAAAACCTTTATCTTTGCAATCTTAATTTTCCACAATGATTTATAGATTTAGAGTCATCCTTGACAACGACACAGATGAAGATATTTTTCGCGATTTAGAAATACGCGAAACGGATACGCTAGAAGACCTACATAACATTATAACACAGTCTTTTGGTTTTGATGGCACAGAAATGGCTTCTTTTTATATTAGCGACGACGAGTGGAACCAAGGCGAAGAAATTTCCCTGTTCGATATGAGCGAAACAGGAAACCAAGTACGCTTAATGAATGAAACTGCTCTAGATGATACTGTACACGAAGCGCAAACTAAACTAATCTATGTTTACGACTTTTTAAACATGTGGACTTTCTTTGTTGAACTGGCAGAAATAGCAGAAGAAAATGAAGGAGTAGATTACCCCAATTTAATGTTTGTACAAGGACAAGTACCAGATAGTGCTCCAGAAAAACTGTTTGAAGCACAAAGTGACGAAGATTTGGATGACGACTTTAATATTGATGATTATGACAATCTAGATTTTAATGAGAATTGGAATTAATAAAAGTCACTAAATACCAAAAATAAAAAAATGCATTCTCCATAAAGAATGCATTTTTTTATTTATAAATTGTAACAAAAATTAACATTAGTCGTCTTACTTTAAAATCAATCAAAAAACTCTTACATCTTGGAAACCATTCTAAAAATTAAAAACCTAACAAAAAAATACGGCTATCTTACTGCTGTAAAAGATTTATCATTCACTATACAAAAAGGCAATGTTTATGGCATTTTGGGACCCAACGGAAGTGGAAAATCGACAACATTAGGTATTGCATTAAATGTAGTAAATAGAACTTCTGGCGAATTCCAATGGTTTGAAGGAAACACCACTACACATGATGCTTTAAAGAAGGTTGGAGCAATAATTGAGCGTCCAAACTTTTACCCATACATGACAGCTTATAAGAACTTAAAGCTAGTCTGTAAAATAAAAGGCATTGACGATTCTAAAATAAACGAAAAACTAGACGTTGTTGGTTTATTAGAAAGAAAAGACAGTAAATTCAAAACATTCTCTTTAGGTATGAAGCAGCGATTAGCTATTGCTTCTGCCTTATTAAACGATCCAGAAATACTAATACTAGATGAACCAACTAATGGTTTAGACCCACAAGGAATACACCAAATTAGAGAAATTATACGCGAAATTGCTAGCAATGGTACAACCATACTTTTAGCCTCTCACCTTTTAGATGAAGTAGAAAAAGTATGCTCTCATGTTGTTGTACTTAGAAAAGGAGAAAAATTATACTCTGGTCGTGTAGACGAAATGATTTCCAGTAATGGTTTCTTTGAGTTAAAATGTGATGCACCATCTAAACTAACTGCATTTTTAAATACACATCCAGCTATAAAGGATACTAAAACAGAAGGTGATTTAATTACAGCGTTTTTAAGTGAACCTATGTCTGCTTCAGAGTTTAATAAACAACTAGTAGATAAGGGCATTTATTTATCACACCTAGTAATGCGTAAAGAAAGTTTAGAAGAACAATTTCTTCAACTTACAGACAACAAATAAGAATCATCAATCTCAAAAAACCAATCAAAATAATGTTACGACTTTTAAATATAGAATTCATAAAACTTTGGAATAATAGAGCCAGTAAGGTATTAATTCTTGCCTATTTTATCCTTTTAACTTGTATAGCCTTAATTGCTGCTATAAAATTCGACATTGGGCCAATTAAATTTCACTTAGCAGAACAAGGAATTTTTAATTTCCCATATATCTGGCACTTTAATACTTATATTGCTGCCTCACTTAAATTCTTTTTAGCCATAGTTATAGTATCTATGATGGCTAATGAGTATAGTAATAAAACCATTAAACAAAACTTAATAGACGGATTAAGCAAAAAAGAGTTTATTGCCTCAAAATTTATAACAGTAGCAGTATTTGCTTTAATATCTACTCTTTTTGTATTTATTGTCTCTCTCTTTTTAGGGTATGGTTTTTCTAGTATTACTGAAACCTACCATGTGTTTTCAGATTTAGAATACTTATTAGCATTCTTTATAAAATTAATAGGTTTCTTTTCTTTCTGTTTGTTTTTAGGAATACTTATTAAGCGTTCTGCTTTTGCATTAGGGTTTCTATTTGTTTGGTATGTTATAGAAAAAATAGCCTATGGTTTACTTACTTTTCAATTTGAAAGCACAAAAGAAATTGCTGGTTCTATCACACAATTTTTCCCACTAGAATCAATGTCTAACTTAATAAAAGAGCCTTTTTCTAGATTAGGAGCAGTTAAGGAAATTGCAAACCAAGTAGGAGAACAATTTAATTTTGATTATGCAGTACACTGGTATCAAATATTAATAGTATTGGCATGGACTAGTATTTTTATATTCTTCTCTTATAGATTATTAAAAACACGAGATTTATAAGACCTTCAGGAACAATTATTCATACAATACATTAAAAGATGAAAAAAAAGGCAATCTATTTTTTAACAATAGTAATTTTCGCTTCTTGTAATTCCGAAAGTATTGAAACTGATAATTTTGGCATAGAAAAAAAAGAAGTAGTTCAAGATAGAAACAAACAACTGCCAACTCCTATTTCTTGTTTGACTGATTTATCTGTAGAAATGTTCAAAGAGAATATAATTTTACCCAATGCTCCAGATGAAATTTATTATCATTTTAATTGGGATATTGGAGAATCTCCAATTCCTTTTAGTTTAAATGCATGGATTGAACTTAAACAAGATATTAATACACCTTGCCCCTATGGTGAATATGAAGTAGGTACATTCCAATTTCCAATTGACATGGTTAATGATGATGAATTAATTCTTCAATATAATTTTGATAATCCTAGCTATGGAGATACTAGCTTAGAGTGTTTTGAGTGGCGAGTTGTAATAAAAGGATTTGTTACCATAAATGGTCAATTGGTTAGATGTGATTCTACTACAGATTGGGAGTATTTCTTTGTTGGATGGATATAGTTCGTATTCGTAAGATATAAAATAGTATTTTTTAAATTTGAAAAGAAAACCCTTCGCTTAAAAACAGATTGTCGAATAATTCAACACTTTCATCATATTTTACACTTTTTAACATAAAAGTATAAAATATGTAATATATTTGATAGCTATTGCTATTGAAAAATGAAAAAACTATTATTTACACTTCTGTTTTTAAGTACTTTTTCTGTCTTTGCTCAGAAAGAAGCATCTAATTGGTATTTTGGAGATAATGCTGGTATTAATTTTAATATCGATACAGGAGTCGTTACAGTTTTAAACGACGGAGCTTTATCTACTGTTGAAGGGTGTACAACTATTTCTGATACAGATGGTAATTTACAATTATACACCGATGGCTCTACTCTTTATAATGCCAATCATCAAGTCATGCCAAATGGTTTTGGATTACTAGGAGACCCCTCTAGTTCACAATCGGCATTAGTAGTTCCCAAACCTGGGGACTCTACTATCTATTATGTATTCACTGTTGGATCCAATCAAAATCAAACAGGCCTAAATTATTCTGAGGTAGATATGACGTTAGATGGAGGTTTAGGTGATATTACAACTACAAAAAACGTTAATTTACTAAATAAGTGTTCCGAAAAAATATCAGCAGTCTTAAAAGACTGTACAACTGGAAATATTTGGGTTATTACTTTATCAAATACAACAGGGTCTTCTTCTAGTTTTATGAATTCGTTTCATGCTTTTGAAGTTAGTAGTGCTGGTGTAAATACTACAGCAGTAGTCTCAACAATAAACGGGTTAGGGATTAGCGATTCTAGAGGAAACTTAAAATTCTCTCCAAACGGCACAAAATTAGCCTGCGCAAATTCTGGTTCTGGATTATTTATTGCAGACTTTAATGATGCGACAGGTACTGTAAGTAATATGGAGACCTTAACCATTTCTACAGATAATAATAATCGCCCTTATGGTGTAGAATTCTCACCAAATAGTCAATTATTATATGTTACATCTTCTAATGATTATTTTAACCAATCAGACCCAAGTCAAAACAATATTCCAGCCAATCACAGTTCATCTCTAATACAATACGACTTAACCTCTAATAATATTTCTAACAGCCAAATAGTAATAGACGAAAGGCAATTGTATAGAGGCGGCTTACAATTAGGGCCAAATGGAAAAATATATAGAGCATTAAGCGCCACTTACGATCAAGGAATTTCTTCTTTAGCCATTATAGACAGTCCCAATACACTTGGAATTGGTTGTAATTATATACATCAAGGCATTGCGCTATCAAATCCATCCAGACAAGGATTACCTCCTTTTATTCAATCTTTTTTCTCTCAACAAATAGACATTATACAAAATGGTATAAACACTATAGAACTTTCATTATGCGAAGGCAGTACTTATACTTTAATGGCAGAAGACTTAGCCAATGCTACCTATACTTGGTATATGGATGGAAACCTTTTACCTGAAACAGATTTCGATTTAGAAATTGATGGGCCAGGAGTATATACCGTAGATATACAATTAAATAATGGGTTTTGTGGAGATTTAGAAGGTCTAGCAGAAGTGTCTTACTTTGTTATTCCAACCGCAACGCAGCCTAACGATATAAATGTTTGTGATGACGATAATGATGGTTTATCTGAATTCGATTTTAGTACACAAGATAGTACTGTCCTTAATGGTCAAGATCCCGATACTTTCGATGTTAAATATTATGCTACAATGTCTGATGCTGAAATAGGCATTAATAGTATTAATGGACTTTATGAAAACACATCCAACCCGCAAACAATTTACGTAAGAGTTGAAAATTCTGGCTACAGACGTTGCTTTGATATTACTACATTTCAAATAGAAGTTTTTAATACGCCTACAGTAGCTAATGTTACTAATTTAGAAGCTTGCGATGAGGATACAAATGCTATGGATGGCCAAACTGAGATTAATTTACTTAATTTCAACTTAGATGTTTTGGGCACTCAAGATGCTAATGAATACACTGTATCTTACCACGGTTCTCAAAATAATGCCAACAATGGTAATGCACCATTACCCAATACATATACTAACATCACCCCTTTTAACGAAACTATTTTTGTTAGAATAGAAAATAATGGTAATGCTAACTGCTTTGCAACAGGACCAGTAACATTAACAATAAATCCAATTCCCGAAGCTTTTAATAGTGACTTATACCAATGTGATGAAGATGGAAGTGTCGATGGGTTTACTACTTTTAATTTAACAGAAGCAAATGATGTATTAACAGGTAGTACACCAGATCGTTCAACAACATTCTATTTATCATTAGCAGATGCACAAACAAATACTAATCCATTAAACAGTACTGCATACAATAACGCACAGAACCCTCAAACAGTCCATGTTAAAGTCACTAATGACCTAACAGGCTGTGTTAATTATAGTGAACTTGTGCTAGAAGTAAGTACAACAGCTATAAACGATTATGTTGCTCCAGAAGTCTGCGATGAATTAGGCTCTGAAGATGGTAAACATTTTTTTAACCTTAATGATTTCTCAGC
This sequence comes from Pontimicrobium sp. MEBiC06410, assembly GCF_053601615.1. Lineage (NCBI taxonomy): Bacteria > Pseudomonadati > Bacteroidota > Flavobacteriia > Flavobacteriales > Flavobacteriaceae > Pontimicrobium > Pontimicrobium sp. MEBiC06410. Next base: position 69,093 of record NZ_JBSHNT010000131.1, read on the forward strand.
AGAAATTTTAAATGGATTACCAGCAGGTTTAACAATAAACTATTACGAAACATTTAATGATGCTCTTCTAGAGCAGACCCCATTAGATATGGTCTATGAAAATACTATACCCTATTCCCAGACCATTTATGTTAGAGTTGAAAATGACAATGCCTGTTATGGTATTAACGAAGTATTACTAACTATAAATCCATTACCTCCTGTAGCAAACGATGAAACTATTTTATATTGCTTAAATGACTTTCCTGTTCAACAAACAATTAGTTCTGGAATACCATCTCCTAACATTAATAATTATTCTTACAATTGGTCCAATGGCCCTAACACAGAATCAATTTTAGTAAATGAAATTGGAACATACACCGTTACAGTTACAGATAATTTAACTGGATGTTCTAAATCTAGAACAGTAACAGTATCCCCTTCAAATATTGCAACAGTAGATTCTATACAAGTTATAGATGGTAGTTTAGGTAATAATCAAATTACAGTAATAGCCTCTGGAGAAGGAGAATACCAATATGCATTAGTAGACGAGGATGGTAACACTACCCCTTATCAAGATAGTAATGTATTTACACAAGTCTCTCCAGGCATATATTCAGTACTAATTAAAGATATAAAAAACAATTGCGGGATTACAGAAGAAATGATATCCGTTATTGGATTTCCTTTATATTTTACACCAAATGGAGATAGCATAAATGACACTTGGCAAGTATATGGTATATCGCCCAATTTTCAACAAAATTCTAAAATTTATATCTATGACCGCTATGGTAAATTAATTACTCAAGTTAAAGCATCAAGCAGAGGTTGGGATGGAACATACAAAGGAAAACCTTTACCACAAAGTGATTATTGGTTTTCTGTAACTTTAGAAGATGGTCGCGTTTATCAAAATCATTTCACTTTAAAGCGTTAAGATTACATGTTAAATTACAAATCCATAAGAACTCTTTTTTTCATTTTGAGCATTGTGTTCTCGCATACACTTTTAGCTCAAAATGAAACTGCTTTTTGGTTTTTTGGAGAAAATGCTGGATTAAACTTTAACAGTGGTTTTCCTAGCGCTGCACTTAATAGTCAAATATTTACAACAGAAGGGTGTTCAACAATATCTAATAAGCAAGGCCAACTATTGTTTTATTCTGATGGTATAACTGTTTGGAATCGAAACCATCAAATTATGCTTAATGGAACAGGATTAAATGGAGATGACTCTAGCACACAATCTGCGATAATAATACCACAACCAGGCAGTAACTCCATTTACTTTATTTTTACAGTAGATGCAAGAGCAGGAGAATTTGGGTTACAATACTCTATTATAGATATTACTTTAGATGGCGGCTTAGGTGGTGTTACAAACACAAAAAATGTTTCGTTGGCAACACCTACGACTGAAAAAATAACAGCAGTAGAAAGCGCAGATGGCGAAAGTATATGGGTAATTGGACATGGTTGGGGAAATAATGAGTTTTTAGCCTATTTAGTAAGTGATACGGGGCTTAACACTACACCTGTTATTAGTTCTGTAGGCTCAGTACATGGAGGAAACACCAATAGCTCAATAGGTTATTTAAAAGCATCACCTAATCGAGAAAAAGTAGCTTGTGCAAAGTCTCATGGAAATGAAGTGCAGCTTTTCGATTTTAATGCTACAACTGGAGAACTTACCAGCCCTATTACTATTTCTAATTATGCGACTAACACTGTTGGCCCTTATGGTTGCGAGTTCTCCCCAGATAGTAGACTCCTCTATATTTCTGAAATTATTGATTATAATAACGTTCAGGAAACTTCAAAAATCCACCAATATAACATAACCTTACCAACACAGGCTCAAATACTTAATTCAGATATTATAATTGCTGAAGAAGATGGGCAATTAGGAGCTATTCAACAAGCTTTAGATGGAAAATTGTATATAGCAAAATTTGGACAATCTTCTATATGTGTTATTAATGATCCAAATGAAATAGGTACAACTGCAAATTACGAATCTGAAACTATCTTTTTAGGAGGTGAAACATCTCGCTTAGGTTTACCCCCCTTTATACAATCTTACTTTTTTGCTACTAACGTATTTAATAATACGTGTTTTGGTGATTCTACAGAATTCTCTATAGACACATCAACAACAATAGATAGTATAACATGGAATTTTGGAGACCCGGCATCTGGAGCTAATAATACATCAAACAATATATCGCCAACTCATGTTTTTTCTGCACCAGGGACATATAATATTACCATAAGTATAGTTGCAGAAGGAGAAAATCAACTTGTGTTAAGAACCCTAACTATTTCTGGTCAACCACCAGTAATGGATTTAGATGACTTAACAACCTGCCAATCTGATGATAATGCAACTACAGATCTAACAAGTGTTATCCCTAATAATATTTTAAATGACACTAATTTCATTTTATCGTTCTATGAAAATGAATTAGATGCTACAAATAGACAAAATGGTATTGTCTCCCCTAGTTTTTATCCAACACCGCAAACCAATCAAACAATATATGTTAGATTAGAAAATGTTGGAGGTAGCGATTGTTTTAGTATTAGTAATTTTGAAATTATATTAAACACACCTCCAGATATAGAACCTGTTGAAAATGTTTTCTTTTGCGAAGATATAAACACTAACAATTCTAATATTACAATAGATGTTGGAGATTTACCTTTACCAATTAACAATTATGCCTTCCTATGGCTGGAATCTAATGAAACAACACCTCAGATTATAGTCGATGAACCCGGCACTTATACTGTTAGAATTACCGAAACAAATACTATCACCTCTAATAACCCTGAAGGTTGTTATGCCGATAGAATCGTTAATGTAGATTCGTCTAGCATTGCAACTATAGATCATATAAGTACTACAGGAAACAGCGCTACAATATATGTATCTGGATTAGGAGATTATGAATACACATTAGACAATGAAAATGGTGTATACCAAGACTCTAATATTTTCGAAAATTTAGAACCAGGTATTCATGTTGTCTATGTTAATGATAAAAACTCTTGCGGAGTTGTACAAAAGTCATTCTCAATTATTGACTTCCCAATATATTTCACTCCTAACGGAGACCAAGTAAATGACTATTGGCAAGTAAAGGGAGTGTCTTCTGAATTTCAATCAAATTCTAAAATTTACATATTTGATAGATATGGTAAACTAATTACTCAAATAAAAGCTTCTAGTCGAGGTTGGGATGGAACATTAAATGGCCAACCTCTTCCCAATAGTGACTATTGGTTTTCTGTAACTCTTGATGATGGTCGTGTTTTTATGAATCACTTCACTTTAAAAAGATAACAACAAGGTAGGGTTTCACTCTATATAGTTGTTATATAATATATAAATATGTCTATTCTGCTCCTTTCTTTTATTATATATAATTTAAGACATTACTCTTATGTAATATAGAATGACATCACAAAACTATTTCTAATGAGAAAAATTACTATTATAGCTTTTTTAGTTGTTTCACTAAATGCTTTTGCACAAGACAAAACAACCGATTTAAAAAAAATCACAAAATTATACACTACTGAATTAAAATTAGATAATGGACAATCGAAAAAAATAAAATCTATTTTTAGTAAATACCAAAAAGAATTATACAATAAAAATATCAAAGCAAGTGATTTCAACACTAAATTGAAGTTACAAACACTTGATATACATAAAGTATTATCTAAAGAACAATTTGAAGCTTATCTTAAATTAAGATCAAAACATCAACCAGAATTAAGCTACAGATTTAAATAAACCTCTAAACATTAAAAAATGAAATTACTACGAAATAATTTCTTATTCATCATATTCATACTAAGTTTAAATGTCTCTTTTTCGCAAGGTACTACATGTGCAGATGCTAGCCCTTTTTGTGCAGGAGATACATCATTAGTTTTCCCTAATACATCTGGAGCAGGGAATGCAGAACCTGGTCCTAATTATGGTTGCTTAGGTAGTCAACCAAATCCAGCTTGGTATTTTATTCAAATAGATGACCCTGGTACTTTAACATTTAATATCATTCAAAACACTCAAGCAGATTTTAATGGTACAGGTATAGATGTTGACTTCATAACATACGGTCCTTTTAATAATACAAATGTATGTGGCCAATTAACCGCCGCAAATACTGTAGCATGTAGTTATTCTGGAGCTTTCATTGAAAACTTCACCATAAACAATGCAATGACTGGAGAAATATACATTCTACTAATTACTAATTTTAGTAATAACCCTGGGTTTATCCAGTTAGAGCAAACTAATTCCAATAATAATGGAGCTGGTTCTACAGATTGTTCAATAGTAAATACATTAAATTTTTGTGATAACGAAACTGTTAGTTTAGATGCTACTACCACTGCTGCTGTTACATATACATGGGATCAAGATGGCACAGCTCTTACTGAAACAGGACCAATTTTAAATAATGTTGTAGCACCAGATGCAACATATACTGCTCAAGCTTTTGATGCAAATAATGCTTTAATTTCTACTGTTGAATTTATTTTAGATTTTCATGAAGTCCCAACAGCCAATGCAGTTCCAGATCAATTAATCTGTGATGACAACAATGATGGTCTGTGGGCTTTTGATTTATCAGCCATAGAAGCTACGGTATTAGGCAGTCAAACAGCAGGAGACGTCACCATTACATTTCATGCCAATCAAGCCGATGCCGATAATGATGCCAATGCCTTAACAAGTCCGTACACCAATCAAGTAGCCTATACCGCAGAA
>NZ_JBSHNT010000132.1:0-11688 GCF_053601615.1 Pontimicrobium sp. MEBiC06410
TCAATCTTCAATTTGACTTGTTTAAGCTTTATGGCGAGGTCTTTTTTTAAAAGTTTATAAACCTGTTCAGAAGAAAACTCTTGTAATATATTCCGTGATTCAATTTCTACTAGACCTCTTTCAATAGTTGTCTTAGTTTTTGTTAATTCTAAAATTTCAGCTTCGTTTAACTCTATCACTCGTTTGACTTCATTAGTATCAAAGCTACTACCGATAAGTGTTTTTTGTTTTAAAACATCCTTTATCTCAGCTGTGTTAGTTAAAATTTCAATAATTTTATTCCATAAAATACCATCAGTATTAGGTATGTTTAAACATCGTTTCATATTGCATTCAACATTCTGCTTATATGAATTATTAAATTTACGCTCACTTAGAGGACAATAATACTGGCGAATATATTTCTTTTCGTTAGTCCTACCTCCCATTGGTGTTCCACAACCACAAACTAAAAAGTCTCTAAACAAGTAAAACCGTGTTGTTCTGTTAATTTGATTTTTACGTTCTAGTTTTACTTTTTTCCTAGATTGAACTTCGTCCCATAATGTATAACTAATAAGTTGTGGCACTTCATTAGTGATTGTGGTATTAGATTTTTTATCTGTGAATTTTTGTTGCCCAGTATATATTTCATTCTTTAAAATAACTTGGAGAGAACCCATTGACCAGAGTTTATTCCCTCTTCTTGTTTTAATCTTGTTGTCTTCAAGTATTGATTTTATTTCTTTCAAAGATGTTCCTTTAGAATACTCACTATAAATCATACGAATCCATTTACTTTCGGACTCATTTTCTGTTAATCGATTTCCAATTCCATCCCACTTGAGCTTATAGCCAAAAGGACAGTCTCCTCCTCTCCAATAGTTTAGTTTTACCTTTTCGATTTTACCTAGTCTGCTTCTCTCTTTCCTAACCATATTGTCGTAAGTTGAAACTTCGCTAAGAATGCCAAGAATCATATTCTCCATAAAGTCCTGTGTATTATGTACACCATTTGATGTATGAAGAATGACTCCATTTGCAATCATCTTCTGTCTTATGGTATACCACGTTATTTGACTGCGAGATAATCGGTCTGTATTCCACACATACAAATGTTTTATAATTTTCGAATCAATCAGTTTTAGAACTATTAATAGTACTGGTCGATTGTCAAGGGTGTCTTTTGAAGAAGATGTACCACCTTCGTTATGTATGACATAGTTCATATTTAGTTTTTTAGCTAAGTCTATTCCAACATCCATTTGTGTTTTAAGTGATGTTCCTTCCTCCTCTTGAACAGACGTGCTTACTCTGACTAAAATGTGTAGTGTTTCTTTCATTAAATACCCTTGTTTAAACTATTTGGAAACACTAAAATAAATGAAATAACGATTATAAAAAAAATCGAAATATTAAATTCAATAAAATACAGTGTAAAATCCCATCATATTTCAATGAGAATTACTAGATTAGGCATAACTTAAAAATGGTTTAAAATGAACCGAATAAAGGAAGTTCTTAAAGACAAAGGAATTAGTCAAACTTGGCTTGCCAATAAGATGGGTAAAAGTTATAACACGATTAATGAGTATGCTCGAAACAAAAGACAGCCGAGTATTGAAGTCCTGTTTGAAATAGCTGAAATATTGAATATGGAGGCAAAAGAACTAATTGAGAAACGAGATTTTAAGAGAAAATAAATGAATTTAGATACACAAAGCCTACAACCTATTATAAACTTCATCTGGACAGTAGCAGATGATGTTTTAATCAATAAGTATTTAGAAAACCAATATCAAGACGTTATATTACCGATGACAGTGTTAAGGCGTTTAGATTTGGCGTTAGAGCCTACCAAAGACCAAGTACTTAAAACGCATAAAGAATTTAAGAGTAAAATAGATAATCTTCTAGGGTTATTAACAAGTAAAGAACACGGTTCTGGATTGGCATTTTACAATACTTCGCCATACACAATGAAAAAGTTGTTAGACGACCCAAAAAACATTGACAGCAACTTTGAGGACTATCTAAACGGATTCTCGGAAAACGTACAAGACATCATTTCTAAATTCAAATTTAGAAACCAATTAGAAACACTTGAAAATGGTGGTATTACTTTTTCACTTATTGAGAAATTCTGTAATCCAAAAATAGAATTACGCCCTGAAAAAATATCACCTATGGCAATGGGTTATATGTTTGAGGACTTAATTCGCAGATTCAACGAAAAAACAAACGCTGCTGCTGGACGTCACTTTACACCTAGAGAGATTATTGAATTAATGACCCATTTGGTGTATTTGCCTGTAAAAGACCAAATACAAAACGGAACCTTTTTAGTATACGACCCTTGTGCGGGTTCTGGAGCAATGCTAACACAATCTAAAAAATATGCAACCAATCCTGATGGTGAAATAAAATCAAAAGCAACTTTTCATTTATACGGTCAAGAAAACACGGGTGAAATGTACGCCACCTGTAAATCTGATATGTTGCTAAAAAACGAAGACCCAGACAAAATAAAGTTTGGCTCTACATTGAGTGAGTATGGTTTTGACCCAAATCTGAAATTCAATTTTATGTTAACAAATCCACCTTATGGAACAAGTTGGAAACAAGACATAGAAAACTTAAACGTAGGCACTGGTAAAAAAGTAGAAATAAACGACAGACGTTTTAACCTACCTATTAAAAACTTTAAAGGCGAACTCGAAGAAACATGTTTGACTTCACGTAGCAATGACGGACAGTTAATGTTTATGCTACATATGCTTTCTAAAATGAAAGACCCAAAAGATGGTGGTAGCCGTATTGCTTCTGTACACAATGGTTCTGCCCTATTTACAGGCGATGCAGGGAGTGGTGAAAGTGGCATACGCCAATACATTTTAGAAAACGATTTACTTGAATGCATTATACAATTGTCCAACGATATGTTTTATAACACAGGTATTGCCACCTATATCTGGATTTTAAGCAATGTAAAAGAAGACAAACGAAAAGGCAAAGTACAATTGATAAATGCATCTTCTAAAGATATTTTTACGAAGAAAATGAAAAAAGGTCTTGGAGATAAAAAAGTAGAATTGACTTCTACTCATATTGAAAAGATTCAAAACATCTATTTTGGTTTTGAAGAAAATGAATATTCTAAAATATTCGATAATGAGGATTTTGGCTTTTACCAAATTACAACGCAACAGCCATTAAAATTAGCTATTACTAATTGTAAAGAAAAAATAAAAAATGGCAAAGGAGCTTATTTAGAAGATTTATTGAATGTTGCAGGTTTTAACATTGAAGAAATAGCAAACTATTTTGGAGATGATATCCATTTAGATTTCAATAAATCTATAATTGATTTTTCTAATCATTTGGGAGCTAAAAAGGAAGGATTTATAAATAAAACCCTTAGGGATGTTTTGTCTGTATTTGCAGAAACAAATAGTGATGCTAAGCCAGTCTTTAAAAATATAAATGATTATAGGAAACATAAAACTCAACCCGAAAAAAGAGTAGAGAACACAAAATATGTAATTGATAAAGACCTAAAAGATTCAGAAAATGTACCAATGACTGAAGCCATTGACACATATTTTGAACGAGAGGTAATACCATTTGCACCTGATGCTTGGTATGACAAAAAGAAAATGAAAGTGGGTTATGACATTGCTTTTAATAAATATTTTTATGAGTATGAAAGCCTCAGAAGTCTTGAAGATATTTCTAATGAAATTGTTGCTTTAGAAGCTGAAACAGATGGATTATTAAAGGAAATTGTTGAGTAAATGAAGAAACTAAAGCAATATCCAGAATATTATGATTCAGAAGTTGAATGGCTTAGAAATGTTCCAAGTCATTGGGAAGTTGTAAAATCAAAACGAATTTTTATAGAGGCTTCAATAAAGGGTTTTCCAAATGAAGAATTGTTAGCTGCAACACAAACGAAAGGTGTTATTCCAAAATCATTATATGGTAATACAACAGTTACAGCTACAAAAAACTTTGAAACACTAAAATTAGTTGAAAAAGGAGATTTTGTTATTAGCTTGAGGTCTTTTCAAGGAGGAATAGAATATGCTCATTATAGAGGTATTATTAGTCCAGCGTATACTATTTTAAAACCACAAGAGGAAGTTGTACATAAATACTACAGATACCTTTTAAAATCTAAAAGATATATAAGTGGTCTTACCCTTTTGGTAACTGGTATTAGAGAAGGTCAAAATATTGATACTTCAAAGTTTAAAGATTCTTATTTGCCACTTCCACCAAAACAAGAACAAACCACAATAGCCAATTTTCTCGACTACAAAACCGAGAAAATCAACCGTTTTATCAACAAGAAAAAACAGCTCATTGAGTTACTCAACGAGCAAAAAGCAGCCATAATAAACCAAGCAGTTACAAAAGGCATCAACCCAAATGTACCAATGAAAGATTCAGGAATTGAATGGTTGGGCGAAATCCCTGAACATTGGAAAACAACCAAACTAATTGGTGTTTCCAATTTTGTAAGAGGTAATTCAAGTTTTAAAAAAGATGAATTATTGAGTAATGGAAACTATGTTGCTTTGCAGTATGGAAAAACATATAAAATTGATGAAGTTGATAAAAATTTTCAGTTTTATGTTAATGATGAGTTTTATAAAGATTCACAGGTTGTAAACAAAGGAGATGTAATTATTGTTTCAACTTCAGAAACGATAGAAGATTTAGGACATTCTGCTTTTTACAATAGAACTGATATAGGTTTATTAGGTGGAGAACAAATGCTGTTAAAACCAAATAAAAAAATAGATGGAAAGTATTTGTATTACTCTTCAAAAGTATTCACAAAAGAACTTCGTAAATATTCCACAGGTGTAAAGGTTTTTAGGTTTAACATTAATGACTTAAAAACAATATATACATCTATTCCTCCAATTGAAGAACAAATTAAAATTTCAGAATATATACAAAGTGAATTAAACACAGTAACCAAGACTATAACCACAATAGAGAAAGAAATTACTTTAGTAGAAGAATACAAAACAGCTTTAATAGCAGAAGCGGTTACAGGTAAAATAGATGTAAGAGATTTTAAACTACCTACAGAAGAAACACCTTTGGCAATGGTAGCAGAGGAAGCTTCTAATTATAAAAAAGAAGTTAATTAATTTGATACAAGTTAATACATACCGTTTTTTTGACTTGTATGAGAGATTTCCAAATTTGGTCGTACCAGATTATCAACGTTCTTATACTTGGGATGTTGCCAAAGTACAAGAGTTGTTACAAGATTGGGAAGAATACATTGCTTCAAGTCCTAAACAAACCTATTATATGGGTTCTGTATTGTTGTTTGCCAATACTAAAGATGCTAATTTTCAAATTATAGATGGTCAACAAAGACTTACAACATTAGCACTAATCTATTACCAACTATATGGCTCGTTGCTAAAAGGGCAAAATGTACAATACAATCAAAGTGTTTCAGGTTTTAACATTGCCAAAAACTTAAACTTTGCAAAGCAATCCATAGCTAGATTAGAAAAATTAAAGGATTCTGAAATTTTCCACAAGCTAGAGTTTACGGTAATTGTAAGTGATAATCAAGACCATGCTTTTGCGTTTTTCGATTCACAAAACAATAGAGGTGTTAGTCTTGGCGTAGATGATTATCTAAAAGCATATCATCTTAGAGCATTACCCGAAAAACTACAAGAGCAAAAAGCAAAATCTTGGGAAGATATTACCTTTAAAGCCAGAAAAGAAGATAACCATTTGCTAGACCTCAAACATTTATTCAATGAAATATTGTTTAAGGTGAGACAATGGAAAGGGCAATCGCATTTTCCGTATCCCAATAAAACGGAAGTGTTAACAGAGTTTCAAAAAAACACGTACAGTACAGAGACTAAAAACGCTTTTCGTTTATTTCCTAATAATAACAATATGCGTTATCACCAATTAGAATATACAGAGAATGGTGTACTACTGGTATCAGCAGAAAAACCTTTAGCTAAAAAAGACTATCCTTTTGCTATAAGGCAACCCATCTATAAAGGACAGAACTTTTTTGATTATACAGATAAGTATCACGCCATATTTCGTTTTCTTTTTAACACCAAAGAACAGAAGTCTCTTGAAATAGAAAAAGCATTGCTTTTTTATAATGCTTTGTACACCAAAGATATGTCGGAGTATTTACGTTATTATATGCAAATGTGTTTAGTAGCCTACTATGACAATTTTAAGGAAGAACAGTTCTTTAAAGCCATACAGTATTTCGATTATTATTTGGGAGCCATTAGGTTAGAGAAATATTATGTGCGTCAAGAAGCCATAAAAAACAGTTTAAAAAATGCGTCTAATAGCTTATTGGATGTCATATGCAGTGCTTATTTGCCTAATGAAGTGTTTAGTTTTATTAATCAAGCAAAACCTACTGAAAACATCTATATCAATAATGGGTTCTTAAATGGAAAAAAAGAAGTAAAAAACAATGTAATAGACCGATATATAGAAAGGTTATGTGAGTATTATAATAAGGATGTTGATAATAGATTAATTGAAGTAAAGAGCCGAAAGCAATGGATAGCATAGTATCAAATTTAACAGATATAAAATCTATTGTAGCTCAAGAATTTGAGTTCAATATTCCTATCTATCAGCGATTGTATGTTTGGACAGAGGAGCAAGTAAAAACCTTATTTGAAGATTTACTTACAGCATATAAAGCAGATAAGGACATATACTACATAGGTGGAGTCATAACTGTAAATAATGAAAACAGCGACAAGTTGTATGACCTGGTAGATGGGCAGCAGCGATTTACCACACTATGGTTATTATCCAATGAATTAGGAGGTAATCTTGAGCCATTCACCTATAAAAATGGAGAACTTAGGTTAAAGTTTGCCATACGTCAAAATGTAACAGACTATTTCAATAATATAGGTAATGCAGAACATTCTTCATCAAATGATTCAAAAGACTATTCTGATTTATTAAAAATAGGGAAAGCTCGAAATCAAATTAACCAATTGATTTTACAACACTTAAAAGATGAGGAAGAAAAAATAAAATTCTCAAATTATATTTTTGAAAAAGTAAAAATGGTATTAACCGATGTGCCAAAAACTACAGACCTTAACAAACTGTTTGAAGCCTTAAACAACAGAGGTGAGCAGTTGGCACATCACGAGATACTTAAAGCTAGATTACTTAACTACATTAAAAATGTAGAAAAGAGGAATCAATATGCCAAACTATGGCAAGTATGTTCAGTAATGGATAATTATTTAGAGCGTCTTATTGCCTTAGAAATTGGCTCATCAAAAGATGTGGCGCATATTTTTCATAATGGATTTGATATTGATGATGTTTTAAATTTATTCGAAAGTTCAAATCCTCAAACCACTCTTATGCTAAGCGATGTGTTAGAACATCCTGAACAATACGAGGATATTGCAACTTCAATTAAAGACAATATTACTCATCATCCAGAATCAAATGAAGATGAGTTTGAACCAGTAAGGAGTATTCTCTCTTTTCCTCAACTTTTGCTACATACTTTACGTATTTTTCTATTCGAAAATGAAGAAGAAGATATTTTACGTATCAATGAAAAAGAGCTTTTAGAAACTTTTGATAAGCACTTTTTGAAGTCTGAAATTATCAACGAAAAATTTGTAGTTAGATTCTTTAAAACCTTGTTTAAAGTTAGATATAGCTTTGACAGATATGTAATAAAATGGATTACTGTTTCAGAAGACAGAGAAGAACACGGTATTAAGGACATTTATAAACAAAACCAAAAAAAAGGAGGCTGGACTTATTATTTGAGAAGATTGAATAAAGACAGTTTGAACGGAATGGCATTGCTACAAAGCATATTATACCATTCTCAACAAAACACGACTCAATACTGGTTGACACCTTTTTTATATTGGATGATTGATGAAAAACCATCATTTAATGATGCCTATTACTGGTTAAGACAATTAGACAACACCTTATTTAGTTCAAATGCGGAGCATATTTCTTTACCAGAAAGAACTATTAATTCTATGGAAGTTTTTTTAGATGTAGAATGTGATGCAGAAACAGTTTTCGGTACTCTGGAGAATTTAAATAATTCAGGAGTTAGCTTTCCACACTATTGGTTTTATAAAATAGAATTTATACTCTGGTATTATAGAGGTCAATTGGATAAAGAAGATGAATGGAGTAATTATAAAATGACAGCAAGAAACTCAATTGAACATATAGGCCCGCAAAACCCAAGAGACCCTAGAGACAAGGTTTGTATTGAAACCTTAGATACAATGGGCAATTTAGTGCTGGTTACTAGAAGTATAAATTCAGAATACAGTGACAAAGCATATGGTGTTAAACGCAGTATGTTTGAAAATAAAAAAGCAAAAGGAAGTATAGATAGCTTAAAATCAGATTTAATATATAATGAAGATATTTGGAATGATGAAAAAGCAAAAGAACATTTTGAAAAAATAATCGTATTGCTAAATGATTACTTTCATGACCACAATTTGAATTAACTATGAGTAAAAACACCAATACAAAAGAAAATGGCTTTGAAAAGCATATTGTTGATTATTTAGTTAATAGCAACAACTATGTAGAAAGAGCAAACAGCAATTACAATAATATCAATTGTATTGATGAAGATTTGCTGTTTCAGTTTTTAGAAAAAACACAAGCCAAAGCATTAGACAAATTAAAACGTTACCATAAAGACCTTTACAAACAAAAAATAGTAAAGCGTTTAAACGACCAAATAAAACAAAAGGGCGTTATAGAAGTTTTGCGTAAAGGTATTGTAGATGGCTTTACAGATACCAAGCTACGCTTGTTTTATGACAAACCAGTTTCTGTATACAACCAAAAAGCAAATGACTTGTACCAAGCCAATATTTTTTCGGTTATGCGTCAAGTCTATTTTTCGCCAAAAAACAAAAAATCTTTAGACATTGTTACGTTTATTAATGGTATGCCAATTATCAGCTTTGAGCTTAAAAACGAGCTTACCAATCAAAATGTAAAACATGCCATAAAACAATACAAAACTGACCGTGACCCAAACGAAGAGTTATTTCGTTTAGGCAGGATGGTTGTTAATTTTGCTGTAGACACAGAAGAAGTATGGATGTGTACAAAGCTAGAAGGCGACAGCTCTTATTTTTTACCTTTCAATAAAGGAAATAAAAACGGAGCAGGAAATGAACCTAATGGTGGTATAAAAACAGATTACCTGTGGAAAGAGATTTTAACTAAAGATACTCTTACCAATATCCTTCAAAACTATACTAAATTAATCACAGAAGACAAAGAGTATAGAGACGCTAAGGGTAAGAAAAAAGTAAAGAAAACTAAAAAACTTATATTTCCTCGTTTTCATCAATTAAACGCTGTTTCCCGATTATTAGCAGATGCGCAAGAAAAAGGGGCAGGTCAAAAATATTTGATACAACATTCGGCAGGTTCAGGTAAAAGCAACTCCATTTCTTGGTTGGCTCACCAACTGGTTGGTTTACATGATAAATCAGGTTCTAAAACAATTTTTGATACCGTTATTGTCATCACAGACCGAAGAGTTTTAGATAAGCAAATACGAGAGAACATAAAACAATACCAACAAGTCAAAGGTGTTGTACAAGCTATTACAGATGGAAGTAAGCAATTAAAAACTGCTTTAGAAGAAGGAAAAAAAATAATAATTACTACCATTCAAAAATTCCCCCATATTGTCGAGGATATTGGTGATTTACCAAGCAATAATTTTGGAATCATTATAGACGAAGCACATAGTAGTTTAAGTGGACAAATGGCTCGTAAATTAAACGAAACACTAGCCAAAGTTTCAGACGAAGAACAGCTTCAAAGTGATTTAGAAAACTATGATGAAACAGAAGATAATGAAGTAACAGGTGAAGATTTTATAAGGGCAATAGTGAAAGCTCGTAAACTCTTACCTAATGCAAGTTATTTTGCTTTTACAGCTACGCCAAAAAACAAAACCTTAGAATTATTTGGCGAACCATTTGAACAGGATGGAAAAACCAAATACAAAGCATTTCATTTGTACTCAATGAAACAAGCCATAGAAGAAGGTTTTATTAAAGATGTATTGCTTAATTATACAACATACCAAAGCTTTTATGCTTTACTGAAAAAGATAGAAGACGACCCAGAGTACGATAAGAAAAAGGCTCAAAAAAAACTGAAAGCCTATGTCGAAGGTCATGACCATGCTATCAAAAAGAAATCCATTTTAATGATTAACCATTTTATAGATAATGTAGTTAAGAAGAATAAAATGGGTAACAAAGCAAAAGCTATGATGGTTACAAGTAGCAGAGCTAAAGCGGTACAATACAAACACGCTTTTGATGCTTATCTAAAATCTATTAATAGTCCATACAAAGCAATTATTGGTTTTTCTGGGGAAATAGATGGAGAAACTGAATCAAGTTTAAATGGTTTTCCAAGCGGTAACATACCTGAAGAATTTGAAAAAGATGAATACAAATTTTTATTAGTAGCTAATAAGTTTCAGACAGGTTTTGACCAACCACTGCTTCATACAATGTATGTAGATAAGAAATTAGGTGGTGTAAATGCGGTACAGACCTTATCCCGACTAAATAGAAGTCATCCGTTAAAAACAGATACTTTTGTTTTAGATTTTGCCAATTCTTCTGAGGATATAGAAAAAGCATTTAAACCATATTTTGAAAATACTATTTTAGGAGAGGCTACAGACCCAAATAAATTATTTGACTTACAAGATGCTTTAGACAGTTATCAAGTCTATTCTAGAGAGCAAGTAGAAAAGTTTTCAAATAAAATATTAGCAAATGTAACAGTAGACCAGTTACACGACATTTTAGACCAATCAAGTGTTGTTTTTAGAGAAGATTTAGAAGAAGAGCAACAAGCGGATTTTAGAGCAAAAGTAAAGACTTATGTACGTTTGTATATATTCTTATCTCAAATTGTAGATTTTGAAAATGCATATTTAGAGCGTCTGTATATTTTCTTAAATCATTTACAAAGCAAATTAGGAACTGATGCTGAACCTGATTTTTCACAAGGTGTTTTAGATAATATAGATATGGATAGTTACCGCCTACAGTTGGAAGCCACCACAAATATAGCAATGGAACAGGGAGAAGATTTACAACCTATTCCTACAGAAATGAGAGGCGGAACATCTGACCCTGAAATTGACCAATTATCTAATATTATTAAAACTTTTAATGACCGCTATGGAACTGAATTTGAAGATGCTGATAAGGTCAGACAAATGGCTGAAAGTGTTGTAAATGGAGTGGCTAAAAACAAAGATATGCTAAATTCCATCGAACATTCTGACGAACAGAATGCAAGAATTACAAGTGATAAATTAGCTCAAGACGAATTACTGAAACACGTAACAACAAATTTTGATTTTTATAAAGTCATTAATGACAACGAAGAAGCTAAAGAGGAGTTTAATACAATGGTTTTTAATATGGTAAAAGAAATGTTACGTAAATCTCTATAGAGATTACATTAAAAAACTAAGACAACTATTGAAAGAGGTCTAGTAGAAATTGAATCACGGAATATATTACAAGAGTTTTCTTCTGAACAGGTTTATAAACTTTTAAAAAAAGACCTCGCCATAAAGCTTAAACAAGTCAAATTGAAGATTGA
>NZ_JBSHNT010000133.1:0-99846 GCF_053601615.1 Pontimicrobium sp. MEBiC06410
TAAACATTATAGAAAACTATCCTTTTTAATTTTGGATATTGATTGCCATCAACTCACATGATTTGGTGGCAACATTGCCACTAATTAGTTCTTCAGCCATATTTAAGAGCTTCATATTATGGATTTAAATTGAATCATAGAAAATTATATTAAAACCGACTCCATGTTTTTATGTTTTTAATGGCATATTATGAGTATTTGGCATGTTGATGGCACGTTAATGGCATCCATAAACGCCTATGAATAAAGACTATATTATCTATTTGCCACATTGCCATTACTTTTACATAAAACTATTTAATTAAAAATTATTATAGAATATATAATAGATATAATATCAATAATAGTTTTGGGCTGTAACGTGGCAATGTGGCATTTTAATAATATTATTGACTTAATGTTATTAATTTAAAGTCTACTCTATTCAATATACATAATCACGATAAGATAATTGCCGTAAACATACACTTGTCAGGGAATTATCACTATATTAGTGTTATTATTTAATATAACCTAAATTAATAACATTTATGAGCAATATTGGATACTACTTAAGAACCTCCCATTACCTTCAGAATATAGGTACTCAAATTGATAAAATCGAAGATGGTTGGAAGGTGTATGAAGATAAAGGTGTCAGCGGTCGTATCCCATTCCTTGAACGCCCAAGTGGTAAACGACTTATTGAGGATATTGCAAACGGTAAGATTAATCAAGTGATAGTCCTTCGTATCGACCGCCTTGGACGAGACCTTAATGATATACTCACCACCATAAAAACTATCCATAGTTATAATGTACCTATTACATCGCAAAATGAAGGCATTACTACTCTTATTGATGGTAAAGAGAGCGTGATGTCTAACTTGCTCATTAATATATTAAGCTCGATTAGTGAGTTCCAATATCACCAAACTAGAGAAAAAACATTAGCAGGAATTGAACGAGCAAAATTAGATGGTAAATATAAAGGGCGCAAAATCGGTAGTACAGAAAGTGTTGAGACCTTCTTATCTAAACCAAAAGTGCAAAAGATAATGACCTTACTTAATGAAGATATAGGAATCAGAAAGATTAGTCGAATCGTTGAATGCTCACCTAACTACATATATAAGGTAAAGAATGCCATGACAACTAAACTTTCTGCCTAATTAAATCTGATTAATCTTTACATCAGTTATTGTAGGTTCGAACTCTCGACTGAACCTCTGAATGCTTTTGCTCTTCTTCTTATAAATACTCCAACAATGCGTGTGAGTGAACGTCTTACCTCTAGGTGTTTTATAGTTGTTCTCAATCAACCAATCCGATATCTGTTTAAAGTTCAATCCATCTTTCTCATGAAACTTACTTATAATATCAAATAGTTCTTGCTGATATGGACTGTAAGTTGATGTCCATAGATTAGATGATGATAAACTTACAGACAAATTAAGTGAGTATATAGGTTTGATAGGTGCTGAGTGTTGTCCCGTTGGAGCAAAATCAGTTACTGTAGAATAAACAACATTATCGAATAACATAAAAAAGGCACTATTTATTAAGAATAGTGCCTTTTTTTATTCATTTTTAACTGTTTTTTTGCTATGCACGCATAATTTTGTTAACTTTTTTTTATGATCTCACTAAAAAACGTATATTGGTCTTTCCAATATTAACTAATTAAAGAAATGAGAACAATCTTATCAATTTTATTGTTGCTTTTTTGTGGTATTACATATGCACAAACAACAATTACTGGAACAGTTGTAGACGAAAATAGTCAACCCATTCCAGGAGTCAACGTATTTGCTGTTGGCACATCTTCGGGAACTTCAAGTGATTTTGATGGTAACTTTAAACTAACCGTAAGTCAAGATCCTCCTTTTACAATTCAAGCTAGTAGTGTAGGCTTCTCTACAGAATCAATTGAAGTTACTACTAACAACCAAGTATTAAATTTCATTTTAAAAGAGGGTAGTATTCTAGATGAAGTTGTCATTTCTGCATCAAGAACACCAGAACGTATTTTTGAATCTCCAGTAACGGTAGAGCGTTTTGGTCTTAAAGAAATAAAAAATACAGCATCTGCAGATTTTTATGATGGATTAGAAAACTTAAAAGGTGTGGATGTAAACACAAACAGTTTAACTTTTAAATCTATAAACACACGTGGTTTTGCAACATTTGCAAACACTCGTTTTATGCAGTTAGTAGATGGTATGGATAATTCTGCTCCAGCAGTAAACTTCCCCTTAGGAAACTTAGTCGGTATGATTGAAACAGATGTATTAAGTGTAGAACTTTTACCTGGGGCATCATCTGCGCTATATGGAGCAAATGCTTTTAATGGTATTTTATTTATGAGAAGTAAAAATCCTTTCGAGCATGAAGGTATTAGTGGCTATATAAAAAGAGGGATTACATCTCAAGAAGCAGCTGGAGATAATGACTATACAGACCTAGGAATTAGAATGGCTCATAAATTTACAGACCACTTTGCAGCTAAAGTAAACTTTGGTTACTTAAAAGGAACCGATTGGGCAGCTACAAGTGAGGTAGATAAAACAACTCCTGGAGGCACAAGAGCAGATACAAATTATGATGGAATTAATGTTTATGGAGACGAAGTGTCTACAAATATACGCTCAGCATCAGGTTTAGGTATTATACCAGATGTTGTAGTAAGTAGAACAGGTTATAATGAACGTGACTTAACAAACTATAATGCAGAAAGTGTTAAAGCTGATTGGGGCTTTTATTTAAGACCAATAACAGATAATAGTTTAGAAATATCTTATGTAGGTAAAATAGGAACAGGTACAACTATATACCAAGGGACAAACAGATATAACATTAAAAACTTTACACAACAACAACATAAATTTGAAGTTAAAAACGACAACTTCTTTGCTAGAGCATACGAAGTAGCAGATAGTGCTGGTGATTCGTACGACATGGTTTTTACTGGTATTAATATTAACAGAGCTTGGAAAAGTGATGCAGATTGGTTTGGTGATTATATTAACACATTTGCGGGCATTAACTTAAGTGGTAACCCATTAGGTTTAACAGAGCAAGAAAAACATGATGCGGCAAGAGCAGCAGCAGATACTGGTCGTTTTTTACCAGGTACTCCAGAATTTCAAGCAGCATTTAATAAAAGTGTAAATGATCCAGATTTAGCAACAGGATCTAAATTTCAAGATAGGTCTAAATACTTCCACAGTGATGCTAACTATAACTTTAGTCACCTAATTGACTTTGCAGAAATACAAGTTGGTGGTTCATACAGAAAATATACTTTAAACTCTGGAGGAACAATTTATACAGATGGAAATGGAGAAATTAAGTACTCTGAAGCTGGTATTTATACTCAAATTCAAAAAAACTTTGAATTATCTGATGGTAAAGAATTAAAAATTACGGCTTCTGGACGTTATGATAAATCAGAATTGTTTGACGGTTTCTTCTCTCCAAGATTATCTGGTGGTTTAACGTTAAATAAAGACCATAATATTAGAGCTTCTGTACAAACAGGATTTAGAAACCCAACAACACAAGATTTATTTATTGGATTAGATGCAGGACGCGCTATTTTAGTTGGTTCAGCACCTAATAACTTAGATAGATATGTAAGAACATTCCCAGTTAGTACAGTTGCCCAAAATACACTTGGTCAACCAAGTAGTGTTACACAAACTGGAGCTGTTGCATACAACAACTCTTATTCAGCTACAGCTGTACAAGAATTTGCAGCAACAGGTAACCCTGCTATTTTAGCAGCACCTAGCGCAATTGCAAATCCAGATATTATAAAGCCAGAACGAGTAACATCTGTAGAAGTAGGATATAGAGGAAAGTATGACAAAGTTATTGTAGACTTTAGTACATACTATAACTCTTACCAAGATTTCATTTCTCAAGAAGTGGTAATCTCTCCATTCTACGGAACAGTTGGAGATAATACATTATCTGTAGCAGCAATAGTAAATAATGACTTCCAAACATATAGTACATACACAAACTCTGCTGCAAGTATTAATTCATACGGAGCCTCTTTAGGCTTATCTACTAAAGTATTTGGAAATTTTGATTTAAGCGGTAACTATACTTATACTAAGTTAGATTTCGATCAATCTTCAGATCCAGATTTAATGACAAACTTTAATACACCAGAACATAAGTTTAAAGCTACTTTTGGTAATACAGAATTATTTAAAAACTTTGGATTTAATATAGCTTACAGATTTAGCGATGACTACTTCTGGGAAGCAACTTTTGGAGAAGGTGTTGTACCTGAGTTCCATGTTTTAGATGCTCAAATAAACTATAGAGTTCCAGCAATTAAAACAATAATAAAAGCGGGTGCTACCAATATTACTGGTAAAGAATACTTTACTGCTTTTGGTACAGGATTTATTGGTTCACAATACTACGTTTCATTAACAATTAACAATCTATAATAATGAAAAAGATAAAATATATATACCTATTAGCAATTGCTTTAGGGTTTACAGCATGTAACGACGAAGAAGATTTTATAGATGCACCAGAACCAGCAGCAACATATCCAGCCTTAACTGCGGGTAGTGCAACACTTTCTAACTATGTAGCAGTAGGCGCTTCTTTTACAGCAGGCTTTACAGATGGTGCTTTATTTAATGCAGCACAACAGAACTCATTTCCTAACTTATTATCACAAAAATTTGCTACAGTTGGAGGCGGTACTTTTACACAGCCATTAATGAATGATAATACAGGAGGAATGGTAATAGGTACAACGCCTATTATTCCTTACAGATTAGTATTTAACGGATCTGGACCACAACGATTAAACGAATTTTTCGCAGATTTAGGAGCACCGGCACCACCAATAACAACAGATGCTACTGTAAACCTTGGTAGTACATTTAATAATACTGGTGTCCCTGGTGCAAAAAGCTTTCATTTAGTAACGCCAGGCTACGGAGCGTTAAATCCATATTTTGGGCGTTTTGCTACATCTGCTGGAGCAACAATACTAGGAGATGCAGCGGTACAACTTCCAACATTCTTTACATTATCAGAAATTGGAGGAAACGATGTATTATCTTATGCTACCTCTGGAGGTATTGGTGAAGACCAAACAGGTAACTTTAACCCTGCCACTTATGGTAACAATGATATTACAGACCCAACAGTTTTTGCTCAAGTATTTAATGGTATTGTAACACAATTAACTGCAAATGGATCTCAAGGTGTTTTAGCTAACATTCCTTACATTACAGATTTACCATATTTTACAACAGTACCACACAACCCAGTACCTTTAACTGCAGCTACTGCGGCACAGTTAAACGCTGGATATGCACTTTATAATGGAGGAATAGTACAAGCTTATGCATTTTTAGTTGCTACTACACCATTAACACAAGAAATGGCAGATGCAGAAATTGCGAAAAGAACCATTACATTTAGTGCAGGAGATAATAATGCTCTAGTAATTATAGATGAAGACTTAAGAAACTTAACAGGCATAAACCCTCAATTAATTAACTTAAGACAAGCAACTGCAGATGATTTAATAACATTACCAACATCTTCAGCTATACCAACAGGAGCAGGTACAGCGACTCCATTAGGAGATGCATCTGTATTAACACCAGAAGAGCAGTTAGCAGTAATAACAGCAACAGATGCTTATAACCAAACTATTGATGATACAGTACAAGCTACAGGTTTAGCTTTTGTAGACTTTAAAGCAATTTTACAGCAAGCTGCAACAGTAGGTATTGAAAACGGAGACTTTATTTTAACTACAGATTTAGTAACTGGAGGTTTAGTAAGTTTAGATGGTATTCACTTAACAGCTCAAGGTTATGCTATTATGGCTAATGAGTTTATGAAAGCTATAGATAAAACGTATGGGTCTAATTTTGAAGCATCAAATTCATTATTTAAAGTGGTTAATTATCCAACAAATTATTCGCCTTTATTACCATAAGACTACCTAATAAATAACAGTATAAAACGCCTTCAAATTGAAGGCGTTTTTTTATGCTTAAAAATGCTTTAAAAAACCCCTTTAATATTAAATTAAAACTACTATCTTTGCACGCGAAAACAAATTGCGTTTTCAATCAATTAAATTGCATAATATTAAATAGATAAGTAATGTCAAAAGTTACAGGTAAAGTTGCACAAATAGTAGGTCCAGTTATCGATGTTGAATTCGGAGCAGGTGCTGAACTTCCAAAAATTTACGATTCATTAGAAATAAATAGACCTGATGGTTCTACTTTAGTACTAGAAGTACAATCTCACATTGGTGAAGATACTGTACGTACTATAGCAATGGATTCATCTGATGGTTTAAGTAGAGGTACAGAAGTTAACGCTACTGGTGCTCCAATACAAATGCCTATAGGAGGAGACGTTTACGGACGTTTATTTAATGTAATTGGTGATGCTATCGATGGTTTAGGTGACTTACCTAAAGCGGGTGATGCAGGATTACCAATTCACAGAAGCGCACCTAAATTTGAAGATTTATCAACTTCTACAGAAGTTTTATTTACAGGTATTAAAGTAATTGACTTAATTGAGCCTTATGCAAAAGGAGGTAAAATTGGATTATTTGGTGGTGCTGGAGTAGGTAAAACGGTATTAATTCAGGAGTTAATTAACAATATTGCAAAAGGACACGGTGGACTTTCTGTATTCGCAGGAGTAGGAGAAAGAACTCGTGAAGGAAACGATTTACTTCGTGAGATGTTAGAGTCAGGAATTATCAAGTATGGTGATGACTTTATGCATTCTATGGAAGATGGTGGATGGGATCTACAAAAAGTAGATAAAGCTGCCATGAAAGATTCTAAAGCAACTTTCGTATTCGGACAAATGAATGAGCCACCAGGAGCACGTGCACGTGTTGCCTTATCTGGTTTAACAATTGCTGAATATTTCCGTGATGGAGCTGGAGATGGACAAGGAAAAGATGTACTTTTCTTCGTAGATAACATTTTCCGTTTTACACAAGCTGGTTCTGAGGTATCTGCCTTACTTGGACGTATGCCTTCTGCCGTAGGTTACCAACCTACATTAGCAACAGAAATGGGTGCAATGCAAGAGCGTATTACTTCAACTAAAAAAGGTTCTATTACATCTGTACAAGCGGTATACGTACCTGCAGATGATTTAACGGATCCTGCACCAGCAACAACATTTGCTCACTTAGATGCAACAACAGTATTATCTCGTAAAATTGCTGAGCTTGGTATTTACCCAGCGGTAGACCCATTAGATTCTACTTCAAGAATTCTAACAGCAGATATTTTAGGAAATGAGCACTACGATTGTGCACAAAGAGTAAAAGAGTTATTACAACGTTATAAAGAATTACAAGATATTATCGCCATCTTAGGTATGGAGGAATTATCTGAAGAAGATAAAATGGCTGTAGGTAGAGCAAGACGTGTACAACGTTTCTTATCTCAACCATTCCACGTAGCAGAGCAGTTTACAGGTATCCCAGGAGTTTTAGTAGATATTAAAGAAACTATTAAAGGATTTAATATGATTATGGATGGTGAATTAGATCACTTACCAGAAGCAGCTTTTAACCTTAAAGGATCTATCGAAGAAGCTATTGAAGCTGGAGAGAAAATGTTAGCTGAAGCTTAAAACTAGAAAACTATGTACTTAGAAATTGTATCGCCAGAAGCTACTATATTTAGTAGCGAAGTAGATTCTGTTGTTGTTCCAGGAATAAATGGAGAATTTCAAATGCTGAAAAATCACGCACCTATAGTGTCTCTTTTAAAATCTGGAAGCATTCAAATTCACACACACACGCAATCGCATTTAGTTTTTGACGATTTACATGGACTTGTAGTACCTCATGCAGATGATGATAAAGTACTAACAGTTCAAATCAACTCTGGAACGTTAGAAATGAACGGTAATAAAGTTATTATTTTAGCAGATTAGCTTTTATAAATAACTCATAATATTTAAAATAAAAAACGCGAAACAATTAAGTTTCGCGTTTTTTATTTTATGTAAAATCTAAGAATAAATTAATAGATTATATTTTTATAAATAGTTTCTTTCTATACATTACATACCCAAGTAATAGGTAAAAAGAAACAACCGATAGCCCGTAAAGTAATGAGGATAATTTATGACTAAAAAAGTCATGTACAAATACAGTATTATAAATCCATGAATGAATATTTTCGTCCCCTATTTTTGTTAAATAAAATGCTTTAGAAATAAAACTAGATAAAAAATAAATAGTAATTGCATTCATCCCCATATACTTAAAAATTGCTCCAAATTTTACTTTCTTTACATCTGTTATATAATAAATAATAGCTAATATTAACGTTGCCCAACCACTTGTTGCGAGTACAAAACTACTACTCCAAATAGCTTTATTAATGGGAAACCATAGATTAAGTAAATAACCTAAACATAATAATATTATAGCTACTACAAATAACAAACTAACGTTTTTAAGACCATCTAATAATTTCCCGATCAATACTCCTGAGATACAGGTAGCAATGGCAGGAATTGTACTAAATAATCCTTCTGGGTCGTAATCTTTTTGCCACATATGGTTTTCAAGTAAGTTAAGATCTATATACATAGCCCAGTTATTAGGGGCTCTATTAAATGTTGGAAATTCTCCATTAGGGAGAGGAACAAAACCCAAAAATAACCAATAGCCAATTACAATAATTATAGCTATACCAAGTAACACTTTCCATTTACAATTAAGATACAATATCGCCGAAAAGAAAAAAACCAGACCTATTCGCTGTAAAACACCTAGAAATCTGAGATCTGCTACATCAACAAAAAAAGGAATATAAGGTAAAAACCATGCTAAAAATAAACCTAAACCAATTAATTTTAGGCTCCTTATAGCAATTTTACGATATGTAATAAATTCATTTGGTTTGTTTTTATATGCAAAATATATAGAAATACCTACAATAAATAAAAAGAAAGGAAACACTAGGTCTGTAGGTGTCAACCCATGCCAATCGGCATGCAATAATGGTGCATAAACTGCACTCCAAGTTCCTGGAGTGTTAACTAAAATCATTGCCGCAATAGTAATTCCTCTTAATATATCTACAGATTCTATGCGTTGCGCCATGGTTAATTTTATTTAATATCTATCTATTATTCAGTTTAATACACTACTAAATTAACCTTTTTTCATTGTATAAAAAAACACGAAGTAAAGCCTTCGTGTTTTATAATATTATAACATTTGTATTGTATATTACCTCTGTCCAAAACCTGTAATTAATTGAAATGTTACACCCCAATCTGCTGTGCTTGTTTTAGAATAGTTTACAAAATGATTTAATCGAAAACGAGTATGCGGTGAAGCAACATAAGAGAAACTATTAATAAGTTGTCCATTAATACTTGTTTCAATAGCATCATCTTTATAATTATTTATTAGGACTCCATTAGATACATTAAAAATATAATTTCCTTTTAAATAATATTCTATATTTCCTTGTAAATTATAATTCCATTCATCTGAGCGATTATCGCTATACAATGTATTTCCTGTTACTGCCAAAGCTCCTATTTTCCATGACTCCCCTATTTTTTTCAAAATATCTACTCCTACTCTATTAATTTGCCTTGTAACATTATTCCCATTATCTAATCTACCAGACATACCCACAATACCATATTCAAATGGTTTAAACATTGGTGAACCTATTCTACCTGTAATTAACCAAGTGCCGTTATAATCTAGGTGAATATAATCGAACTCTCCAATTGTACTATTATAGGTTAAAAGAGACTTACTTACCGTTCCTCCAATAGATACACCTATTTCTCCATCTAAATTAGCCGAAATGGGAGATTTAAAAAAGACGCCTAAATCTTGATTAAACCCAATATCGTTTCTAGTAACATTTGCTGTAAAGTCTGATACTGGGTCTATTTTTGGGTTATGCCCAAATTTTACACGACCATAGCCTACAAAAAAAGAGGTTCTATCCCATTTAGTTGAAAACGACACCCCAATATTTTGAGGTTTAAAGCTAAAAATATCATCTCTAATATTGTCCTCACTTAATCCTCCATTAAACTGTAGTGATACCCTAGCTTTAAAGCTATTTACAGCAATGTTTTTAACGTAACCTTTTTGTAACTGTTTTTGATTTTTAGATAAAAATTGATAGGTAATATTATTTGAAGGTCCCACATTTGAAAAATCTAAGTAATCTATATTGCCTTCATTTATATATCCATAATGAAAATTCGTTTGTAAGTAATGAAAATTCGTTTGTTGTTTGTCTCGTTTAAGAGATTGTTGAGATTGCGCTATTTGTAACCCTATAAGTAATGAGCAGACAAATGTTATAATGGTTTTATTGTTCATTATTTTTTAATTCTATTGATGAAAATGCTTTTGAATTAGTAGTTGTAAAGTTGTTTACGGATTCTTACTCGCTCTCTTAATTCTTTTGGAAGTTTTACTCTTCCCATCCATAGAGGAGCAATTCGCTCATAAGAGATTAGATGAATATTTAAAACGTCTCGTTCTAACGTATCAAAGGACAAGTAAACTTTACCTAATCCTTTATGAAAATTATCCACCCAATGCCCAGTTTTAGAATCTGTAAGCAACACATATCTTTCATAGTCTTTAGGCATTAAATCTTCATCGAAAGTAATGGTTGCTTGTGCTGGATTATATCGTCTTCCTTTTGGGTATGTATTAAAGCCAAAATGCAAACCATATAGTTTTTGTTCTTGTAATGTTGACAAATCAAAGTTTCCTATAGTAAGTGTATAGGGAGACCATTTTCCTTTAACCTGTATTTCTACAACGCATTCTGTTTCGGGCAAATCAACACTTTTAATAGTTATCTCATTTAAATGGGATAACCAATTCATATCGAATGTTAAAGCTGTTTCTGGTGAGTAAAACCCTTCATCTCTAAACTGAGCAAATTGTAGCGGTTGCTTTTCTGGGTTTAAAATAGATTTGTAGGTTTCTTTACTTAAGCTATTTTCATCATAGCCAACAAATAAACCGTAGTCTATTTTATAGTGTTCTTCCATATCTAACAACGCTATAGGTTTGTTGCTTTCATGGCCTACTTCAATCATCTTGGTATCCCAAGACTTTTTTATTGGTTTGCGTAGTTTTTCGAAATCAATTTCAATACCTTTTGAAAAGTTAGATAATGTTTTATAATCGAAATCTCCAAAATCGAATCCATTTAGCTTAACATTAGGGTTCTTTAGTTCAACCAGTGTTTTGTATATATTTTTGGGTATTAAAAACCAGCTATGTGCAAGAATTTTATTTTGATTATAGTTTACCGGATTCTTTACTCTAGCATTAAAATCGGAATAATCCTCACTGGTTAAAACTATTTCCCATTTACCAGGATCTAGACAACCGTTAGTTATACTTGCTCTATACACACGGTCTAGTGCTTTATTAACTTCATCTGTATTTTGCTTTGATCTCTCTATTTTAAACTCGTTAAACTCTTTTCTAAACCCTACTCCAAATCTATTAAATTCCTCAAGCAGTAATTCTGGATATAAATGTGCTCCAGTAGTGTTTAAAGTAGGTACAACACGCATTAAATCGAAGGCATTAAATTTTATTTTATTTCCTATACCGTCTTCGAATACCATATCTACTAAAACTTGACCTTTAGGCATAACATCATTTAATGACAGGGTTATTGTATTAAAGTTTAAAACATTACTGTTGTTAAATGCCATATCTTTCTCCCACGCATCATATTTATAATTAGAGTTTGGGCTTATTCCTGTTGTAATTAGTTTATTATTATGGTCGTTAAATAGTTGTTTTATTTCTTTTGGAGCTTCAGCCGTTTCTACTGTTTTGGTATTTGTCCATTTATAGGTATAACAACTTGTAATACTTAATGGAAATATAAGCGCTATAAAAATAGCCTTAAACATTTGTTTCCGTTTTCTCTTAGTCTTTAATGATTTTGAAATTCTCATGATCTGAATTTTTATGGTTTTGTTTTTTATTGATTTAGCTATAAATATGGCATATAAGCACACATGTATGTTATTAACTCGTGTTAATGATGTTAATTTCTATACACAGATTTGCTTTAAACACATCAAATTGTAAGACGCTTACTCTTAAATGTATTTTATTTTAATAGGGTTTTGTTTTAAGTTATTGTTTAAAAATCCTAGGGTTAGATTTTTAATAGAACACGGTTGTAGTTACCTGTTATTTATATGGTTTATATTAATTAATAGCTTAGGTGATAAAGAGCATATTAAAATACGTTTTTTGTTCTTTATCGTTGTGAGTAAAATACTTATTAGTTTACTACTTTCATAATTTCTAATATTTTAACTAGTCATTTTCCAACAACTACTTGGATTAATAAAATAGAAATCTTTGTTTAGAGATAAAATATAAAAAAGCTATACGTCACTACTTTAATTATAATTTTAGTACTCTAAACTAAAAAGAATACTCTTTAAATTCAATTTCCTTTCCTTTAAAAAAAGTATAGAAGTGAATTCCAAAAACAACTCTAATACTTTTTTAGGTGTAACGAAATTAAATAAAAAAATTTAAGCTAATTGTAATTTAACCTATGTTTTTGCGTCTTTTATCGAAAAACTATAAAAACACTCAACTTGTTTATTTTAACGTTATTTATAGGTTAAATTTTAAAAATTGTGTTAAAAAAAATGCGAAGCATAGCTTCGCACTTTTGGGCTTTATAGGTCTAATCTATAATTTATTTTAAAGGCTAGTCCCCAATTTGTTCTATTAAATGAATTTGTTTTGTTGTAATTATCGCTTAATACTAAATAAATATATGATAACGGTTTATACTCCCATTGTAAGCGACTATTTACATTAAAATTATTTCGTTGGGTGTTGTGTTGTAAATAAGTAGTCCAATTTAATCTGTTATTAAAAAAGACTTCTCCTGTAAAGCGCATTAAATGAAAGGTTTGTTTGCCTAATTCTTTTAAATCTATTCTATTAATATCGTAACTGGCTTCTAAATTGGCAAATGGTAGTAATTGATAATTTAAATATATTCCTCCAGATGTTCTTTTTCCACTAAAATATTGTCCTTTTTGAATATTAAAACGATACCTTAATTTTTGGTTGTTTGCAGAATTATAACCTACTTTTAAAAGTCCATAATTATACTTCCTTGGTTGTAATGCATTACCATTTCTTAAGGGGTCGAATCCATATTTTAAATCGACATAATCGTAGGTAAACACATAATATAACGCTGATAAATCTTTAAAAAATATGGCAGAATTTAAAAAGTGCGCTGTTTGGTTTAATTTGCCTTGCTCATCGAAATAAGTATTGTTTCTATAGTTTAAAATTCTAAAGGAATTTAAAGTATTAGAGGTTTCATAAAATTTTTGATACTCGATACCTGTATTTACTTCTGTATACCCCTCTCTAACCGTTACATTATTTATAGCATCGTAATTATATAATCTAGGTGTAAACCCAATGTCTGTAATAAAATTACGTCCAATGGTTTTAACCCCTGCGTTCCATTCGAATCCTCTTTTATTAAACCAAATTCCTGCATTATAAAATGTATTTTTATTAGATATTCCGTCGTTAAAACTCTTCCCAAAATTAGCCAGACCTATCCATTTATTATTACTCGATTTGTAATTAAGGTTCAGTCCCGTAACACGATTATAATCATCTATAAAGTTAAAGGCATTGGTTTGTTGTCTGTTTATTAAATATCCTGTAGCTGTAATGCTTTTAGAGAGTTGTTGCTCTCCTACTATAACTCCATAGTTTTGAGATGCTATATCTTTATTTTTACTAGATTGTACATTTAAAATGCCTATTCGTGTTTTTGAGGCTAAATTTCCTGATAGTTTTAATCCGAACTGAATGTCTGAACTCGCACCTATTCGCCTTGAATAAAATGGATTAATTCCATTGACTCCTAGATTAGAAAACAAGTCTGAATTTTCTAAAAAGAAATTTCTTTGTTCTGGAAAAAAAACAGAAAACCGTGTTAAGTTCGTGACTTGTTGGTCTACATCTATTTGTGAAAAATCAGGGTTAACTGTAGCATCTAATTTTAAAGAAGACGTAAGGTTATATTGTACATCTAAACTGGGTTTGTATGTTGTTTCTTTAACATTATCGGTAACGTTATTTTGATAATTTGAGGTTAAAGAAGGGGTTACAGTAAACCGAGAGTTTGCTTTCTCTGGTAAATTTTCAACAATAAACTTCTCGGTAAACCTTAAATCGAGATTAGCATAGTTACGCTTTACATTTTTAAAAATTGTCCAAGAGTTATTTTTAATGTCTCTTACATAAAACTGCACACCAAAGACAGCATTATCCTTATTAAAGTTTAGCGCTTTTAAAGGGATTGCTATTTCATATTGTTTTTTGTTACCATTTAAAACTGCTTTGGCTTGCCATGTTGCATTCCAACTAAAGCTAAGGTTATAATTGCTATTGTTTCTACCAACCAACCCATCGGTTAGATTTCCTAAAGCATTAACTGCAAAAAAATAACCATTTTGTTCTTGGTTTTGGGTATCTAAAATTATTACAAAAGCATCGCTAAATGCTATAGAGACATCTCTTTTTAACGTACTTACTTGCGTTTTTGCTGTGGTGTCATTATAAACGGCTCTTATATATAAGTTTGTTTTGTTATGAAATAGTTTTACAGAGGTTTGGTTTTTGGCTAAGCCAATATCTGTTGGTAAATAATTGTAAAACCCTGTATATTCTGGTAATTGCTCCCAAACTGGCTCTTTAAAGTTCCCGTCTATTTCTACTGTAGCATCTACATATTTAATTGTAGCCGTTTGTGCTGTTATAGGTAATATATAACAACACATTATTAATACTAAAAAACGCTTCATAATTAGTTACTTGCAGCGTTATCTACTCGTGTTGCCGTTTTACTAATAATTTTCCAGCCGTTTTCAAATTTCTTCAATAAGAATAAATCTATATAAACCCATTGTCTTTCAGGCCCGGCAATTTCAACCTTCGCGGTTGCAATATCTTTCATCACTTCTATCGCTAATACTTTCGCTTCACGGCCATTAAATTTTCCTGTTTCTCCATTTTTAAAGAAACCTACATAGTCTTTTGGTGTTATTGATTTAAAACTACCGTCTCTAAGTGTTAAATATAATGTTGCATCTTCGGTAAAAGCACTTTCTAATAGGCCTAGCTTATTATAGGAACTACCTTCCATATATTTTTGTAAAGTCGTTTCAACTTTTACACATTCAGACTGTGCTTTTGTAAATTGAAAAGTGAATAGTAGGGCTAATAATAGCATGTAATTTTTCATGATGAATTTGTATTTAATGTATTTTAATTTCATTTAATACAA
Organism: Pontimicrobium sp. MEBiC06410; assembly: GCF_053601615.1. Classification (NCBI taxonomy): domain Bacteria; kingdom Pseudomonadati; phylum Bacteroidota; class Flavobacteriia; order Flavobacteriales; family Flavobacteriaceae; genus Pontimicrobium; species Pontimicrobium sp. MEBiC06410. The sequence continues at coordinate 15,390 of NZ_JBSHNT010000133.1, forward strand.
ACATGAAAAAACAAGCTAAAATTAGCGTGTTAGCTTATAATTGAAGTGTCCGGAATTATAATTTTGGAGTTAATTTATTACGAATAGTGTTTTTTAAATTCTGATGGTGTTTGCCCAACAACTTTTTTAAAGGTGGCATAAAAATTTGATTTTGAAGAGAATCCTGCTTCAAATCCAATGGCTTCAAGCGTAAATTGATTGTTTTCTTTTATTAATTGCTTTGCTTCTTCAATACGTTGCTCATTTATAAACATTGCAAAGCTTTTTCCTAAGTTATCGTTTAAAAATTGAGATAATTTATGTGGTGTAATGTTAAGTACCGCTGCAATATCTTTTAATTTAACATCGGTATTTTTATAGAATTGTTGTTCTTGCATTACTTTTTGCAACTTCACTTTTAACTGCTCTGCTTCATTCGTTTCAATCTTTTTTAATGCATATTTTTCTGGAATATCTTGAAATACACTTTCTCTGTTATTTTTAAATAGTAAAAAAATTAATAAGGCATAAAACACAATAGAAAATGTCACTGTTCCTATTAAGTACAAATAAAAGTAACCGATTATATAGGCAGAATAAATTAATACATTTCCTACAAACACAGCAACTAACCAAAGCTCTGAAGTGGTGCATTTCTGCGTTTTATGCATTACTTTTTTAAAAATCGTTTTAAGCAATACTCCCGAGCCTAATATATAAAGCCCCCAAACAACATAAATTGAGTAAACAATATAGTTACTCCATGCTTCTGGATTAATTCGATAAGGTTTTACAATACCTATAGTTACAATTACAATTGTTGCTGTTGCAAAGTGTATTTTCCATGCACGCGGAATGACTTTAGTGTTTTCTATAGAAGATTTTATATAGTAAAATAATGCACTTCCTATTAAAAAACAGGCAGATAAACCTATTTGAAGCATTAGTAAATCTCGTGCTTCTCGTTCTGTAAAAATAGTATATACAGATTTACCTATTCGTATACTTAAAAACAGTAATAATAAGCCAAAAAAGAAATTTTGAACACGTTTTTGTTTACTAAAAAAAAGGAAATAGAAACTGGCTAAAAAACCATTAAAAACACCGATAGAACAAATAAAAAATACCAGCGGATTATTAAACGCCATGTGGTTTATACTTTTTTAATAACATTAGTAACAATACCCCATATTAAAAAGTTATTGTCTTCGGTAATTTTAATAATAGGGTAATTAGGATTTTCTGGTTGTAACCAAACCTCATCATTATCTACTCGCAGTCGTTTTACTGTAAATTCGCCATCTAAAAAACAAACTGCTATTTTATTATTTGCGGGCTCTAAACTTCTATCTATCACCAACAAATCGTTATCCTCTAGCCCAGCACCAATCATAGATTGTCCGCTAACTCTAGCATAAAAAGTAGCTTCTTTATTTTTTACTAGTTCTTCGTCTAGAGATAAACGTTGCTCTTTAAAATCGTCTGCTGGCGATGGGAAACCTGCAGAAATCCCGGTATCGAAAAACTGTGCAGCTGCATCGTCTACGGTTTCTGGTGTAAAGAAGGTTAAACTTCCTGATTTATGTACTATCATTTTACAACTATAATATCGTTAATATTAGTGGTATATCTTGGAGACAAGCGTTCTTGCCTCATTTTCCAGGTGCGTTTTAAATCTTGGTTCCCTAATTTAATTTTATAATCGCCATATTTAGTGTTTAAACTATCTATGGAGGCCATTAATGGTTTATGTTTCGGGTTTTCGTTATGAAACATATTTAATTGATAATTATCTGTAGGTACCAATCCTGTTACAATAACACCTGCTCGCTTGTATTTTATTCCTTCTTTAAATATAGACATTACTGCGCTAATAGCATAATTACTTATAATTAACGAGGAGTTTGTAGGGTATGTTAAATTAACACTAGTACTTTCCCTGTGTTGCTCAGCTCCTTTTTTATGTCTATCGCTACTTAACGAGACTATAATAACATAGCAACTAGAATCTTGTTTTCTAAGTTTCTCTGCGCAACTAGAGGCAAATGTAGAGATGCGTTCTTTTATATTATCTATATCCGAATAGGTATACTCAAAACTACGTGTAGTGGCAATCATTTTTCGGTCTTTATGCTCATCTAATTGTAGTGTAGGAACTCCTTCTAGGTCACGTTTTAAGCGCGATTCTATAACCGAAAAATTCTGTTTTACCCATGCATCAGGTAATTGCACAAAATCTAAAGCTGTTTTGCAGCCTTTTAACTTTAAACGTTTAGATAAGCGTCTACCAATACCCCAAACGTCTTCAATTTTAATCCATTTTAAGGCTTTTATTCGTTTTTCTTCAGAGTCTATAACATAGACGCCTTTAGTCTCTTTAGGAAATTTTCTTGCTATTTTATTAGCTATTTTAGATAGTGCTTTTGTTGGTGCTATACCTACGGAGGTTGGAATCCCTGTCCATTTTAAAACACGGGTTCTTATTTGTAAGCCATAATCATTATAATCGAAATCGGTTTTAAAGTTTCTAAACTCTACAAACGATTCGTCTATACTATAAAATTCTATATCTGGTGTAAATTGTTTTAATATGGACATAACACGACTACTCATATCTCCATACAAAGGATAGTTAGAGGATAGCACATGTATATTATTGGCTTTACAAAAGGCTTCCCATTTAAAAATAGGCGCGCCCATTGGTAAACCAACTGCTTTGGCTTCATCACTTCGTGAAATAACACAACCATCATTATTACTTAAAATAGCAACTGGTTTTCCTTGTAAGTTGGGGTTAAAAGCACGTTCACATGAAGCATAAAAATTATTACAATCTACAAGTGCAAACATAGACTGTAAAGATACGAGAAAATGATTTTGGTTACTTAATATTCAAAATAATTAATTCCCAAACTCTATTATTAGACTCATATTCCTTTAAAATTTCGAAACCAACTGCTTTGTGCGCATTAGATGATCTTATATTTTTAGCATCTACTTCTGTTATTATAGCATTAAAGTTACTTTTAAGTTCCTGAGCCATATAATTATATAAGCCTCTAAAAACACCTTGACCTCTCATGCTTTTATCTATACATATTTGCCCCATAACAATATAACTAAGCGTTTTATTTTGCTTTAATAATTCCTTATCTATTTCATTAAACATAGGGATTAATAATGGAATTTCTGTTTTAAAACTTTGCAACATAGACAAGGCATAACCTACAACTTTATCATCTTGTTTAGCAATACAATGTGCACAAGCAGTGTTCATTCTTTTTAAAATATCTAGGTCATGTTTTATAGATACAAAACCTTCTTTTACCTTGTCGCCATCTGTAAGTGATTCTGGTAAATTCTCCTGTTGGAGTGTTAAAATAGCGTTTAACTCTTTTTCTGTTTTTACTCTATGGTATGTAATATTAGTCTTCAACATATTCTAAAATATCACTTGGTTGGCAATCTAATGCTTTGCATATAGCTTCTAATGTAGAAAAACGAATTGCTTTTGCTTTACCAGATTTTAGTATAGACAAATTAGCTGTAGTTATCCCTATAATCTCCGCCAATTCTTTGCTTTTCATTTTACGTTTGGCAAGCATAACATCCAAATTTACAATTATGGCCATAGTTTATATTGTTAACTCATTTTCTTGTTTTAAACTTTTAGCGCGCTCTAAAATTTTACTAAATACTATTAAAAATAGGCCAATTATAGTAGAAAAATAAAGACTATATAAAAAGTCATTATTTAGTTTAAGGTTTGAAACAATATCCAATCCATTTTTAAATACATTAAAAATAACAACAATACTACCTACAATACTCGACATTAAAAGTATATTTCCCGATTTTTTAAACAAGTTAATTTTCTCATTGGTAAAACTTCCGTCTATAACTTTAAAATTTAAGATTTTTATAAGGTGATAAAAGCCAAAAAAGAATAAGCCTTTAGATATTATTTTTACAATCATTATTCCAACATCTATAGATGTTACGTTTTGATTAGAGCATACTCCTATATAAGACATATCATTCTCCATTATAGCAAATACGTTTTTAATTATTAATAAAAAATAACTTCCTAAAAAAACAAAAAACATAAGTTTAATTATCATTTTAAAAACCTCTATCTCTTTTAAATTTTTCATGGTTATATTGTTAGTTTATTTTCAGATTGTATCTCTATACCGCGTTTAAAAATAACAGCTACAATAAATAATAATCCTGCCATGAAAATAAACGCTTTGCTTCCCCAATTTATATCGAAACTGGCTCCTTTTTGTATTAATCTATCGCTATACGAATTCGCTATTATAGCAATAACACTTACCACAACAGCATAGTAACTAATTTTAGAAATTATATTGCCTACTACTACATCAAAAGGATTATCGAAATCAATATTTTTAAATAGTTTAATAACCAGATAAAACAAATACGCCTTTAAACTAGCTATTGTTATTAACAAGGAAACTATATAAATATAATACAGCTTAGAGTAAGCTTTAAGTTGAGATAAATCTAACCCCAGATATAAATTTCCTGCTGCTTCTGCATTTACAAATAAACTTATTATAAACGAAATGATAATAGCACCAACCTTAATGCAAAGCCCTATAAAAATAACCCAAGAAACTATTTTTAATAGCTCTAAAATTTGTTTTGTTTTCATAATTAAATTGTTAAATCATTTTCTTGTTTATACTGTCTTGCTTGAGTAAATATGTAACTAGTAAGCATAAAAAACATGCCTAAAATGATAAAAAACAAACCATGTACTTCTAATGTATCTACATGAAATGTTTTTAAACTAAATTTCATGCTTAATAATGCTGGAGTACCAGTTAAAGAGACAATCTGGATTATTATATAAGTAACACCAGTAATTACAAATGTTATTCCTGTTCTTTTTAAATTTTTTGTAACCTCCAAAGAAAAATAGTCTGTATTTAAAATCGCTTTCATAGCCTTGCGCAAGTATAAAACACCTACCATTAACAATACATTACTAATAATTAACAAAAGATGATTTACACCAAAATAACGAACAATATTTGGTCCATTTTTTAATCCATTCCATGTGTTTCCAGAAGAATAAAATAGTAAAGTATTTACTATCATTCCAGCTAATATTAATAGAAATACAATACTAAAAATATCTATTAATAACTTTAATCTCTTAGCAATTCTCATAATGAAAAAACTTAATTTATTATTGTTTAACAATAACAAACATAATAAAAAATTACTGAAAAACAATAATTTTTTATTGAAATAAGATAAATATATCTTTCAGTTAAATTAAAAAAGTAGTCTTACAATTATTTATATTTGACTAATGAAAGACACTAACATAATCGTTTCTGAAACTAATAGACCTTATTGGAAATTAGTCCTCGCGGCATTAGTATTTACCACTGTTATTTATTTAATTTTTGGAGATTATAAAAACTTTCAACTAGGCGAAGCATACCTAATACAGTTTGTAGAAAATAAACTGTTTGCTATTATAATGCTTACTGCTGCTGGTGTAATACTTAGTACTCACAAAAAAGTTTATATAGATATAAGCCAATCCCGATTTAAACCAACTACAGAAATTGGTTTTTTAAAATTTGGTCGCTGGCAAACAATCCGTAATTACGATTATATTTCTGTATTCTATAATAGAGTTACTAGAGATGGGGAGTGTTTTATAGTTAATCTTTGGTATGATACAAATCAATATTTCGAATTATATTCTAGAGATAATTTTGAAGATGCCGTATCTGTAGCTTTCGATTTATCCGAAGTACTAAATATAGATTTATTAGACGCCACTGTTCCAGACGATTTTAAATGGATAGACAAGGACGCTCTAAAAGCCAAACAATATAATGAAAAACCAACACCTTAGACAATTACTAGAACTAAGCCTAGCAACCGTATTTATAAGCACTTCTGGCGTATTAGGTAAGTTTATAGACATGCCGCCACCTCTAACGGTATGGTGGCGTGCGGCCTTAGCCATGCTTATTTTATTAGGTTATTGTAAATACAAAAAAATAAACATAAAACTAAATAAAAAAGACGCCCCAAGTTTTATACTAAGCGCATTGTTTTTAGGAGCTCATTGGGTTACCTATTTTTACGCCTTAAAACTATCTAACGTAGCACTAGGCATTTTATCGCTATACACCTTCCCAATAATAACGGCATTGTTAGAACCTTTGTTTTTTAAAACCAAACTAAACCCTATTCATATTATTTTAGGGCTGCTTGTATTATTAGGTATCTATATACTAGTTCCAGAATTAAACTACCAAAACACATACGTAAAAGGTATTCTTTTTGGTATACTATCGGCATTGCTTTATGCCTTACGAACCTTAATACTAAAAAGTCATGTTCCAAATTACAATGGCACTATGCTTATGTTTTACCAATTATTAATAGTTAGTATTGCGTTATTGCCTATTTTGTTTTACTACGGAAGTTCTAATATACACACACAATTTCCTTATGTTATTCTACTAGCATTATTAACTACAGCTATTGGGCATACCTTATTTATAAAAAGCTTAAAATACTTCTCGGTAAGTACCGCAAGTATTATTAGTAGTATGCAACCCATATATGCTATAATACTAGCCTATTTCTTTTTAAAAGAAATCCCAACTTGGAATACTTTTTTAGGCGGTTTATTAATTTTAGCAACAGTAGTTATTGAAAGTGTTAGGAGTAAAAAGAACACTTAGTAATTGTATATTTGTTATATGAAAAGTTTTCCTAAAAAACTACAGCAAAAACTAGACAACCGTAAAGCAAGTAATGCATTACGACAACTGGGTACACAAAAAGATTTGGTAGATTTCTCATCTAACGACTATTTAGGGTTTTCTGCAAACGAAGATTTGTTTAAACACACGCACCAGTATTTAACAGAAAACAACCTTACTAAAAACGGTGCTACAGGCTCACGCTTATTAACAGGAAATCACTTATTATACAAGATAGTAGAAACTCAATTATCTCAATACCATAATAGTGAAAATGCATTACTCTTTAATTCGGGTTACGATGCTAACCTAGGGTTCTTTTCTAGTGTACCACAACGCGGCGATATTATCTTTTACGACGAATATATTCATGCTTCCATTCGTGATGGTATTACTATGAGTACAGCTAGAAGTTATAAGTTTAAACATAATAATTTAAACAACTTAAAAACACTAGCACAGCGTCATTCTGAACTCGTTTCAGAGCCCTATCAAACTATTTACATTGTTACAGAATCTGTGTTTTCTATGGATGGAGATACGCCTAACTTGAAAGCGCTTGCCACCTTTTGTACAGAAAACAATTATCACTTAATAATAGACGAAGCACATGCACTTGGTGTATTTGGAACTAATGGCGTAGGCCTTGTTCAAGACTTAGCAATAGAGCAATTAGTATTTGCAAGAATTGTAACCTTTGGGAAAGCTATGGGATGCCATGGTGCAGCAGTTTTAGGAAGCACAGCTTTAAAAAACTACTTAATTAATTTTTCGCGCACTTTTATATACACTACAGGATTACCACCACACTCGGTAGCAACTATTAAAACAGCATATAAAGAGCTTTTACAAACAGATGCTATAGCACAATTAAAACATAACATTCATTTTTTTAATAGTGAAATAGAAAAAAACCAATTACAGCAAATATTTATAACAAGTAACTCGGCAATACAATGCTGCATTATTTCTGGTAATAACACTGTAAAAACAATTGCCAATACTATTCAACACAACGGATTTAGTGTTAAACCCGTACTATCGCCAACAGTGCCAAAAGGGCAAGAAAGACTTCGTTTCTGCTTGCATGCTTATAATTCTAAAAAAGAAATCTCCGAGGTTTTAAGCTTACTTAGTACCTTTGTTTAAAAATCATTTTTATCTATGGTAGATCATTATACAGTTTTAGCAACATTTCCGTATTCTACAGAAGCACATATAACAAAATCTAAATTAGAGGAAGAATACATACGTGTAATGTTGGCCGATGAAAAAACTATAGACTCAGACCCTTTAATAAGCCAAGCCATTGGAGGCGTTAAACTATTAGTCCATAATGACGATTTAAACAAAGCCATAACTATTTATAATAGAATTAGAGCTTACGAAAAAGATAAAGATGGAAATGCTATTGTATGCGAAAATTGCGAGTCTACCAAAATATTAATAGCAGAACCCTCAAGAAAAAATATTTTTTACATGTTATTTCCGTTTTTCGAAAAAACGAAATACCGCTGTAATGTATGTAATACCGTTTTTTAAATGAATACCTATTTTATAACAGGCATCTCTACCGAAGTTGGTAAAACAGTAGCTTCGGCTATTATAACAGAAGCCCTACAAGCCGATTATTGGAAACCTGTGCAAGCAGGAGAATTAGACCATTGCGATACTAAAAAAGTAAAACAATTAATCTCTAACACAAAATCGCAATTTCACGATAATGCATATGCATTAAATACACCAATGAGTCCACATGCAGCAGCAGATATAGATGGAATACATATTAAAACCAAAACAATAAAAGCGCCAAAAACTAAAAACACATTAGTTATTGAAGGCGCAGGTGGTATATTAGTGCCACTAAACGACACAGACACCATACTAGATATAATACAACCAAATTATAAAGTGATAGTAGTTTCTAGACATTATTTAGGAAGCATAAACCATACGCTTTTAACAGTAAACTTATTACAAGATAAAGGCTTTAACGTTGCCATTTTATTTAGCGGGGATGAGCATAAAACAACCGAGGCAATCATTAAAACCAAAACTAATGCGCCTATTTTAGGACGCATAGAAGAAGAACCATATTTTGATAAGAATATTGTTAAGGACTATGCAGAACAATTACGAGGCACTAAAGAGGCTCAACACTTTTTTGGATTAGATTAATTCTTTTTCTCATTGTTTTAAACCAACAACGTCACCCTAAACTTCTTTAACTTCGTTAATTAAAAACTAATCTTAAAAATAAGAGTACAGAATATTATAAGTATAAATTATAAATAACATTCTAAAAGCCGTTTTTACAACAACATTAAAATAGATTCCGTTTTTGCAGGAATAACAATTATGAGCATACAAGAAAGAGATAAAAAACATATCTGGCATCCATTAACGCAACATAAACTGCACCCAGAAGCCATAGCCATTACAAAAGCAAAAGGTTGTTTATTATTCGATGAAAATGGTAATGAGTATATAGATGCCATTGCCTCTTGGTACACCTGTATGTATGGCCACTGTAACGATTATATAAATAGCCGCGTAATTAAGCAAATGCAAATGTTAGACCAAGTAGTCTTTAGCGGATTTACACACGAGCCTGCCGTAAAACTATCTGAAGCCTTAATAGACATATTACCAGACAACCAAAATAAAATTTTCTTTAGCGATAATGGTTCTTCCTCTGTAGAAATAGGTATTAAAATGGCATTACAATACCATTTTAATAAAGGTGAAAAACGCAATACACTAATTGCTTTTGAAGGCGGTTTTCATGGTGACACCTTTGGCGCCATGAGTGTATCTAGCTTATCGGTATACAATGGCCCTTTTGAAGACTTTTTTCTAGACGTAAAACGTATACCTGTACCAAACGGAAACAATCATGATGCTATTTTAGAGCAATTACAAACCATAGTTAACCAAAACAAAGTTGCTGGTTTTGTTTACGAACCTTTAGTACAAGGTGCCGCAGCAATGAAAATGCATAACGCTCAAGGGTTAAACCAAATACTTCAATTTTGTAAAGCCAATACCATTATTACTGTTGCCGACGAGGTTATGACGGGCTTTGGTAAAACAGGTAAGCATTTTGCCTCTTTACACCTACAGGAGCAACCAGATGTTATGTGTTTAAGCAAGGCCTTAACTGCAGGGTTATTACCAATGGCAATAACCTCTTGCGCACAACATATTTATGATGCTTTTTATAGTAACGATATTGGTAAAGGGCTATTTCATGGGCACACCTACTCGGCCAATCCATTAGCCTGTACAGCAGCTTTAGCGGCTGTAGAGTTATTACAATCTAAAGCTATACAAGACAATATACAAATGGTTATAGCTGCGCATAAAACATTTAATGACCATATTAAAAACCATCCTAAAGTAAAATCAACACGGCAAACTGGTGTTATTTTCGCTTTAGATTTAAATATAAAAATGGAACGCTACGGTAATTTACGCGATAAACTATTTAATTATTTTATGGATAACGGCCTCTTTTTACGTCCATTAGGGAATACCATTTATATACAAGCACCTTATGTAATTACAGCAACGCAATTAGATAAAATATATGCCACTATTGAAGCAGCTTTAGAGATTGTTTAAATAAATAACTGTCTCATTTTTTTATAAAAAAAAGCCTTAATACAAGTAGGTATTAAGGCTTTTGTACAAACTAATAAAAAGTGAATTAATCCACTATGAGTTTTTTGGTAACACTCCCAACAGTAGTTTCAATCTTTACCATATATAATCCTTTAGGTAAAGTACTCGTATTTATTTGCTCTGTAGCACCAGTAATAGTTAATGCTACCTTTCCTAAAATATCATATATAACAACATTTTTAATTGTAGCATTCTTTTTAGTATTAATATTAAAAAAGCCATGAGCTGGATTAGGTACCAATGTTAAATTTTGCTCTAAAGTAAACTCTTCTACACTTAAAGTTTCTTCATAAAGCTGTACTTCGGCAATTTGTATAATACCTTCTATATCATCGCACTCCTGTATAAAGTTTATTCTGTAATAAGAGTACATATTACTATTAGTAAAATCAAAACTACGCGTTGTAAAACGATCCGAAATACACGGTATATTTATACTAGTAATCGTTGTAAAATCTGTTCCGTTATTAGAACCAGCTATTTCAACAATGGTAGGGTCTCTTAGTTCGGCATCGTTAGCTGTAGTTACCTCAATAGATTGAGCGAGTTTAGCAACACCTCCTAAGTTTACAATAAAACCAGAACCGTCTTCTTCATCAAAGTCTAAAAACTTGGTGTTTATATTACCATCTATAGCCAAATCTATAGTTTCGTTACTTGGGGAGTTAACTACTAAATAGGGAGTTACCGTCATGCTAGAATTAAAAACAGGAGTCTGGGCAAACAGCAATCCAGATAAAAATAATGCAAAAGTAAATAATGTAGTTTTTTTCATAAATGTTAATGTTTTATTTGTGATTGATTTTTCTGCGCTTTAACAAAACCCACATAAGTAGCTCTATGTTAAAACATTGAGTAAAAAAAAGAATATTAATTTAATATTATTTTATAATTGGGATACTCTAATATAAATTGGGGACGAATGGCTATTTCACCTCGATCTCACTGGTTTTAAGCATAAAAAAACACGTAATTATACCTGTTTTTTTTACCCCGTAACTTTACTAACTTTGGTTACATTAAATTTTAGCTCTAACCTTAAAACCAGATACGTTTTATGTCTGTATATTACCCTTTTGGATTACCAAACAATAACAACTTTGCCGAATTTGTGTATTACGAAGGGCTTTTACTACCACACGAGGTTAATAGAGTTCTAGAGTTTTGGGAAGAAGACAAAATAGAAAAAGCAACCGTTTCTGGAGACGAAAAATATAAAGACGATTTACGCAAAAGCTCTGTAATGTTTATAGATAAAACCAAAGCAAACGATTGGATATATCGTAAACTCGCAGAATTATCTGTAGTTACAAATAACCAACGCTATAATTATGATATTTTAGGTTTTCAGCAAGAACTACAATTAACGCGCTACTCTAAAGATGATTTTTTCGAGTGGCATTTAGATTTTGGTCCTGGTAGTATCTCGGTACGTAAACTAAGTGTTACCGTACAATTATCGGACCCAGACGAGTACGAAGGTGGCGATTTAGAGTTTATGATTAACCAAAACATAGTAAAAGCACCACGAAAAAAAGGTACTGTTATTATTTTCCCCTCTTTTATTTTACATCGTGTTACACCAATAACTAAAGGTACACGCCAATCTATTGTTGGTTGGGTTGCAGGGCCGCCATACCGTTAATAGTTTTCATGTAGGCTTACGGATTTCCGTAGAGAACTATAACAAAGGTTACTTAGGTTTGTTTTTTATACAAGAAAATAAACGCAATTAATTGCGTTTGTACAATAGTTGGCAACAATATGAAAAACATAAAAGAAATATGGCTACATTAAAAGGGGCAATGCGTTCATATGGAGCAGCAATCAGAAGAATGGAAAGAGAACAGCAAAGGCAGGCTCGTGAAGCAGCAAAAAGGTTCAAAGAACAACAAAAATTGGAAGAAATTGAAAATGCTAAACAGGCAGTTCTTGATTGGGAAAATTATGTCGATACAATTCAATCTGTTCACAAAAATTGTACAGAACCAATAGATTGGAAACAAATTGAAAATACGGAGAAACCTGTTGAGCCCATAAAAGAAAACACCAATGAACTTATAGCTAAAAATAAACTTGATAATTTTAAACCTTCTTTTTTTGATAAAATATTTGGTTCAACGCAAAAGAAAATCAACCGATTAAAAGAAAATTTAAGGAAGTCTAAGCAAAAAGATGAAAAACAATATGACTTAAAACATAAAGATTATTTAAGAGAATTAAGCAATTGGGAAGAACTTCAAAAAATTAACCAAGGGATTAAAAACAAAAAAGTGGAAGATTATAAAAATGCACTTGAGTATTTTAAGCCTTTCTCTGACATTGGAGAGTTAGGAGCACAAATAAGTTTCAATATCAACGATAACTTTATAGATATTGACTTACATGTTAATAGCTTAGAAGTTATACCTGATTACGAGTTAAAACAGACTGCATCGGGAAAACTTTCAAAAAAGAATATGGCTAAATCAAAGTTCAATGAATTATATCAAGATCATATTTGTAGTGCTTCGATTAGAGTAGCTAGAGAAGTGTTTGCATATTTACCTGTGGATTGCGCTAGAATAAATGCTGTATCAGAAATTGTGAATACAAAAACTGGACATTTAGAGAAACAGCCCATTCTATCTGTAATTTTCCCACCTCAAACAATTGATAAATTAAACTTAGAAACAATTGACCCTTCTGATAGTATGGAAAACTTTGTCCACAACATGAAATTTAGTAAAACAAAGGGGTTCTCGATAGTTGAAAAAGTAGAATTAAAAAAATAAAACGGTTGCCAACAATAGCTATATGCAAATGTTAAACCAAAAGTTTTATACTTATTTTAAAAGCCGAAACTTAAATGAAAAACTCGGAAAAATTGATATTTTGGATTTTAATATCTACAAGTGTAGTTCTGATTTTATTCGTCGGGCTTTTCATTTTTGTGATTAAAAAAAATGGAATCACGGAGTTTAACCAAAAATCAAGTGATTATAAGCCAATGGTTGTTAAAACCGAAAAGACAACGCCAGAATTTGAACATGGAAAAGAAATTTTCATATCAGACTGTAATGTTTGTCATAAAAGGCACTCTGTAATTAATCCCTTAAGTATGACTAAAGGAATAATGAACGAAATGGGAATTGATTACTTTAAAGAATTTATAACTAATCAAGATTCGTTAATAAATGTAAAAGATACTTATACGACTAAAATAAAAAACAATTACGGAAATTTAGCTAATAGCCATAACTTTAAATATTCTAACTCTGAATTAAATAATTTGATTGAATATATAAAAACGGAAAAATAAAAAACGATGTACAACAAGTATAAATAATTGTTACTTTGTACTTAAATAAAGGGAGCTACGTATTTTCTACATTAAATTACTTAAAAACAATCATTCCGCTTTTTTTAAAAGGTTTTTTTAAAATTTATTATTGTTAGCGGTTTGCTTCCTTTTTAAAAGGAAAAAATGAATATAATACGTGAAACAGTACTTGTTTTAACACATATTTTTGGAGATGATAAAATTAATGCTAAACGGCTAGAGCACTATTGCAGATGCGTAATTAAATATCTATTTCTACCATTTCTGCTCTTGCACCAAGCCTTATTGGTAAAATACTAGTACCTACCCCTTTAGAAATATACATTTTAGGTTCCTCCGCTTTATACCAACCTTTTAAATATTGCCCACTGCCTTTTGGTTTAAAAGGCACAAAACCTAAAAAAGTTATTTGGCCTCCATGAGTATGTCCTGCAAGGAGTAAATCTATAGTTAAATTTCCTTTTTCTTTTGCAATAACATCTCGGTGTTCTGGGCAATGCGATAATACTATAGTGGTTTCTGTTTGTACTACAGCTTCTGTAGCTTTTTTAAAGTTTGCGTTACCGCCAACGTAATCGTCTATACCTATTACCGTTATTTTTCTATTTCGTATTGAAAGGGTTCTATTTTCATTTATTAATAATTCGCAATTATTTTTATTGTAAATGTTATAAAGCATTTTTAAGTCGACACCTCCCCAATATTCCCAATTACCTGTTATAGCATATTTTTTTATAGACTTATCTATTAACTCCAAAAACGTATCGAGTGCCTTAATATTTTCGGTTTTGTCTACAGCGTCTCCAGTAATACAGATTAAATCGGGCTGTATTGTATTTATTTTCTTGGCTATAGATTTATGAAAATATCGTAATTGGTTAAAATGTAAATCAGAAATTTGAATGATTTTTATTTTGTTATTCTCTTGTTTTGAAATATCGAAATAATTCCAATCTATAACATATTTCTCAAACCAAAACGCATCTAAAAACAACACTCCTAAAGACGCTAATAGCCCACTTTTTATAAATTTTCTTCTAGTTATTTTCATTATAAAAAAGAAATATAGCGTTTAATCATCTAGTGCTTCTCTAATAATTCTATGCTTGTTTTTGCGTGCTTTTTTAACCTTATCAGATTTATCTTTAACTGCATATTCGTTTTTATCTGATGTAAACCACATATGGCTTTCTGTTAACCACGAACCTTGCTTAATCATGAGACCATTATATGGGCAATCTTTATAACCGCAATTGTGTTTTGAATACTCGCCAAAATTTCTATGTTTAATTTTCTTTTTTGAAAGTATTTTTTGTTGGTTTACCCTAATATCATCCCAAACTTTCATCTCATCTGCCTCTGTTAATTCTTGGCCTAGTGTTGTTAAATCGAAATAAGTTTTAGGGTCTTTTAATGGATAAAAATTAAATGTTTTTATAAACGTTTTATGGGTGTAGTCTCTTATTTCAATTCGGTCGTTTAAATCTAGTATTTTATTCTCGCAAATGGAGCGGTAATGTCCTAGAATATTAAAATCTGTGTATTTTTTATAATGATCTATATAGTAGAAATAGTCTTTTTTACTTAACTCATTAAATCGTTTTCCTATTGTCATGTTTACACTCTAAACTTATATATTCATTAAATTTACTACTCTCTTTTTTTAATTAGTTTAATATTATTTTCTACTGTCCTTACAACACTAAATTTTTTATCTCTTTTATCTACTGTTCTATCAATAAGCATTACACTGTCGTTAAGTATTTTTATTTTCCATAATAGTTCTGTGTCTTTATAATTATTTCTCAATTTCATTGCAATCAACTCTGAAGAGTTACTAACATTAATATAAGATTTAGAAATTTTATAATGGTAATTACTAAAAATAGAATCTTCTTTTATTTCGTAAAACGGAGGATATTGAAATTCACTTTCTAATGCCTCTAATGGCGGAGGTGGTGGAAGAGGCTTTATTATACTATCATTTAAAAATAAATCGTAATGTGCTTCTTCTACCCAAATACCTTTTAATAGTTCTCTATTAAATTTTGTTTCTCTTTTTTCTATAAGAATTTCATGATTTCTCTTACCCATAAAAAGACCTTTATAGCCATTTTTACTTTCTCCTGTTATAGCAATAATCTTATCTCCTAAAATTAGAAAATCGTTGTTTTTTAATTTTTCAACTTTCCAAGATAGAGCCTCTTTCTCATACATATAAGCAATACATATTGAGTCTTTAAACTCAATTATTAAAGTGTCTTTTTCTTCTTTAGAAATTAAATTATAAGTATTCCCCCGTAATTCATTTTCAAAATTACTCTTCTTACAACTAAAAAATAATAGTAGTACTATAAGTAAAGTTATAATCTTGTTCATTTTAAAATGAGGTTATAATTAATTCAAAAAAATACTACAAATATTCTATAATTCCAACGCTTCCTCTTCCTCTACAGCTTCATCCAACAGATTTATATTATTATCCTCATTATTTATATCTACATATAGTTTAGAGTAAGTCCATTCGTCATTTATTTTAGTACCCACCACGTAAATTACAGCACTATTTTCTGGTCCGCTAATTGGTATTGTCATTTCTACGCTTGTTTTACCGTTATTATAATTATAATGTGTGTTAGAGCCTACAAAACCATCTTCTATAGGTTCACCTAATGCTACTTTTACGGCATTGTTTTGTGTTGCCAAATTATAGGCATTAACATAAGGTTCAGACTCGCCTACTGCTTTTGTAACGCCCCAAATAGCACCTCCTATTATTACTATTACTAAAATAATTGAGACTAAACAGCCTCCTCCAAGAACCCAACCCCAATTACGACTAAACCAACTTTTTTGTCTTATTTCTTCCATTTAAAAAAACTTGTTATATTCCTATATTATAGGAATCTAATTTATACTTATAATATTCTGTACTCTTATTACTATTTCTATTGTTGTAAACACACATTAATTATATAATATCTGCATAATATAATACTTCTAAAAATAATTGTGCTTCTGCATTTTTTGCTTTGCCTGTTTTTAACTCTTTAATAATACCTGCAACTCTAATTTTTTCTTCTGGCAATTTAGCTTCTCGCTTTGCATGCGCTATAATAAAAGTTTCTGAAGAGGCCTCATCACGTAACTCATATACATCATACTGCTCTATTAGCGGCACCATGGTAAAGGTAGTAATACTTCCTGTAGCAATAGGAATCATGATAAAACCATTAAAATTGGTTTTAGATTTTGTTAGTTTAGGTATACCTGTAACTATGGCTCCAGAAGCTAAAATGCCTTCTATTTTTACTTGAGAGGCTAATAATTTTTGAGGCTTATAGTTTTTATAACTAGCTAGCATATTGTCTTCCATTTTAGCCAATACTCGCTGTTTAGCATTTTCATCTAATTGCGAAGTAGCCAATTCTAGAAATAGCACGGCACCTTGCTTATTATTTATTAGGCCTCCTGTTTTAGCTATTTCGGCTTGTGTAATAATACCATCGCCAGCTTTTGTAAAAATATTATAAAAACGTCCGCCATTATCTAAAGCCGTTACAGCTTCATTACTGGAAGTATAAGGTGTAACTTTTTTCATATTCATTTTTCCCATAAGAACAGGACTTTCTTTTAAAAGGTTAGTAAATAGCAACTATTTGGAAAATATAAATTGCTTGGTAAAATATTGGTAACCAAAAATTATTTTTTGTTACACATTACATCATAAATAAAATAAATTTCACTCTGTATTACAGAAATTAAATCGTATAATTTTCTAAGATAAAAAAAGGATAACTCGTACTTTTGCGTCAAAATTATTTTTTGTGCTACAACCAATCTCCATAACAGCAATAGCTTCGATTTCTACTTTAGGACTTTCGGCAGAACAGGTGTGGAATAGCTATAAAACCAAAGCACACCATATTACTTTAAAAAATGGTGCCTTAGTTTCGGAACTATCTAAAGATGCAAAAGCCGAAATTTTAAAACTAAAAACTTCAGATTTAAAATACAAAGCTTTAGACAATTCTGTTTTATTTGCTATTTATTCTGCTAGGCAAGCTATGCAACAAGCTGGCTGGAAGGCAGAAGATAATTTTGGTATTAATATAGGTTCTTCTCGTGGGGCTACACAATTATTTGAAAACTACTACAGCAGTTTTTTAAATAGAGATAAAGCAGAAACATTAAGTTCGCCAACCACAACATTAGGAAACATATCATCTTGGGTAGCGCACGATTTACAAACGCAAGGCCCAGAAATATCGCATTCTATTACATGCTCTACAGCATTACATGCACTCTTAAATGGTGTTGCTTGGTTACAAGCTGGGTTATGCAATACGTTTTTAGTTGGTGGTAGCGAAGCACCATTAACACCTTTTACTATTGCACAAATGCAAGCTTTAAAAATATATGCAAAAACAGAAACCAATTACCCTTGTATGGCTTTAGATTTAAATAAATCTAAAAATACAATGGTTCTTGGCGAAGGGGCAGCGATGGGTTGTTTAGAATTAGGTATAAAACCCAATGCTCTAGCAACAATTAATGGTATTGGTTATGCTACAGAAGTATTACAACACAATGTATCCTTATCTACTAATGGCGATTGTTTTATAAAGTCTATGTCTATGGCTTTAGGTAATTTAAGTCCAGACGACATAGATGTTATTGTAACCCATACGCCTGGTACTGTTAAAGGTGACCTTTCAGAAATTAATGCGATACAGACTATTTTTCGCAGTAAAATGCCTGCATTAACTACAAATAAATGGAAACTTGGACATACCTTAGGTGCTTCGGGTATGTTAAGTATTGAACTAGCTGTATTAATGCTACAACACCAAACCTTTATTTCCACACCTTATTTAGAAACTGAATCTCCTAAAAAATTACAACACATTTTAGTTAATGCTGTAGGTTTTGGAGGTAATGCGGTAAGTATTTTACTTTCTAAATAAATAACAGCATAACTTTATTTAAATATAACATACTATTTATAGTATAAAAGAGACTATCTATAGTATTAAGGGTAGTCTTTTTATTTAATATCTCTTCTCACTTTCTTATTTTTATATTTAAAATCAACATTTATATTATTTATAGCCATTATGAAACTTCTATTTAAACTTCTTTTTACATTACTAATAACAAGCACTTCTCTTTACGCACAACAAGACCCTAATATTTTTGATCTATTTGAATCTAAATTCTATACTATAGATGGTTATAAAATTAACGTAGAAACTAAGGGTTCTGGAGATCCTATTTTCTTTTTACCAGGAGGCCCAGGCAATTCTCACGATTACATGCAAGGTAATTTTGGACAGTATTATAAAACAAACACTGTAGTCTTTTTCGATTTTTTAGGACGTGGAAAAAGTGATAATGCAAAAGACCCTTCAGAATATTCTGTAGAGAACGATGTAGAACTTATAGAAAAGCTTCGCGTACTTTTAAAGTTCGATAAAATATCGTTAGTAGGACACTCTTACGGTACTGTTCCTGCACAGGCTTACAGTATTAAATACCCAGACAATGTAGACAAAATGGTACTTATAAGCGGTTTTCATAGCGGTGCTATGTGGCAAGCTAATTGCGATAGTTATAACCATTATGCAAAAACACATTTTCCAGAAAAATGGAAAAAGGTAGATTCTCTTCGTGCTTTGGGTTACCTCTCTAGTGATAAAGAGTTAGCTAAAGTTTATGGTAATTTCCCAACAAAATATATTTACTACCATAATACAACGCTGAAACAAAATGCTCCAAAATATAAGTATAGAGGTTGGGCAAACGATGTTTATGTAGCCATCATAGGAAAAGATGGTGATTTTGATGTCTCTGGGAGTATGATTAATCAAGATTACAGAAAGCAACTTAAAAACGTAAAAGCAAAAACATTAATTATTGCGGGACGATACGATGGGGTGTCTACTCCAGAATTTGCTGTACAGTATAAAACGTTTATGCCTCAAGCTCAATTTGTAATGTTCGAACAGAGCGCTCACAACCCCTATTTAGAGGAACCAAAAAAGTTTTATAAGCTGTTTGATACATTTATAAATAAATAAAAACTTCTATAATAAAGTAATGAGACTGTTATACAATATATCCTAATAGATTCTATGTATTGCTTATTATTAACCTAGAATTATAAGCTTACCGTAACTTATTGATTATTAATTATTTTATTAACTTAGGTCTATTATTAATCTTTAAAAATTGTTACCATGTTAAAAACCATTTCAAACTTAGGAAAAACCTTAAACAAGTTAGAACAAAAACGCATTAACGGAGGAGGAGGTTGCCCAGATGGAGAATGTGTAAATACTAGCGGAGGCTGTACAAATCCTGAAATTTCTCTTAATTACGATTGTGCTTAATATTTTTATAGCCCTCTTAATTGAGAGCTTTTTTTAAACGCAATACCTCGTTTTAAAAAACAAAAAAAGATTATTTGATTGTCCGTTTTGTGTGATAATACTAATTATGGCGTCATGTTGAACTTGTTTCTGCATCGCATAACACCTAAAAACAGAGATGCTTCATGGTGAGAACCTGAAACAAGTTCAGGTTAACGGTAAACTTTATGATTGACACATATATTCTGTAAAGATTATTAATGACCCTTAAAACAAGGGTATAGCATTGTGTAAGAATCACTCCTAACAGTCCTATTTTAAAATAAAAAAGACACTTTTAAAATAAACCTAGCAATTGTAAAATTATTAAATGTTGATATTTTAGATACAACAACGTCAAACTTTAAATGTATATAGTTATTTTTGTCTGCAAATAGTATCATTTTATGAGTGAGATAAGACACAATTGGACTAAGGAGCAAATTCTAGATATTTATAATAAGCCATTAATGGACCTGCTTTACGAAGCAGCAACAATACATCGCTTACACCACGACCCAAATACGGTTCAGGTAAGTACATTATTATCTATAAAAACAGGAGGTTGTCCAGAAGACTGTGGTTATTGCCCACAAGCTGCGCGTTATCATACCGATATAGAAGGGAACGATTTAATGAATGTACAGCAAGTAAAAGCACAAGCTTTACGCGCTAAATCCTCTGGAAGTTCTCGTGTTTGTATGGGAGCCGCATGGCGTAATGTAAAAGATGGTGAAGAGTTCGATCAAGTTTTAGAAATGGTTCGTACTATTAACAAACTAGATATGGAAGTATGTTGTACTTTAGGAATGCTTACAGAAAACCAAGCACAACGTTTAGCCGAAGCTGGATTATATGCTTATAACCATAATTTAGATTCTTCTGAAGAGTATTATAAAGAAGTTATTTCTACACGTGGTTACGAAGATCGTTTAAATACTATTGATAATGTACGTAAAACTAATGTAACCGTTTGTTCTGGAGGAATTATTGGTATGGGAGAAAAAATAGAAGATAGAGCAGGCATGTTAGTTGCCTTATCTACTTTAGATCCTCAGCCAGAATCTACACCAATTAACGCCTTAGTTGCTGTAGAAGGTACACCTTTAGAAGAGCAACAACCAGTGTCTATATGGGAAATGGTACGTATGGTAGCCACTACACGTATTGTTATGCCAGAAACTCAAGTACGATTAAGTGCTGGTAGAACACAAATGAGCCGCGAAGGACAAGCAATGTGTTTCTTTGCTGGAGCAAATTCTATTTTTGCAGGAGACAAACTATTAACAACACCAAATCCTGATGTAAATGAGGATATGAAAATGTTTGAGTTACTAGGTTTAAATCCGCAAAAACCATTTACCAAAAAGACACAACCACAAACTGTAGAAGCATCGGACTCTGAATATGAAGCTTTAGGAGAAAAACCTAAATGGTCTCGTCCAGAGCATAAAATTGAGAGAAACGAAATTGCAAAACAAAAAGCAAAAGCTGTTAAATAAAGCCAAAAAATAACATACTTTTTTTGAAAATTACAGCGTTTTTATAACTTTATACGCTAAACTTTCATCATTTGAAATTAAATCTTCAAGATATTCCTCGCGTAAAAACAATACGGAAAGAGGATTTTATAAAGCATTATTTTAAGCCGCAGAAACCTGTGGTAATAGAACGTTATATAGAAGATTGGCCAGCATATTCTAAATGGAGTTTAGAGTACATGAAATCTATTGCGGGAGATAAAACAGTACCGTTATACGATGATAGACCCGTAGACTATAAAGATGGGTTTAACGAGCCACATGCTACAATGAAAATGAGCGAGTATGTAGATTTATTAAAAAGCAAACCAACTAAGTATCGCATTTTTCTTTGGAATATTTTAAAAGAGGTACCAATGCTTCAAAAAGACTTTTCTTTTCCAGATTTTGGATTGCGTTTAATGAAAGGATTACCTATGCTCTTTTTTGGCGGAAGAGATTCACATACGTTTATGCATTACGATATTGACCTAGCCAATATCTTTCATTTTCATTTTGAAGGCAAAAAACAATGTATTCTTTTCGACCAAAAACAAAGCAAATATTTATATAAAATTCCACACTCTTTAATTGTTAGGGAAGATATCGATTTTTCTAATCCAGATTTCGAAAAATGGCCAGCTTTAAAGCATGCTAAAGGTTGGGTTTGCGAATTAAATCATGGAGAAGTTTTATACATGCCTGAAGGGTATTGGCATTACATGAAATATGTTACTCCAGGTTTTTCTATGAGTCTTCGTGCTATAGCTAGACACCCTAAAACATTAAGCAAAGCAATTTATAATGTATTTATAATGCGTAATCTAGATAACCTTATGCGTCGCATTAAAGGTCAAAAATGGATAGATTGGAAAAACGAACAAGCCATTATAAGAACACATAAATAATTATTATTTAATTAGTTCATTAGCTTTTTCGTAAACTAAATACGACTCCCAACCTCTGTATAATAAATAATCTATAAGTTTCTTTTTTTTCTTATACTTATCTGTTTCTTTTATTAAACTTGCTCTTTTTTCGGCTAAACTATTAAAACTTGCTATGTAATCGTCGTCGCTAATTTCTTTAAACGCAATATCTATATTTGCTTTAGAAATTGCTTTCCTTTTTAACTCCATAAGCAAACGTCCTTTACCCCATTTTTTGGTATTAAATTTACCTCTAACAAAAGCTTTTGCAAAACGTTCCTCATTAAGAAAATTATGCTGTAATAAATGTACTATAATGTCATCTATAGCTTCAGGAATCATATTCATCCCTTTTAATTTTTCTTGTACTTCTTTATGACAACGCTCCTGGTAAGCACAATAATGCTCTAATTTTCTTTTTGCTTCTTCTACCGTAAATGTTTTATTGTTTTGATACATTTATATAACTCTTGCTTTTTTAGCCTAAAAAACGAAGATACAATTCAACTCATAATTTCAAAGATTAAAAAAATGAATTATATCATTTCATCGAAAACAAATTAAATTAATTTAAAATACTCTGTATTCTTTATATATTTGAAAATCAATATTTACAAGGAGACAGTGTTGTTGTAATTAAATAAATGTGCAGTTAATTTTTTACAAAAAAGCTTTACCATAAATACACCACTCCCCTTATACTCTGTTTTTTGTAAAGTATTAATACCCCAATATCATGTATAATAATAAAACCCTACTTTTTATTATCACAGTTTTGTGTGCAATAAATTTTAGTTATTCCCAATGTTTAACAGATAATTTTAACTCTGGTTATGGTAACTGGACAGGCACAGGAACATACCAAAATGGAGCAGCAGGAAGAACAGGAAATGGTACTGGTTTTAACTCTACAGGAGATAATATAATTACCAATGCTATACTAACAAATCCACAGACATTAACACTTTGGTTAGCCAGAACTTCATCTACAGACAATAGAACTTTAAGTATAGAATATTCAACGAGCAATACCGGTCCATGGACTTCTGCTAGAGACGTTCTTGTAAGTGAAGTTACTACAACGCATGAAGAGTTTACTGTAAATTTAGATTTAGTTGGCGACTTTTATTTAAGAATAGCCATGACACAAAGAGTTGGAGGGTCTTATTATTTAGACGATATAAACGTAATATGTGGTATCTCTTGTACTCCAACACATTCTATTACCAATTTTTCTCCAACATCTGGCCCAGAGCTAACACATGTAACTATTACCGGGGCTGGTTTTTCGGCGATGTCTACAGTAAATTTTAATGGTGTTTCTGCAAATGTAACTTTTATTAATAGTACAACATTAATTGCCGAAGTCCCAACTGGAGCTTCAACAGGAGTTATTACTATTACAGAAAGTGGTTGCGATGTGGATACGACATCTAACTTTAGCATTTTAGCAGACAATTGTGGATCTGGAGGTATCTCGGCAAGTTTTACAGGGCTTATGTTTTCTGGTGTTTATGACGATCAAACCGATTCTTGCCATTATATAGAACTATTAAACCCAACTGCTTCAGCTATAGATTTATCAACTTACATTATTGGAGTTGACAATAATTTCACGTTAGGCTCAACCCCACCAACTTCTGGATTTAATTTAAATATGCCCTTATCTGGAACAATACTGGCTGGCGAAACACTTATGATTAGATTAAGTTCTTCTGGAGCTTGTACTAGTTGTGCTACAATATCTCCAGATTTATCTTTTACTGGTGGTGGCCTTAATGATGAAGACCGTTTAGTATTAGTTAATAGTGGTACGGCTGAAGATGTGTGGCAAAATCACTCTAATCCTGGAGCAGGATTTAATGTTGGTTATGTTTATACAAGAAATAATACTGCCAACGCACCAACTACAACCTTTAGTTTATCCAATTGGGATTCTGACGGTAATGAAGATTGCTTTGGGTTTGAAATATCTACAGTTACCTCACCTACTATAACACTTCAACCCTTAGATGTTGATGATTGCGACACAGCCTCTTTTAATCTTTCTATAACTGCTGGAGGTACAGGAACACTTTCGTACCAATGGAAGTATAATGATGGAAACTCAGTAGGTTGGACAGACGTTATGAGTACAACATTTTCTCCTGGTGTAGTAACAGGAGAAACGACTTCAAATCTATCTATATTTGGCTTTAATTTAGATGGTTATCAATTTTATTGCGAAATTACAGAAACTGGTACTTGTAGTATAGCTACTGATGCTGTTCAAGTAACAATGCCATTTACAACCTGGGATGGCGCTTCATGGTCTAATGGTATTCCAGATAGTAATACCATGGCTATTATTAATGGTGGATACGATACAAGTAGTAACGGTAGCTTTACTGCTTGCTCATTAATTGTGAATGCAAATACAGGTTCTGGACCTGAATACCGATTAAATATTGCAAATAATACTTATGTAGAGATTGAAAATAATGCTACCGTAGATGGAGAGCTATATGTACAAACACAAGGTGCTTTTGTTCAAAATAACAATAATTCAGGATTTAATTTAACGTCTACAGGAACTGCTTTAGTTAACAAAAGTACAACGCCTTTAAATAGCGTATACGATTATACATATTGGAGTTCTCCCATTCAAAATGCGATGATACAAGATGCGTTAGCATTTGCAAACCCCAATAGACGCTATTGGTTTAATGCTGCTAATTTTTTAGATGTTCTTGTAGAAATAGATAATACTAATACCTATACTACAGGAGCAGATGGCATTGATGATGATGGAAATGCTTGGACGTTAATTACAGATGGAACAGATATCATGTCTCCTGGTTTAGGCTATGCTTCTATGCATACACCAATTGGGTTTATTGCTGGCACACAATATACTTATACTTTTTCTGGTTCATTTAATACTGGAATTGTAAACACTCCAATTTCATATAATGGTGCTAATGGGGATGAAGACTGGAATCTTATAGGAAACCCTTACCCTTCTGCGATAGATGCAAATGCTTTTTTAACTAATAATTCGTCAATTATTGGTGGTGCTGCATATTTATGGTCGCAAAATACTGCTGCAGATAGTAACACTAGTGGTAACCAAAATTACAATTTTTCGCAAGACGATTATGCTATTATAACCAATGGTAGTGGCAATACTGCTGGTGGAGATATGATTATACCAAATAATTATATTCCCTCTGGACAAAGTTTCTTTGTTCAGGGCTTGTCTAACGCCAATGTTGTTTTTGATAATAGTATTAGAATGGCAGACGAAACTAGTAATGGGCAATTTTTTAGAGCCAACGAAAACACTAATAGATTATGGGTTAATCTAACATCTGATAATGGTGTTTTTAATCAAGTATTAATAGCTTATGTAAATGGGGCAACCGATGGAAGAGATAGTGTTTCTTATGATGCTAGAAGAAGTATCTACAACCAAAATGCTGCGGTAATTTATACAGAAATTGAAAATGATACTGACCGCTTTGCTATACAGGGTAAAGCTCCCGAAAGCTTAACACTTGAGGAAACCATTCCACTAGGTTTTGAAACTGCAATTACCGTCCCAACAATATACTCTTTATCTATAGCTAGAATTGAGGGTGACTTTATGACTTCAAATACAATATACCTAAAAGATAATATATTGAACATTATTCATAATTTATCTGATTCGGAATATACATTTACCTCACTTGAAGGGAATTACAATAGTCGTTTTCAAATTATTTTTAATATTGAAACGTTATCTGTAGATGAATTTGAAACGAATTCAAATTCAATATCTATTATAGAGCTTGATAATGATGTTATAGAAATTGAAGCAACAGATAATTTAAAAATAAAAGCTGTTAAAATAATAGATGCTTTAGGTAGACCTTTATATTTTATAAAGGGACAAAATAAGAATGTAATAACATTTTCTCTATCAAATCTTAATCAAGCACTATATTTAGCACAAATAGAATTATCTAATGGAAAAATAATAACCAAAAAAGCTATTAAAAAATAGACTTGAGTTTTATAGTGTTATTTAGATGTATTTATATACCATATTTTAACGACACTATTAAATTGCGCCCAGGAGCAGATATGCCAGAGGAGTACGTTCTATAACGCTGATCTGTAATATTTTCTATGCTTGCGGTTAAGGATACCGAATCATTTAACTGATACTGCGTTCTTAAGTTTAGTGTATACCAAGATGGTGAATATGGGTTTCCATCTTCATCTAGAGCATAGATATAATCCTTTTCTCTTTCGGATGGTGCTAATTGATTAAATGATAATGCATTATTATAATTAATAAACGCATCTGTTTTAAACTTGTCATTGTGCCATACAAAATGTGTATTCCCAAAATTAGGAGCCACATGCCTTACCGGTACTTCTACACCATCATTATCTTCTGTACCTCCAATAATATTATACTGTGAGGTTAGCTTTAAATTTTTAGAAAAATTAACTTTTATTCCTGCTTCAAAACCGTATATCCACGATTTAGAAGCGTTTTGAATGGATTGTACATTACTTATTTCGCCATCATAGAGTATACTTGTTTCTCCATTTAAATTGCCGTTTTTTCTTACTAAAGCATTATTTAAATACGTATAATATGTTGCTGTATCAAAAACAATAATATCATCAAAATTTAATGTTAGCCCTAACTCTCCTCCATAGGCATACTCATGCTTTAAAGATTCATTAGGTACTACTACCGAGCCTGGTTCAGAATCAAATACTTTTCCAATATCATCTATATTAGGCGCTCTAAATGCCGAAGAAAAGTTTAAGCGCCACTGTAAAGTTTTACTTGGTAACCAACTTACTCCTGCTGTACCTGTTAAAGCTCCAGAAGTATTTTTTGAAGCGCTAAATGGTAAGTCTAAAAATCTATTGTTTTCTGAGAAGTCTGCTCTAGAGTCTACATTGTTAAATCGTAATCCAGACTGAAATACAAATTTAGGGTTGGGTTTGTATTTTATATTCGCATAAATGGCTGCAGATTGCCATGTTGAACCATTTGGATACCTTGTTACTGCATCTGTAGTTTCGTTTGTTGTAATATCTTCTGTTTTAGCTTGCGATGCTATTTTGTTATAAACATATTCTAACCCATAGAATACTTTTATTTTAGGGCTTAATGTTTTTTCTAGATCTAAATTAAACGATAAAGCATTAACGGATTCTTCTCTTACTCTTCTGTTTGTAGACTGAAAATTCCTGTCTACTCTGCTTTCTTTAAAGTTTTGGTAAGCTGCTGTTGCTTTTATTTTATCATATAGATTAGAGTTACTACTTAGTTTAGTAGCATTTAAATTAGTCATAAACCATTTTTGAGGTCCATAATACCATTCTGCTGAACGTAATTGGTCTCCTCTATAGCGAATTAATCTATCATATCTAGGGTTATCGGATGTAGCTGTATAATATACTCCCAAGTCTAAACTAAGATTATTTTCTGGTTCAAACCTAACCTTTTGCATAAGGTTAATTTGATCATAACCAGAAAAACGTTGAACTAAGGGGTTATTATTTTCTACAATAGTATCTTCATTATTATTTGTAATAACAAATTCTGGTCTCAAATAATCTATTGGACCATGTTTTCCCATTCTTAAGTCGTTAAATGAAGTGTAACTTAAGTTAGTTAAGAATGCCCATTTTTTCAATCCAAAATTAAAACCTAAATGCCCTGTTTTTTCTTCACTAGCAGTAGCATATCTTAACACACTATTTGCTTTAATGTATGTAGAGTCTGAATACGATAATTGTGGTTTTTCTGTAAAGAAACTCATAACACCTCCTATGGCATCACTTCCATAAATAACTGAGCTTGGTCCTAGTATAACTTCTGTGTTCTTAATAGAAAAAGGATCTATAGATATAACATTTTGTAAATTTCCGCCTCTAAATATAGCATTGTTCATTCTTACACCATCTACAGTAATTAATAATCTATTAGTAGAAAACCCTCTTATCATTGGGCTACCACCTCCTAGTTGGCTTTTTTGAACATATATTTGCCCCGTAGATTCTAATAAATCTGCACTCGTCTGTGGGTTATTAAATGCGATTGTTTTTGCATTTATACTTGTTATTGTTTTTGGAATATCTCTTTTATTTTGTTTAAATTTATAAGCAGAAACAACCACTTCTTTTAAACCTTGAGTATCTGGGTCTAGATAAATAACGTTTTTATTCAATTTAGATTTAACGATATTTTTTAACTGAAATGTAATATGTTTTATGGATAAGGTTTCATCCTCATCAAAAATATCAAGAGATACGTTTCCATTAATATCACTTACAACACTTTTTGTTTTATCTGTGTTAAAAATTGCAGCGCCAATTACTGGTTCTTTTGTTATTTTATTTAAAACTTTAATATTTTGAGCTTGGGTTATTGTTATTGCTAATACAAACAACCAAAAACTAAAAAAATAGGCTTTATTTTTAATTGAAAACTTCATTAAATATCTGTAAAGATTTAGGCTTTTTAAAACTGCCCAAATGTAATTCAAAATAAAGTAAAATTAAACTTAAAAACGACTGTCTTTGTTTTGAGTTTATTTTCACCTCTTCTAAAGCATCAAATGTTATGCCTAACAGTTGTTTTAACAGTGTTAAATTTTCCCCAAAAACACAATATTTACTCTCATTTACCAACTGAAATTCTCCATCTCTTAAATTAAAAAACGGTGCTTCGATTTCTGTTTTATCTGGATAAAAACCAAGGTGTTTGGTAAGGTTTAATAAAAATAGCAGGTGGAAGTTAGCATAATTATCATTCATATCTAACCACTGTAAGGTCGCCTCTAGATAATTATATAGGGTATCGTTCTGTTCTTCTTCTTGAAGAGATGTAGACAATACTTCTGCTAAAAACATAACAATAGAACTTTTTAACACATTTGTGTGTAAACTATTATATAAGTAATTGTTTTTAACTTCTTTTATGTATTGTAATGATCTTTTTGATTTATGATCCGTTACAATCTGTAATTGAGATAACAACTGAAAGTAAGCCATTTTAGAATGCCCCTTTTTAGATTTAAAAATGCCTTTCAATAAATAACTTACTACACCTTCTTTTTGAGTGTAACATTTTATAATTAAATCACTATCTCTGTATCTTATTTTAGAAAGAACTATTGCATTTGTGGTGGAAAACATTACCTAACAATCATTACTTTTAAAACTTTCGTTTCAAACGAATCTAAATCAGAAATTAAAACAAGATAGACTCCTGAAGCTACTATTCTATCTGCCAAATTCTTTCCATTCCATAAAGCGGTTCCGCCATCTATTTCTAAATTATACCCTCTAAATTTTGAGTTTGTTCTAGACTCTGCTTCTGTAACTAAATTACCTTCAATATCTGTAATTTTTATATTTACATTATCTGTAAGTCCTTTTATTTTAACCTTATCCTCGGTTATATTAAATGCAGGCCTAACTGGATTTGGATATACATAAGCACTAGTAAGTGTTTCTTCAGGCTTTGATGTATCTGATTTAAATGCTACTAAACCTTTTTCTGTTGCAAAGTAAACAACACCATTGGTACCATCTATAGCCACATCCAACACATCATTTGAAGGTAATGGGGAATTGTTTTTTGTAAAATGAAATATAGTTTCCTGTCCATCTGATGATAGGTAATAGACTCCTGTATCTAGAGTAGATATCCATTTATTATTAGAACCATCGACTTCTATGTCCGTTATATACTGCTGGAACAAAAGTTCTCTTGGAATACCATCATCTAGTATTATAATATCTGATGGTTGATAAGCTGGGTCATCAAAAAATTCCGATGGATTATTAATAACTCTCAACCCACTATCTGTTCCTACCCATACTTGATTTTGCCTATCGACTTCTACAGCCCATACTTTTTGAGAAGGCATATTTAACTCTATATCTTCAATAAATTTTAAATCTCCATTGGACTCATCAAAACCTATAATACCATAATTAAGACTTCCAATAAAAACCTTACCATCATCTGTAAAGGATAAATCTGAAAACCCTAAATTACTGGTTCTAGGGTTAATAATATCTAACAAACTATAATCTGTCCAAGTCCCATCATTAAACTTATTTAAACTTGTATCTACACGTCCATTCATTACCCATAAGGCTCCATCTTTATCAAAATGACTTGCTAAGCTTAAATGTAATGCTCCTGCAAAAGGAATAATAGTACTGTTGTCTTGATTGTAAAGTGTTATTTCCTCTGGAGTAATTTCTAATATTCCTTTAAAATAAGAACTTACAAAAACTTTATTGCTAAAAGGATCTATAGAAAGGTAAGATAAATACCATGGGTTTGGCACATTGACATTTAAGCTATCGTATGTTATATTATTCCACTCTTCATTTATTAAACGACTAATACCAGAACGTCTTATTCCTCCATTAAAATTATAGGTCACAGAATGTCCGCCATGCACGCCCCAAACTTGTCCAGATTGAGTTTCAATTTGAAAAAATTTATTCTTTAAAGGGCTTTCTGGGTGAATTTCTTCAAATACAGTTGTATCATTAAAATTTGCTTTTAAAAGACCATAACCTGGTTTTCCCAAAACATCTATAGATTTCGTACCTATATATAAGTCTTCATTATCTCCAATTATTGATTTTGTGTAATCTGTTACAAATTCAGCACTTTCACCAGCACTTGCTATTTCTGTAAAGTCTTCAGAATATACAAAAGCATTTTTCTTTGTGGTTACAACTAGTTTATCATTTACACTTATAAACCCTGAAACATGATCTGGATAAGTTGCCTTTACAACGAAACCAGAAGTTACAATCTCAAAAACTTTTTTATTTGTAGCTGCTGTGTATAATTTTTCTCCAACCCTTTGTATTCCTATAAAGTTACCTAAACTAAGGTTAGTCCATTCTTGAAAATTAATTAAGTTAGGGTTATTAATTAAAGCTCTAAATATTCTAACTTCTGATGCCACATATATAAATTCTCCAAAAATTGCTGTTTGATTTACCTTTAATTGTGAACCTCCCGCTCCTATAAAATAAGTATCTCCAAATTCTAAATTTTCTATATCATATACAGATATTCCAAAACCAGTAGAAATATATGCATAATCATTGTAAATCATAAAATGATTGATCCGCTTATCGTTTGGCGGTATTGTTGGTTTTTCTAATATATCTATTACAGAAGTAAATTCTTTATTAGATTCGCTATAAATTTGTATTAATCCGTTTTCAAAACCTATTAATATTATCCCCTTCTCTTCAATATACTTAATAGCAGAAATATTTTCGCCAGATAGTCCATTTATAGTTGAAAGGCGTTCAATTTCGTTAGTACTTGTATCATAAATAAAAACAGCATTCTCTGATGCTCCAAGAATCTTATTAGATCCTTTAGAAACATCTACAATATCTAAATAGGAAAAGTGCCCTACCCATGAATCAGAAAAATCTTGCCCAGTTACTAATTGGGATAGTGTTATAAAAATTATAACTAAAACTGTTTTTAACCTTTTCATTTATTGAAGACTTCTACGTTTTAAGTAAAAACCAAAAATACTATATTTTATTGTATTTTGGCTATTATAAATTTTAAAACCACTTATGCTATTTAGTAGTCCTATTTTTTTATTTCTATTTTTACCACTTACCTTATTTATATATTATATAGCGCCAAAAAAGGTTAAAAACTTTATTTTATTAAGTTTAAGTTTAAGTTTTTATACTTGGGGAGAAAAAGAGCTAGTTATTTTAATTATACTTTCTGCTTTAATAGATTTTTCTGCAGGACTCATTATAAATTATGGTAAACGTAAATTAGGGCTTATTTTATCCATAATATTTAATTTATCTATTCTTTTCTACTTTAAATATTCAGATTTTGTTTTCTCTAATTTGGTTGAAATACTTCAAAATTTCAATATAGAATCGTTAACAGCAAATCGTTTTGCTAATGTTGTTTTACCTCTAGGGATTAGTTTTTATACTTTTCAAACCATGTCTTATACTATAGATGTATATAGAGGTGATGTTAAAGCGAATAAAAACTTTATAGATTTTGCTACCTACGTTTCTTTATTCCCACAATTAATTGCCGGCCCTATAGTAAGATATTCACATATTGAAAAAGAAATTAAAAACAGAACAGTTAGTTATAAACTATTTTCTGAAGGTATTGAACGTTTTATTATTGGCTTAGCAAAAAAAATGATTATAGCTAATAATTGTGCTTTTTTGGTTGATGGGATTTTTAATATGCCTACCAGCGAATCTTCTGCTTTAATTACTTGGCTAGGTGTTATTGCTTATAGTTTTCAAATTTATTTTGATTTTTCTGGTTATTCAGATATGGCTATTGGTTTAGGTAAAATGTTTGGTTTTAATTTTCCTGAGAATTTTAATTACCCATATATTTCTAAATCTATTCAAGAGTTTTGGAGACGTTGGCACATTACACTTTCTAGTTGGTTTAAAGATTATTTATATATTCCTTTAGGGGGCAATAGAAAAGGGCCTTTAAGAACTTATTTTAATTTATTTTTTGTGTTTTTTGTAACTGGCCTATGGCATGGAGCAAGTTGGACCTTTGTTATATGGGGCATGTCTCATGGTTTATTTATTGTCCTAGAAAAATTAGGGTTAAAAAAAGAATTAAATAAGTTAGGAGCTACAATCTCTTTAATATATACGTTATTTATTGTAAATATTACTTGGCCTATATTTAGAAGTGACACTATAAGCGAAGCTTTTAATTATATTAAAATGATGTTTAATTTTAAAACAGAAACCAATTACGATTACTTATTTTTCTATTTATCTAAAGAAATTATCATTGTTTTAATATTAGCTATAATTTTCTCTACACCTATACATAGACAGTTAAAAAATTATTTAATAACATTAAATACGTCATCTACAAAGTATAAACTAATAGAAACGTTAAGAATTATTACACTATTTGTTTTGTTAAGTATTAGCTATATTTATATAGCTACAGATTCGTACAACCCATTTATCTATTTTAGATTTTAATAATGAAAAATAACACTCAAAAATTTAAAATTATTATCGCACTGTTTCTATTGGCATTATTAATTCCCAATCTTGTTTTAGTTTTTGGTGTGGAAAAAAATCTAACTAATAATGAAAACAGAAAATTTCAATCTTTTCCCAAGCTAACTATAAAACAACCAATAGTATCCCTAGGGAAATTTAAAAATTACTATTTAGAAAATTTCGGATTAAAAACAACTCTAGTTAATAATTATATTCATTTTAAAGATACTATTCTTGATGAAAACCCTATCCCTAACCGTGTTGTTTCTGGCAAAGAAGACTGGTTGTTTTTAGGAAATCATTTTAATAATGTTTTAAATAATAGTTATGGAAATGATCCTTTTACAGAGAAAGAACTCACAAATACAGTTTCTTACTTAAATAGTGTAAAAAACTATTTTGACGCTAAAAATATTCCTTTTTATTTTGTTGTAGCCCCTGATAAAAATAGAATCTATCAAGAATATTTACCTTATAAGCTAAATCAAAAAGCAACAAAATTAGATGTTTTAAAAACTGTTTTAAAATCTAAAACTAATATCGATATTATAGATTTATCTCCTCCTATTGTAGAAAACAAATCAAAAAACCAATTACTATATTTAAAAACAGATACACATTGGAATTATTATGGAGCGTATGTAGGTTATAATCATATTATGGATGTTATTAACAAAGATCTAATACTTGAGAAAGTAAGACTTGAAGATTTTACAATTACACCCCAAAAGTTTAAAGAGACTTTCGATTTAGCAAAAATGATTAATAAGTCACAACAAGAAACTGCCTTAAAAATAGAAAAGACAGAGCAGTCGAAAACCATATTAGTTTCTAACGCAAATAATAAGCTTCACTACAAAAACTCTTCTAAAAGCTTAAAATTAATGCTTTATAGAGATTCTTTCACCAATGCTTTAATTCCATTTTTTAATGAAGGTTTTGCAGAAGTTATTTACCTTAAAAAGTATACTATTGATAAAAAAGAAATAGAAGCTTTCAAACCAGACATTGTTATCTTCGAAATTATAGAACGTAATATTGATATATTTGCCCAATTACCACCTCTAAATTAAAAAAGCTCCCTAAAAAGGAAGCTTTTTATAATTATTTTAAAGTTTTAGTATTATACTACGCCTTGTGCTAACATGGCGTCTGCTACTTTAACAAAACCAGCAATATTTGCTCCTTTAACGTAATCTACGTTTCCGTCTTTATCTGTACCGTAAGTAACACAAGATTCATGAATATCATTCATGATTTGGTTTAACTTAGCATCAACTTCTTCTCTAGTCCAGTTGTAACGTAATGAGTTTTGACTCATTTCTAATCCAGAAGTTGCAACACCTCCTGCGTTAGATGCTTTACCTGGTGCAAATAATACTTTAGCATTTTGTAATACTTCTATAGCTTCTGGTGTTGTTGGCATATTAGCTCCTTCTGCTACAGCTAAAACATTATTACTTACTAAAGCTTCAGCTTCTTCTTTATTTAATTCATTTTGTGTTGCACATGGCATTGCCACATCGCAATCTACATTCCAAGGTCTTTCTCCTTTATGGAATGTTGCAGAAGAATATGTATCTACATACTCACTAATTCTTCCTCTTTTAACATTTTTAAGCTCCATAATAAACGCTAACTTGTCTGCATCTATTCCATCTTTATCATGGATATAACCAGAAGAATCAGACATTGTAACGACTTTCCCTCCTAATTCAGTTGCTTTTTGGCAAGCATATTGTGCAACGTTTCCTGATCCAGAAATAACAACAGTTTTTCCTTCAAACGAATCATTTTTAGTTGCTAACATATTTTTTGCAAAATATACACAACCGTAACCTGTTGCTTCTGGACGAATTAAAGAACCGCCATAAGACATTCCTTTTCCTGTTAAAACTCCAGTAAACTCATTACGTAATCTTTTATATTGTCCAAACATGTAACCTATTTCTCGCCCTCCAACTCCAATATCTCCAGCTGGTACATCTGTGTTTGCACCTATGTGTCTAAATAACTCACTCATAAATGACTGACAGAAACGCATCACTTCGTTATCACTTTTTCCCTTTGGGTTAAAGTCACTTCCTCCTTTTCCTCCACCCATTGGTAGAGTTGTTAAACTATTTTTAAATACTTGTTCAAAACCTAAAAACTTAAGAATACTTAAGTTTACTGATGGATGAAAACGTAACCCTCCTTTGTAAGGTCCAATTGCAGAATTAAATTCTACTCTAAAAGCTCTGTTTACTTGAGTATTACCATTATCATCTATCCACGGTACTCTAAATATTATTGTACGCTCAGGCTCAACCATACGCTCTAATAACATCTTACCTTGATATTTTGGATTATCTTCAATAAATGGGATTACAGTCTCTGCAACCTCATGAACTGCTTGTAAGAATTCTGGTTCGTTTCCATTTTTTTCTTTTACAAGATCTAAAAATGATTCTATCTTATTTTTCATTTACTTATATGATTATAAATATGATGTATATTATTTTAATACAAATATACATTATCTTTAAAAATTACATTCTTTTTTTTTTAAATTCGCAAAAGTTAATTTTATTGTTAAATAAAATAAAATCAGAAAGAACCGATGCATTTTGTCTATAAAATTTGCTGGTTTATCGGGTTTTTATATATTTGTTTAATTATAAGCCTCTAAATTTGAACCATATCATGCTTAAAGCAAAACAATTAGCATTGCTATTTTTAATCTCCCTAGCCTCCCAAGCTGCTTTTTCTCAGTTAGGGTTTTCTCACGAAATAGGGGTAATAACGGGTCCTGTAGCATTTCAATCCGATTTTGGAGTTCGTAATGACTTTGAAACAAACAAAGGAAACACAGGTATAGGAGTTGGTATTGTACACTATATTAACTTTGCATACAGAGCAGATTGTAATTGTTATACTACTGATAACTTTTTTAATGATCACTTTAAACTTAGAACCGAAATATCTTGGAATAAAACAAAATTAAACCATTTTGGTAAATGGGTTGATGACTCTAGAGGTACTGTTGAAGCTGATCAATTAAGAGGACATGAAGGCGAAGCTAATAATTTTGACATTGGTATGCAGTTAGAATTCTTTCCTTTAAGTATTCGTTCATTTCAAGCATTCGGGTATAAGTTTGCACCTTTTGTAAGTTTAGGAGCTCACTATGTATCTTACAATCCTAAAGTAGCTACTTCTTATGGAAATGGAGACCCAGATAATTTTGCTAACTTCTATAACCCTTGGTATAATACACATCCACAAAATACTATAAATAGTGACTTTCCAGAACCTATAAATGTTGAGTCTGGTAGTACGTGGTCTATAGTATCTAGTGTTGGTGTAAGATATAAAGTAGCACCTCTTGCAGATGTAATGGTAGACTTAAGATGGCAATATTACTTTAGCGACTGGGTCGATGGATTAAATCACCAATTAGATTCTAATAAAAACAATGATTGGTTAGTTTGGTTTAATGTTGGATATATATACTACTTAGATTAAACTAAAAAACATTTTATAATAAAAAGAGGATAAGTTTTAAAACTTATCCTCTTTTTTATGCTTAACAAATAATTATTACAACTATCCTTTTAAAGATGCTGTTAAGTATTCACGGTTCATTCTTGCAATGTTTTCTAACGAAATTCCTTTAGGACATTCTACTTCGCATGCTCCTGTATTTGTACAGTTACCAAATCCTTCTTCATCCATTTGTTTTACCATGTTTAAAACACGGTCTGTAGCTTCTACTTGCCCTTGTGGTAATAATGCAAATTGAGAGACTTTAGCCCCTACAAATAGCATTGCGCTAGAGTTTTTACAAGATGCTACACAAGCTCCACAACCAATACATGTAGCTGCTTCAAATGCTTTATCTGCATCTGCCTTATTAACAGGTATAGCATTTGCATCTATTGTGTTACCTGAAGTATTTACAGATATAAACCCTCCTGCGTGTTGAATACGATCAAAAGCACCTCTGTCTACAACTAAGTCTTTTATTACAGGGAATGCTTTTGCTCTAAATGGCTCTATATAAATAGTATCGCCATCTTTAAACATACGCATGTGTAACTGGCATGTTGTAACACCTCTATCTGGTCCATGTGCTTCTCCATTAATATATAGAGAACACATACCACAAATTCCTTCACGACAATCGTGATCGAATGCTACAGGTTCGTCTCCTTCGTTTATAAGTTGTTCGTTTAAAACGTCTAACATCTCAAGGAAAGACATATCTGGAGATACATCGCTGATTTTATAATCAACCATTTTCCCTTTATCGTTAGCGTTTTTCTGACGCCATATTTTTAACGTTAAATTCATAGTCTTCCTTTTATTTATAACTTCTTTGTTTTAATTCTATATCCTTGAATTCTAATTGCTCTTTATGTAAAACAGCGTCACTAGGTTCTCCTTTATACTCCCATGCTGCTACGTAAGCAAAATCTTCATCATTACGTAAAGCTTCTCCTTTTTGTTCTCCATCTAACTCCACAGAATCCTCTCTAAAGTGACCACCGCAAGATTCTTCTCTGTTTAATGCATCTTTAGCAAACAACTCTCCTAATTCTAAGAAATCTGCTACACGTCCTGCTTTTGCTAATTCTTCGTTTAACTCATCGCTAGAACCTGGTACTTTTACTTCTTTCCAGAATTGTTCTCTTAATGCTTTTATTTCCTGAATCGCTTCAGTTAATCCTTTTACATTTCTAGACATCCCTACTTTATTCCACATAATCTTTCCTAACTTCTTATGGAAATAATCTACAGAATGAGATCCTTCATTATTAATAAAGAAATCAATTTTTGCTCTTACTTCTTTTTCTGCTTCTTCAAATTCTTTCGAATCGGTAGAAATTGGCCCAGTTCTAATATCATCAGATAAGTAATCTCCTATAGTATATGGTAATACAAAATAACCATCTGCTAGACCTTGCATTAATGCAGAAGCTCCTAATCTATTTGCTCCGTGGTCTGAGAAGTTAGCTTCTCCAATACAATATAATCCTGGTACAGTAGTCATTAAGTTATAATCTACCCATACACCTCCCATTGTGTAATGAACTGCTGGATAAATCATCATTGGTGTTTCGTATGGGTTTTCGTCTACGATTTTCTCGTACATTTGAAATAAGTTTCCATACTTATTTTTCACGACTTCTTGCCCTAGCTTTTTAACAAGAGCAGCATCGTTTATATTTAATCCTTTAATTGTTGCTTGTTCTTTACCGTAACGCTGTATTGCTGAAGCAAAATCTAAATAGACTGCTTCACCTGTTGCATTAACACCATAACCTGCATCACATCTTTCTTTTGCTGCACGTGAGGCTACATCACGAGGTACTAAGTTACCAAATGCTGGGTAACGACGCTCTAAATAATAATCTCTATCATCTTCAGCAATTTGTGTTGGTTTTAATGTTTTATTACGAATAGCCTCAACATCTTTCATGTTTTTAGGCACCCATATACGTCCATCATTTCTAAGAGATTCAGACATCAATGTTAATTTAGACTGATGGTCTCCAGAAACCGGAATACATGTTGGGTGAATTTGCGTATAACAAGGGTTTGCAAAGTAAGCACCACGTTTGTGCGCTTTCCATGCTGCTGTAACATTACTTCCCATTGCATTTGTAGATAAGAAGAATACGTTACCATAACCTCCTGTTCCAAGAACTACTGCGTGTGCAGAATGACGTTCTATTTCTCCAGTGATTAAGTTTCGTGTTATAATTCCACGAGCTTTCCCATCAACCTTAACAACATCAAGCATTTCATGACGGTTGTACATTTTTATTTTTCCACGACCTATTTGACGGTTCATGGCAGAATAAGCTCCTAATAATAATTGTTGTCCTGTTTGCCCTGCTGCATAAAATGTTCTAGATACTAAAACCCCTCCAAACGAACGGTTATCTAATAACCCTCCATATTCACGAGCAAAAGGAACACCTTGCGCTACACATTGATCAATAATATTTGCAGATACCTCAGCTAAACGGTATACATTTGCCTCACGAGAACGGTAATCTCCTCCTTTTACAGTATCGTAAAATAATCTGTAAGTAGAATCTCCATCTCCTTGGTAGTTTTTTGCTGCATTAATTCCCCCTTGTGCCGCAATAGAGTGCGCACGTCTTGGAGAATCTTGAAAACAAAATGCTTTTACGTTATATCCTAGTTCTGCTAAAGTAGCTGCTGCAGAACCTCCTGCTAATCCAGTACCAACAACGATAACATCTATGTTTCTTTTGTTAGCTGGATTTACAAGATCAATTTTATTTTTATAATTAGTCCATTTGTCTGCTATTGGACCTTTTGGTGTTTTTGAATCTAAAGCCATATTGAACTTAATTATTAGTGATTAAAATGATGAAATAATGCAATAATTATAAACCCTACAGGAATTCCAATTGCATAAATTTTGCTAAACCCTTTTAATCCTTTAGTATATTTATTGTTTGCTCCTACAGACTGAAATGCCGAGTTAAAACCGTGTAATAAGTGTAATGCTAAGAATACAAACCCTAAAACATATAACGCTACACGCCACATAGGTTGAAATTTATGAACTAACTCTTCATAATACCTAAATCCACTCGTTGCATCTTCTGGGTTTATTAATCCAGACATGTCGCCTGCAACAAATTTTGTATTCAATTCTGGAATCCAAAAATCTATAAAATGAATAATCATAAAGACTAATATAAAGCCTCCACTCCAAATCATATTTCTACTCATCCAAGAAGAGTTTGCACCTCCATTATTTTTAGCATAACTAACTTGTCTTGCTTTATTATTTCTAATTTCTAAAACAAACCCCATTACAAAGTGAAAAACCACTCCAAATATTAGTATGGGTTGCAATATGTATTGAACAGCCCAAAACGTACCCATGAAGTGAGATGCTTCGTTAAAAGTATCTGGACTGAATACCGATAGAATGTTAATTGCAAAATGTTGAAGTAAAAAAAACATTAGAAAGAGTGCCGAAAGTGCCATGGCAAACTTTCTTCCTATTGAAGAATTTAAAATTCCGCTCATTATTTTTGTTGTTAAGTATAGTGTTCAACAAAGATAACGCTCGTTAGTTAGTATCACAAATTTATACTATGCTTTTGCTCACTATTTAGAATCGGTTTAAGTTAAGCTTCTAAAATTATTGTTTTTGTTTAAGCTTCTTACTTACCTTTTTCAACATCAATGCTTTAAAAATAAATAATCAAAAACTGCTCTAAAGCCTATTGTATACAATAGAATTAAACACACATACCACACATTACCAACAACTTACAAAACAAGAAGTAGCTTAAACATTATAGCTCGTATTAAAAATTAAATCTTGGATTTACAACTGTATTATAAATAGAACCAAAAGAATAACTAAAACCTATACTTACAAAATAATTATACCCAGACTGTAATTGCTGTTGTTGTAATAGCAACTCTTCTAAAGACACATCTCCAGCTGGTAAATTAATTTGGTTTCTTGTAATTCTATAATTACCACTTACATCGAAATTAAACCCTTTAAAAATTCTAATATTAGCACCTAAAAAAAATCCTAACGAATTTAAAGTAGTATCATGTAAATACTGATTAAAAGAGGCTTCGCCATTAATATTCCCCCATTCTTGCCTTACAACGCCTCCTAACAAAACATTATGCTCCCATAAATGTTCTTCATTTTTTCCAAAAACAGAACGCTCAATATATTTATTATACACAACTCCGTTTCTATATGATAATGTTAATTGCTTTTTAGCAGATTCGTCATATTTAAAGAAATTATACTCTATAGCTGGTTTAAAAGACCAATACAGGTCTCTATTAGAGAATGTAGAGGAGCCAAGGCTTCCAAATGCTCCTGCAGACCAATGGTTGTTTAAACTAATAACATTGTTTACGTTTAAAAACTTATTATTGTTAATAGCCACAATGTCTTCATCATCGAAAGTAAATACCGATTTATTTTCTCCAAAGCCCATTCGTAATGAGAATTTATTTTTCTCTGTTACTCTTCGTGCAGACACATTAAAGTTTAAGTTACTACTTCGGTTAGATTCTTGCCCATTAAAAAAACCTCTAGCTCCTATTCTAAATAACCAATAGTTCCATGGGTCTTTAACTTCAGCAGTATAACTTTCTGTACTAGGTGTTGGTACGCTTACACTTACCTCATCTGTTGCCCCTTTTGCAATCCAAAAGCGAACTAAACCCAATTTAATGTTTTTAAGAATTCTTTTTCTAACATCATCACTAGTCATGTTAGCATCGGTAGAGAATTCAATTTTATAATTTATATCTGCTAATTCTTCTTTCCCTATAAAGTCTATTTCATAGCTACGCCCACCGCTTCCGTTTCTTTGAGAGACAAAAAATAAATGTACATCTCCAAGGCTTTGATCTCTTACAAACTCCACCTTTCCAAGGTTTTGTTTAATATATGTATTATCGCATATATTACAGTCTAAAAATATCTTTAATTCTTTGTTTTTTGTGTCTTGAGTGAAACTTTTAAACACAGAGAATAGCGCAAGTAAAACGATTACAAGTTTTTGATTGATGATTTGATTGATGATTTAATTAGGAGACCAATATAGTCATCAACAAAACGCAAACTTTACGCCTTTAGTTTATTTTAACAGAAAAAAAACAGGATTTAGAATAACTCTAAATAATTTTATTTAATTAGAAATTGTTGGTATCAACCCTCTAATACCCATATCTACAACTTGTTCACCTGCAGCTGGTTCATACTTTCCATCTTCAGTAACTTCTGTCCATTCAAAACTATTATTTACAGAAAAAGACAAAACAACTTCTATATCTTCTGTTTCTTCTCCTGTTACAGTAAAAGTGCTCTCAAATTGCCCTGTCACTACACAGGATCCATCTGGTATTGGAGAGGTATCAAATAATGGATTTGGCACTGTAGTTGCCCCTACCGGCGCTTGCCCTTGTGTTGTAATCCCCATAGTTTCAAAAGCCCAAAAACCTTGTAATTTATTATCATTTACTTCTAATGCGCTTCCATTTAAATCGAATGTAGTTATATAATTATTATACCCTACAAAACTTGCCAATGTTCCAGTGTAATCATTTCCATCTGCTGCTAAAAAGTCTATTGCTCCTTCTTGATACGATAGTGATATACGCACCCAGTTATAATCTCCAACAGATAATTGACTTAATGGTATACTTACATACGTCTCATTATCTCCTGCAAATGATGCATTTTGAAAATCTATAGCTAAATCCCCTCCAGCTTCGGTTTCTACTCCCGAAAAGAGTACAGCACCTTCTCCCAATAGTGTTGTTGCATTTGGTGAAAACTCTATATAGTTAGCACTCATTTTGCTTATTACAGGAGATTGCGCTGCATTACCAGATGGAATTGTTGAGGGTTCTCCTAAATTGTTTAATCGCTCTTGAGTTGGATCGAACTTAAATTTT
Source organism: Pontimicrobium sp. MEBiC06410 (assembly GCF_053601615.1). NCBI lineage: Bacteria > Pseudomonadati > Bacteroidota > Flavobacteriia > Flavobacteriales > Flavobacteriaceae > Pontimicrobium > Pontimicrobium sp. MEBiC06410. The sequence continues at coordinate 58,548 of NZ_JBSHNT010000133.1, forward strand.
ATAATAAGATTTGCTGGTGGTTCTGGAATAACCTCATTTAAAGACTCATCATTATCCACAACACATGATGTTAGCGTAATTACTAATAATAGTACAGCAAGTTTTAAGTATTTCATTATTTTAAAATTTTATTCAATGACTAATATATGCTAAAATAGTATTTAATTTTCTCAAAAAAAATGAGAACCAAATAGATAACGCATAAATTCAGGTTATATTCTTGACTGAATTTTAATTAAAAAAACTCTCGAATAGAACCTTGTATTGTTTCTGGTGATTCCAAAGGCAACATATGGCCACTATTATCCACAATAGTTAATGTAGCATTTGGCATTTTACTCTGCATTTTTCTCACTGCATTTATAGGCACTAATTTATCTTCTACAGACGCAATTATATGTATCGGGTTTTCTAAACCCGCTAACTGCTCCAACAAAGAAACTCGTTGAGATGTTGCTTTAAGCTGTTTAATTAACACCTCTTTTCCTAAAGTCGCATCCATTTGTTTAATAATTTGAATAAGCTCCTTATTTTGGTAATTTTTTGGATGTAAAAACTGTAATACTCTTGTTTTAGAAATACCGCTATATTTATGAGTCTCCAAAAACTCTATAGTATTTTTTCGTAATTGCAATTCCTCTTTACTTAATCCATTAGCCGAAACCGCAATAATCATAAGTTTTGCTATTCTTTTTGGGTAAGTTATTGCAAAATGCAATGCAGCATACCCACCCATAGAAAAGGCTACAACAAAAGCATTTTTGCTTAAGATACTATCTAGCATCGCATCTATTTCTATAAACGACGTCGCTAAAGTAGTATCTACATACATTCAATTGTAAGTAGACAAATTAGATTGAACTTTACTCCAAAGTTCTGGAGTACACATAGTACCTGATATAAAATAAAGCTTTGGCTTACTATTCATTAATTAAAAATGACTACAGTAAAAAATTATTCTATTATTAAATCTGTGTTTCTTTTTAATTTAGCACTAGATATTTCTACAGTATAATTCCCTTTTGGCAAGTAATACTTTCCGTTTTTAGCTTTATTAATGTCTATACTTGTATTTTCTTTCAATAGTTTTTTTCTTCCTTTTTCAGAAATAGTTAAATCGTAATCTACATAATTAAAACCTTTACTAACGTCTACTTCAATTGTATTTAAAAGTGTATTTTGACTTGAACGGATTTGCACAGTTTGCTTACCTGATTTAGCAGAATAAAATTTAATTATTGTTGAAGGTTCATAAGGTTTTAACCACTTACTCCAAGAGCTTCCCCAACGCGACGAATACCGAATTTTATTTATATCAAAAAACACGATTTCGTTAGTATTTGTTAATATATTTTTATGTTGTAATGGTGCTATGTTGGCTGTGTATATACTACGCCCATGGGTTCCAATTAATAAATCGTTAGTAGCACTTTGTATTATCATATCGTGTACTGCAACCGCTGGCAAGCCATTAGAAAAGGCTTCCCAAGAACTGCCATTATTAAAGGAAACATACGCTCCATTATCAGTTCCTAAATATAATAGCGCATCGTTTACAGGGTCTTCTCTTATAACATTTACTGGAGAATCTGGCACATTGTTATTAATTGCTTTCCAGTTTTTACCATAATCATCACTCATATATACATAAGCCGTAAAATCGTCCCATCTATAACCATTTAGGGTTACATACACTCTGTTTTTATGGTGTTTTGATGCTATTACTCTTGTTATCCATAAGTTTTCAGGGAAAGATGATGAGACATTTTCCCAACTTCCTCCAGAGTTTTTAGTAACTTGTACTAGACCATCATCTGTACCTACATATATAACTCCAAACTCAAAAGGCGATTCGCTAATACTGGTGATAGTACCATAAGCTACATTCCCTTTTTTACCTCCTTTGGTTAAATCTGGAGAAATAGCTTTCCAATTATCTCCTTTATCCATAGAACGCATTAACTTATTACCGCCTAGATATAAAATATCTTGATTATGCTTAGATAATTGTATTGGTGTTTGCCAATTAAATCTATACGGACTTTCGCCTAATTCATGTTTTGGCTGAATATATTTTTGCCTCCCTGTCTCTCTATTTATTCTGTAATAGTTTCCAAATTGGTAGCCTGTGTAAACAATGTCTGGGTTTCTTTCATCAATTTCTATTTGCATACCATCTCCACCCATAATACTCTTCCATGGGTATTGTCCGTTTTGGTGCCACGCTTTATTCTCTCTTGCATTATGTGGTCCAACCCAAACACCATTATCTTGCAATCCTCCATAAACATTATATGGGGTTTGATTGTCTACATTAATAGCATAAAATTGCCCAACCGATGGTGAGTTATTCTTTATCCAGTTTTCTCCGTCATCGTAAGAAATATTTACACCTCCATCGTTTCCATTTATTAAATGATTAGGGTTTTTAGGATTTATCCATAATGCATGATGATCGGCATGTACGTTTTCTTTACTTATTGAGGCAAATGTTTTTCCGCCATCTTTAGATTTTAAAATTGGCACACCGTAAACATATATATTATCTTTATTATTTGGAGCAACGTAGATATGTCCAAAATAATATCCGTAGCTGTAATACAGACCATCTAAATAATCATCATGTGTTTTTTTCCAAGTCTTTCCGCCATCTATACTTTTATATATTTCAGCGCCAATTACTGGTGTATCAAACAGCATAGAGTTTGCATCTTCAAGATAGTTTGCTAGGTCAACGGGTTTTACGTTACCGCTCCTTACCATTTGTTTTACGTTTTCTGCTCGGTATTTTTCTTGAAATCCATTTTGTTTTAAAAACCTATTTAGCTTTTTATCTTCTAAATTTAAGAATTTAGAGACTGCCATGGTTTTAAAGTCTTCTTTAGTTAACCCTCTTTTTTCTTCTTTATCCGCTTCTGGCTCTCTTCTAAATTGACTGTCGTGAATTGCATAAATAGTAGTATCATCGTACATAGCAACACCTATTCTACCAACGCCTCCCCCTGTTGGAAAACCACTTTTTTTGGTAGATACGTGCTCCCATGTTTCTCCAGCATCGGTACTTTTAAAAATAGCTGAGTTATTACCACTTCCATTAAAATTCCAAGCTTTTCTATCTTTTGTCCACGATGTTGCAAACATCACATTATAATTATTAGGTGCGTGTTGTAAATCTATTACTCCACTAACTTCATCTACAAAGAGGGTTTGAGACCATGTTTTTCCACCATCTTTAGTTTTGTATATTCCACGTGCTTTATTTGGAGAGTACAAATGCCCTGTTACACCTACAACTAGCTCATTTGCATTATTAGGATTTATTAAAATTCTACCTATATGGTGAGAGTCCAACAACCCCATATTCTCCCACGTTTTTCCATTATCTGTAGATTTTAAAAGACCAATTCCTGCATACGATGATCGTGAGCTATTATTTTCTCCTGTACCAACCCAAATAGTCCTAGTTTTCCAATCTACAGCAATATCTCCTACATTTTGTGTTGGTGCTGAATCTAAAATTGGGGTAAATGTCGTACCGTTATTTACAGTATGCCAAACACCTCCCGATGCGTAGCCCACATAAAATTCGGTTTCATTTTCAGGGTTTACAGCTAAATCTGTAACACGTCCACTCATTACAGTTGGTCCTATATTTTTAAACGGAATGTTTTTTACTATAGATTGTTCTTGCAATATTGCTTTTTGCTGCAATGCTTCGGTAACTGTATTTGCTGAGGAAGTTGTTTGCTGTGCATTAGATAATACTGCAATAGTAAATAGAAGTGTAAATAGGTTGGTTTTCATTAGTTTTTGTATTGTTTTATCTGTTTAGGGCGTAACATTATAACAAAGGCCCTTCATTTTTCAGGTTAATACTATTAAGGTATGAAAGGTAATTAAAAGTTATTTTAGTAACAAAGTTCCCTAGTTAAAAGACCTTTATTAGCCTAATAATTAACATTTATTGAATTTATATTTTTAAATTCGACATACGAAACTACAGTATATGTAATGACTATCTCAAAAGCACATTTAGCACTTTATTTAAAACAGGGGATTAAAAACAATGCTTTACAGGAACGTATTCCTTCAATTTTGGAGCATTTTTCTCTTCTAGAATTAAAGAAGCATTCTTTTTTTGTTGAAGAAGGCCAAATTTGCAAATACTTTTGCTATATAGAAACTGGAATTTTACAACATGCTATTAGGGTTTTAGACGAAGAAAAGACTACTTATTTAGCTTTAAAGAATTCGTTAACTTCTGCTTTAAACAGTTTTAAAAACCAAATTCCTTCTCGAAAAAGCATCCGTGCCTTAAGTGATTGTAAACTTTGGGTAATAGACTTAACTACGTTTAATGATTTAATTAAAAATAATCCTGCGTTTTATGCGTTCTACTACAACTTAATTGAAAATCAGATTTTTCTAATTGACGATTATCGTATCGATTTACTCACTTTAACTCCCGAAGAGCGTTATAAAAAACTATTGCTTAATGAGCCCGAATTGCTTCAAGAAGTACCACTACACTATTTAGCTTCTTTTTTAGGAATTTCATCAAGACACATGAGCAGAATTCGTAAAAACATAAAATAGTGCCAAATGGCTACCAGATTACACATGGTATTTAATTATTTTTGGGGAACATCAAAAAAAAAATCAAATAACAAAAAATTCTCTTTTTAAGAGGACTAAAAATACATTTTCCAATGAAATATCATAAAATAGATCGTAACCTCTTCATTAAAAACCGTAAAAACTTTGCTGCAAAAATGCAACCCAATAGTATTGCTGTGTTTAACTCTAACGATATTTATCCTGTAAGTGCAGATAGTACATTGCCTTTTGAACAACACAGAGACATCTTTTATTTAAGTGGTGTAGACCAGGAAGAAAGTATATTAGTGTTATTTCCAGATTGTCCAAATCCAAAACATCGAGAACTACTATTTTTAACAGAAACTAACGAGCATATTGCCATTTGGGAAGGCGAAAAACTAACTAAAGATGCAGCTTTTGAAACCAGTGGTATAAAAACCGTGTACTGGCTACAGGATTTACATAAGGTTATGGCAGAAATTATGTCGCAATGCGAAACAGTATATATTAATACTAACGAACATTATCGTGCTAATGTTGAAACTGAAACTCGAGAAGACCGCTTTACAAAATGGTTAAAAAATAAATATCCTGCGCATCGCGTAGCAAAAAGCAATCCTATTTTACAACGTTTACGCTCTGTAAAAGACCAAATAGAGTTAGATTTAATTCAAAATGCCTGCGATATTACTGAAAAAGGGTTTCGTAGAATTTTAAATTTTGTAAAACCAGATGTTTGGGAATTTGAAATTGAAGCCGAGTTTATGCACGAATTTTTAAGAAACCGTTCTAAAAAATTTGCTTACACACCTATTGTAGCTTCTGGTAATAATGCTAACGTATTGCATTATATAGAAAACAATCAGCAATGTAAGGCTGGCGATTTAATATTATTAGATGTCGGTGCCGAGTATGCTAATTATTCTAGCGATATGTCACGTACTATTCCTGTTTCTGGAACATTTACAGCTAGACAAAAGGATGTTTATAATGCAGTTAATAGAGTAAAAAATGCTGCAACCAAATTATTAACTCCAGGAACTATTTGGGCAGATTACCATGTAGAAGTTGGTAAATTAATGACGAGTGAATTATTAGGTTTAGGTTTAATTGATAAAGCCGATGTACAAAATGAAGACCCTAACTGGCCTGCTTACAAAAAGTATTTTATGCACGGAACCTCTCACCACATGGGCTTAGATACTCATGATTATGGTATTTTAACCGAACCTATGCAAGCCAACATGGTATTTACTGTAGAACCTGGCATTTATATTCCAGACGAAGGTTTTGGTATTCGTTTAGAGGATGATGTTGTTATACAGGAAAGCGGAGAGCCATTTAATTTAATGCGTAATATTCCTATTGAAGCAGATGAAATTGAAGAGCTTATGAATTCTTAAATAAAGAGTTTATAAAAAAACAGGAGCTATATGCTCCTGTTTTTTATTGCCTTATCTTCTTTTTCATCATTTTTATATTGAAGCTAATACTGGTGGAAATGTTTCAAAAACGTAGCGCTGTAGTTTTTGTAATGTTTCTAGTTTATCGCTAGTATTTACCAATAACGATATATTATTATTACTTCCACCATAGGCTATCATTCTTACGTTTACATCTTGCAACACCTGAAATAAACTAGGTGTGTCTGGGTGGTATATAATAGTATTGCCTACCAAACAAATAATACTCATATAGTCATCGACTTCTACGGCTGCAAACGTTTCAAGCTCAGCAACTATGGCTTCTAAATGGGTTACATCATCTATAGTTAAGGACACGGCTATTTCCGAAGTGGTTATCATATCTATAGACGTCTCAAACCTTTCAAAAATTTCGAACACCTTTTTAAGAAATCCATGCGCCAGCAACATTCTAGCCGATTTAATTTTAATTGCAGTAATATTATCTTTTGCGGCTATAGCTTTAATACCTTCTCCATGAATAGTATTAGTTATTAAAGTTCCATAAGCTTCTGGAGCCATTGTGTTTTTTAAACGTACAGGAATGTCTAATGCACGAACAGGCATTACGGTTTGTGGGTGTAATATTTTAGCACCAAAATAAGCTAGTTCTGCTGCCTCATCAAACGATAAATTAGAGATTGCTTTAGTATTATTTACAAACCTTGGATCGTTATTATGAAATCCATCAATATCGGTCCATATTTGTACTTCTCTAGCTTCTAAAACTGCCCCTATTATTGTTGCTGTATAATCGCTTCCACCTCTATTTAAATTAGAGATTTCTCCATCTGCATCTAGCGAAATGAATCCTTGCGTTATATAAATATCTGCTTCTGGAACTGTTTTAAATAAACGATTAAGATTTTGTTTTATATAAAAATTATCTGGTTCATTATTTCTATCTACACGCATAAAATCTAATGCAGGTAGCAATACAGCATTTAAGCCTTCTTGCTGTAAAAAACGACTAAAAATAAAGGTGGATAATAATTCGCCTTGTGCTACAATGGTATTATGTAAAACTAATGTATGCAGTGTATTTACCGAGCGTTCTAATGCATTAAATATAGCGTTTACATAACTAGTAACCTCTGCTTTTATAGTTTTGTTATTAAACAACTCGTTAAGAGTTATTGTATAAGATGCTCGCAACTTTTTAAGGCAAGCTAATGCGTTTTTTACTTCTGCTTGTTTAATGTTTTCCGATAGCTCTACAAGTGCGTTTGTAGTTCCAGACATTGCAGATAATACCACGACCTTTTTAGTAGTGTCATTAATGATATTTTTTACAGTAATCATATTTTCTACAGATCCTACCGATGTTCCACCAAACTTTAATACTAACATATTTTATTATTTAATATACTGGATATATCAGTAGCGTCAATCTGAACTCGTTATAGCATCTCATATAAATTAATTAACCAAAATGAAACCTATGAGATTCTGACCTACTATAATCAGAAAGCTAAACAAGTTCAGATTGACGCACTGACTGTTTTAGAAGATAAAAGTACATTTAGTTCTTCCTTTATAATTAAAAATGAAAAAATTAGTCTAATTTTACACATCATGTTAATTATTTAACAATAAATAATGTGTAATTGTAGATCTAACTCTTTCATTAATGAAAGGTTAAACAATAATATTTATGAAGACAATTGCCTCTTGTGTAGAAGACATTTTAATTACCCAACCTTTTCTAGAAGAAGCTTTATCTAGAAGCATTATTAATTTTTCTGCCTTAGCCGAAGAGTTACAAACACCTGTAAGCAAAATGCTACGAAAACCTGTAAAAACAGGCGCCATAATGATGGCTTTACGGCGCTACAACCCACCTAAATACCTCCGCCATTCTAAAAAACTAAGGTCGGTTTTAAAAGATTTGGGAGATATTACTGTACGGTCTAATTTAATCGATTTTACTTTCGAAAACTCAAAAACCCTAATCCATAGCCATGCTAAAATATTAGAGAGTATTAATACAGAGGTATTTTATGGATTTTCAAGAGGTATTTTCGAAAGTAATCTTGTTATTTCTAGCTCAGAAAAACAAACCGTTTTAGAGGCTTTTAAAAACGAGACTAAAACTGGTTTACAAGAACAGCTTTCTGCTATTAGTATTCGTTTACCAAAAGACAATTCTAAAATATCTGGGCTATACTATCAAATTTTTAAACGGTTTGCATGGGAGGGTATTGCTATCTACGAAGTAATTTCTACAACCAATGAGTTTACTGTTTTGGTAGAAGACCACCTTGTAGATCAAGCGTTTTCTACTATAAAACGTTTGCATTAATCCTTTTATTAATAACTAATAATAGCTTATTTAAAATATATACATATACAACTTAGCAAAAAAACCTATAATTAACCTAACTTTCAAGTTCATAAAAATACTATTCGGTTTTTATTTGTTAATTTGGATATTTAACTACGTAACTATAAACATACTACAAAGACTTTATATCTCATTACAAGAAAAAACGAATAAAAATGATAATAACAACCAATGACTCAACATAGAAATAGAAATAAAAAATTAGGTCTAGCAGAATTAATAGCTATTGCTCTAGGCGGTATGGTTGGTGGTGGAATTTTTACTATTCTAGGTATTTCTGTATCAATGATTGGTAATTTAACCCCAATTGCAATTATTATTGGCGGATTAATTGCGGCATTAGCGGCATATTCTTATGTAAAACTAGGGTTATATTATCGGGATGAGGGTGCAACTTATTCTTTTTACAAAAGAACCTATCCAAACTCAAGGTTTTCAGCTTCTGCTATAGGTTGGTTTATTATTTTTGGCTACATAAGCACGCTTGCTCTGTATGCTTACACGTTTTCTTCTTATGCTATTAGTAGTTCTGATTTTGCAGATAATGTTTGGATTAGAAAAGCGATTGCAATTGGGGTTATTGGCATTTTTACCCTTATAAATATATGGAGTGTTAACGGGATGGGAAAGATTGAAGACTTAATGGTCTACACAAAATTAATCATTTTAACCATTATTTCATTTGTTTTAATGCAACACGGAACAACCGATTTTGAAACATTTATTGACAATTTAGCTTTAGATACCAAAAACTCTAGTCTTTTTTCTATTCTTATTGTTGCTTCTATAACATTTGTTGCCTATGAAGGTTTTCAGCTAGTTATTAATGCTGTAAATGAAATGACTAAGCCAGAAAAAAACATTCCAAGAGCCATATATTCTGCAATTGCTTTAGCTATTTTAATTTATGTAATTATTTCAATTGGTGCCTTATTTGCAATTCCAACTGAAGATATTGTAAAAAACAAAGAGTATGCCCTTGCAGCTGGAGCTGGAGAAATATTAGGAGATTTAGGCACCTATCTTGTAATAATTGGTGCACTTTTAGCATCTAGTAGCGCCATTAGCGGTACAGTTTTTGGATCTTCAAGACAACTATCTGTAATAGCCAAAGATGGTTATTTCCCTAATTGGTTATCTATTAGAAAAAACAATAGCCCACAAAATGCTATTATTGGAATGGCTGTTATGGCTAGTCTTTTAATTCTTATTGGTGGGCTAGAATTAATACTAGAGTTTGGAAGTATTACCTTTCTTTTAGTATCATTATTAATGGCTGTTGCCAATTATAGAATAAGAACTAAAACTAATTCATCAAAACTATTAACAGTATTATCAATAATAGGTTTGGGTAGTGGTGGCATACTTATTTTATATTATGAGTTTACAACCAAATGGGAACAAATGATTGCTATAGTAGTCCTTTATGTTTTATTAGGTATTGGGGCTTGGTTCTATTCTAAGAAAGAAGAAAAAAACAAGTAACATCTTACTAATTATAGTCTCTTTTAAAAGGGTATAAAAATCAAAAAAACCACTTAACAGATGTTGTTAAACGGTTTTTTCTTTTGATAATACTATTTATTAAATACCTTCTACCATTAAACGTGTATCTGGTAGTTTTGCTAATGGTGCAATTTCTACATCTGGTTTTGCCATACGACTAATAACATTAATTGCTGCTGCTATCGCGCCTTCTTGCCAACCTGGCAAAGACGAGATTTGATCGCCTACAATAAAAAAACAAGGATCATTATAAGTCTTACTCTTCTCATTATATATGCCAGTTCCTTGAGTAATAGCGTTAAATTGCCTTGTAGAGTATTTAGAGTCTCCCACTGCTTGCCAATACGCCCAACCGCCTTTTATATGTGGCATGTTTTGCCATGCAATTGCCAAACCATCATCCAATCCTTCTGCAAATTTCTCATTAAATTTACTAGCATCTTTTCTCGCTTTGTCTAGCCTTTCGCTTATTGGTAATTTTCCCCACTCGTTAGCTATTTTATCAAAATTGTAAGCTCCTGTTAAAACGCCTTTTTCATCTTGATATCCTGTAGACGGATACCAAATTTGTTGAATTTCGCTATCGGTCCATGAAATTCCCCCAAAGATAGGGACGACACCTATTTCAGATTTTTTAACGCCTCCTGCTTCTGGTTTTATCGAACTTCCTTGCCATAATTCCCTATTAGCCTGCCAACCAACTTTAGAGGTACTTGCTAAAAATTTTGGTACGTAACCATCTTCTCTTGCTTTGTAACCAGGAGCCTTAGTAGGAGTAAATTGTGCAACATAAACTGCTTCAAGTGCTTCTTTAAACCTATCTTCGAACCCAGTATTCCCAGTTTTCATCAGTTTGTCTGATACTATATTTTTTAAAAACGGCATTGCAAGATTACAAATACAATAATCTGCCTTATATTCTATTAAATCTTCTGTTCCTACTTGACTTACATAGATTTTAAATTTCTGACTTTCTTCGCACCAGTCAATTTTTTTAACAGGGCTATTTAAATGAATATCGCCACCCAAAGCTGCTACTTGCTGTGTAAAAGCATGTTGTACTTGATCCATACCTCCTACTGGCTGAAATAGTGTTGGCTGCCATAAAAAATCTGCGGGTTGATAAAACTTAGTGCCTTCCCAAAATTTAGATTTCAATAAATTATCAAAACTCAGCACATCTGTCACAATCCCTGCTGCTACACCTGGTAGTACAGAATAACCTGCTCTTGTTTTACCGTTTTCAAAACCTACAGAACCAGCAGTAGCCTCATACTTTCCATTTGCATCAAGTTCCCCAAAACTAACCATTAAGCTCTGTAGCTCTTCTACACGAGTTTTTAAATCGTCTTTGCTAATATTCAATTCTGGGTCACTTAATAGTTTTTCTGCTTTACTATAAACTATTTGTGCTAACCAACCTCGTGTATTATGATCTAAATGACGATATACCATGGCCTCGCCACCAAAACTACTATCTTTTTGTACTAAGTTAGACTCTGAGTTCATAACGTAAACCTCAACATCTACAGAGAATTTTTTCAAATAATCTAATAACCGTTTATGGCTACTTGGTATTCTACCAGGTCCAGCATTAAGATAAGGTTCTGAGTCTCCTACTGGTCTTTTAAAGCGTACAACTTGTGTTTCTCCTGGGGTAGAGTTAAATAAATCGCTATTAATATCTTCTGTTAATGTATCTCCTGTTCGCAAGCTTAAACAACGCCCTCCTGTTCTGTTTAAGGCTTCTAATACCGTTACTTTTGCACCAGATTTTTGTGCCAATATCTCGTAAGCAGTGGTAAGTCCTCCAACTCCAGACCCTATAACAATAACGTCCTTTCCTTTTAGTTGACCTGGCTTTAATTGTATTGCTTGATCTGTAATTTGTTTTTGTCTGCGTGTAGCCTTATCTAATGCAGCAAATGCAGATGCTTTTGGGTTGTTCTGCAAAAACTCTTTACGACTTTTATACTGTGTCATTTTAAATTTATTTTATTTGGTTATACATATTATGGGTTGATATCATAAAACTACTATATTCAAGTATTACCAAACAAGCGTATAAATACCCCTTTTTGCTATTAAGTATTTTAAAATAGGCCTCTGAGCAAATGAAATAACAGTAAAAAACAACTGCGTATAAAAATAATGCTTAGCTTTATTTTTCTTCTAAACTATTAAACCCATTTATTTCATTATGACAAAAAAAGAAATCGCTATTAAATACATAGATTATCTTGAAAAAGGAGACATTAAAAATGTAGTTAATTTATTTAATATAGATGGAATAGTCGACTCCCCTCTGTATGGTATAAAAAAAGCAGATGAATTTTATTATGAGTTAAGTAGTGACACAACAAACTCTCAACTTCACTTATTAGGAATTTTCGAAGATGGTGAGTCTAATAATCTAGCGCTATACTTTACATACAAATGGACCTTAAAGAACAATGAAAGGGTTGAGTTTGATGTTGTAGATATTATAGAGTTTGATTTGGAAAATAAAATAAGCAAATTAAAAATTATTTACGATACTGTAATTGCTAGAACATTAAAGGAACAATTATAGCCTTTAAAAAGCAACAAAAAAGCGAACTCTAATTAAAGAATTCGCTTTAAAATAATAAACTAAATAACTAACTACTCTACAGTTAATGTGTACTGTGGTGTTTTATTAAAAGGACAGAAATACTTATATGTTCCTTTTTTAAGTGTCACCGCTTTTGATGATTCTGTTTTACCATGCTTTACCATTTGAGATACGTAAGCATCTGCTATGTGATTTTTTGGGTTAGTTCCATCTTTTCCATCTTGTATTAATACTAATCCAACTTCTGGTGCCGCATTGCTATTTGTTACATTAAAAACATAAGTTCCTTCAGATAATGTTAATCCTTTTTGAGTAAATTCTCCTTTTGTTTGTTCTAAAGCTACTGTTTTTACTGCTTTTTTCATTTTGTCTTGTGCCTGTGCAACAAATGTGAAGGCTACTAAAAATACTCCTAATACTAAATTTTTCATTGTTTTTGTTGTTTGTGTTCCCTTCAAATAGGGGTTTATTGATTATTGTTAATTATTATTTTATTGAGTTACTGTAAATTTACCTGCTTCTACAGATGGAAAATCTACTTCTGTTTCTGCGATGTGGTTAACATAGTTTGTTAATGTATTAGAAACCACATTTAATACAATTTCTAAAATATCGCCATCGTTAAATCCTGCAGCTTTTACTTCTGCAATAGCTTCTGAAGAGACTTGACCTCTATTTTCTGTTACTGCTTTTGCAAATTGTAATCCTGCTTGAGCTTTATCATCGTTTGCAAATCCTTGGCGACTTTGTTCTGCCTGCTCTTCGCTTAAACCATTCATTTTTCCAATTGCTGTGTGCGCAGATAAGCAGTAATTGCAAGCATTACTTTCTGCTATTGCTAATGCCAGTTGCTCTCTATATTTATTAGAAAAATTTCCGCTTCCTGTTAATTCCCCTAAACTTAAATAGGTTTGTAATGTTGCTGGAGAGTTACCAAACACTTTAATTAAATTAGGGATAAAGCCTAATTTACTTTGTACTGCATTAAATAATTCTTTCGATTTACCTGTTGTTGTTTCTGGGTTTAATGTTTCAATTCTTGTACTCATATTATTATTATTTTTACCTACTAGAATAGGTTTTTATTTATTAATTTATTTTCTATTTATTTTCTTTTGTGCATTCGCACATTTTTTGCTGTGGTTGTTTTTCGTTATAAACTTGATATCCCCAACAATTAGGACACTGATTTTTTTCTATTGCTTCCATTTTATGTTGTGTTTAATTGTTACTATTTAATTACACTGCAAAGATGCAACACGAATACACCTTAAAAAATGGACAAAAGTTCCTTATGCTTGGACTTGCCTAATTTTACTAGCATTTTTTTTGCGTGAAGGATGGAAATGGCATCCTTTTTATACCCAAAAAGGGATAAAAAGATATAGTGGACAGCCTGACCCTTGTGGTCACGCCTTAATAATTAATATAACATTGAGAATGATTAAAAATATAACACGTACGCATTAATACTCTTTTCTAAACTGCAGTGGCGATTTTGAAGTTGCTTTGGTAAAAAATCGTGTAAAATAGGCAGAATCGTTAAAACCTAAACTATAGGCTATTTGTTTTACGGGTTCGTCTGTATAGATTAGTTGGCGCTTGGCTTCTAATACTATTCTGCTTTTAATAAAATCGCTAGGGGTTTGCGCTCCTACTTTTTGAAAGTTTTTGGTAAGCGATTTTGGAGACACACCTAAACGATTTGCATAATCGGTTACTGAATGTAGTGTTTTATAGTTTTGCTCTACCAACACGCTAAAATCTTTAAAAAGTTTAGTTTCTACTGCATCTTTTATAGGATGATTCTCCTTTTTTATTCGTACCGAGTGTATAATAAACTGCTTTAAATAGGTTTGTAGCATATCGTACTGCGCAGTATTGTCGCTGTTAAACTCCTCTACTAAGCTTTCTAAAATAAAATTTAGTTTTTTAGTATCGTTTTCACAAGGTTTTACAAATGGGGTTTCGTAAACATTATTAAACAGTACGCCATTACAGGCTACAGCTTTATCATGGGTTTGTATGCAATAAAAATCGCGTACAAAAGTAAGTTTATAGGCTTCTTTTATTTTTTCGGAATCTACCGAAAATACTTGCCCTGGAGATAGAAAGAACAACACATTCTCGTTAAAAGTGTAACTTTTAAAGTCTATATTATAAGTTCCTCGGCCTTCTTTAATCCAATATATACTATAGGCGTCTATTTGCTCTGGCTTGTTTACAACACAAGCGTTTTCGAATTGAACAACGCTTAACGTAAATATATCTTTAAATGTATAGGTTGTAATGTCTTGAACTGCCATTGGTTTATTAAATAGATGCTGTTGGTTTAGTCGTAAATTTTTTAAAATTTAACACTAGAAACATAATTAAAGCTGGTAAAACCCAGCCAAAACTATATTTAGCTAAAGGAATACTATTTATAATTTCTTCTAAATACTCTGGATTTATTATAAATTTCAAGAAATCTGGAATACTAAACAAAAAAGTTACAATAACAACTCCTCTAAATACTAGTTTTGATGCATATTGCTCTGGCACAACGTTTAATAAAATTAAAACTATAGTTATTGGATAAATAAACATTAGTATTGGTAAGGCTATCATTATTATAGAATGAAAATTTAATTGCCCAATAACGACACCTACAACACATGCTATAACTGCTGTAATTGTATATACTATTTGAGAGTTATTTAATAAACCTTTAAAATAATCTGCTGTACCTGCTATTATACCAACAGCTGTTGTAAAACATGCTAAGGATATTAAAACACTTAATATAGTATTTCCAAAACTCCCTAATGATGCTATGCTTATTCCTCTTAATAAATTAGCCCTTTGCATATCGCTACTTAAAGCTGTATCTATATTTATTTCTGCTCCATAAAATGCGCCTACCGAAATTAACCCTGCATAAATAACAAATAATCCTAGCCCAGCTATAAAGCCCGATTTTTTAATGAGCGTTTTTCTATCTTCAAAAGAGTCTTCTTTTTTAAAATTTAAAGAGATAATTATAACTGCCCCAACTACTACTGCTCCAATAGCATCAAACGTTTGGTAACCTTCTAAAACACCACTTACAATTGGCGCTTCAAACGTTGCAGGATTCATTTCCATTGTACTAGAAAACAACCCTATTCCTATTACTAAAAGCAGAGCGATTACTATTAATGGGGTTAAAAATTTACCTATTAAATTTAATATTTTAGAACGATTTAAAACAAATACTAATACCAAAGTAAAATATATAGCGCTTGTAAGTAATGGGCTTGTCTCAAATACAGGATGAATGGCTATTTCATGTGTAGCAGATGCTGTTCTAGGAGATGGTATAGCTACAGATATAACATATACTATAACACAATAGACTAAACTAAAAATTGGAGATACTTTTTTACCAAAATCGAACATAGTACCTTGCAGTTTTGCATGTGCTAAAATGCCAAAAATAGGGATGACCACTGCTGTTAACATAAAGCCTATTGTTACCCAAAACCAATCTTCTCCTGCGTTATAACCTAAAAGCGGCGGTAATAATAGATTACCAGCTCCAAAGAACATGGAAAACAATGCAAAACTCGTTACAAATAAATCTTTTCTTTTACTCATATTTTTTTAGTAAAAACTTGCTACTACATACTTAAACTTATATTTTGCCTAATATACTTTAAAAATGATTTTAGAATACAAAGGAATTAATATTTTTTATACCATTTCTGGTAAAGGCGCTCCTATTGTTTTATTACATGGTTTTTTAGAAGATCATTCTATGTGGAATGATACTATTTCAGTTTTAGCTAAAAACCACAGTGTTATAGCCATAGATTTGTTAGGTCATGGAAAAACTAACTGTATAGGTTATATACACACTATGAGCGATATGGCAAACGCAGTAAAAGCTGTTTTAGATTATTTAAATTTAACAGATTATATTTTTGTAGGTCATTCTATGGGGGGCTATGTTGCTTTAAACTTTTCAAAACGTTTTACAAAAAACATAAAAGGTCTTTGTTTATTAAACTCTACTTATGAAGCTGATGATAACGAACGAAAACTATTAAGATCTCGTGCTAATAAAATGGTGCAAACTAATTTCGAGAATATGGTACGCATGTCTTTTGCAAACCTTTTTAGCACTGAAAGCAAGAAAGTGTATCAAACTGAGTACAAAAATGCTATGCAAACCGCTCTAAAAACTTCCCTACAGGGTTACATGGCTGGACAGGAAGGCATGAAATTACGAGAAGATTTGTCTACTTTTTTTGCCAGGGCACCTTTTAAAAAAATCATTCTGTTAGGAGAAAAAGATACCGTTTTAAATTCAAAATCTATAACTCAGTTTGCTGAAAAACATAATATTAAAACATGCGTGTTCTCTCAAGGACACATGTCTCATATTGAAAACAAGGAAGAATACTTACAAGAACTAGTGCATTTTATCGAATAAAAACAACTTTTAGTCGGAGATTATTATTTTTTTATTATGTTTAACAACCTTTAACTAAAATCATGATTATCATCACCTTATATCCTCCCACTATCTATGCGATTAATATGTAATTTATTTGGACACCACTTTGAAGTATCACGAAATGTAACTTATCATGTAAAAGAGTATAAATGCTCTCATTGCAATAAGGAATTAACAACTAATAGCAAAGGAAACTTAACGCCTTTAACTCCTAAATACAAGGAGATAAATTCTATCTTATCAAGAATTCACACAAAACGTCAATCTAGACTTAATAAAGAAGAATTACGTACAGCTTATAAAATGACATCGTAGTTATTAATTGTCAAAGTTTTTCCAGCCTTGGGCTTGTAATGGTATTTTGGTTTCTGCTCTAGTTACCAAATTAGCACCTGCATTTTCTTCAGTCATAAAACCAATAACTGTTAAGTTAGGGTTCCCTTTTATTTTTGGGAAGTCCTTTTGAGAAATTGTCATTAAAAGCTCGTAATCTTCACCTCCATTTAAAGCAATGGTTGTACTGTCTATATTAAACTCTTCGCAAGTAGAAATAACTTGAGGATCTAAAGGAATTTTGTTTTCGTACAAATCGCAACCTACTTTGCTCATTTTACAAATATGTAATATCTCAGAAGACAATCCATCACTAATATCAATCATAGCTGTTGGTTTAACATCTAATTCTTTTAACAACTTAACAATATCTTTTCGCGCTTCAGGCTTTAATTGACGCTCCATAATGTATGTATAAGCATCTAAGTCTGGTTGATTATTTGGGTTTACCTTAAAAACTTCTTTTTCTCGTTCTAAAACTTGTAATCCCATATAGGCACCTCCTAAATCTCCTGTAACAACTAATAAATCATTAGGCTTAGCTCCATTTCTATAAACAACATCTTCTGCACTTACTTCTCCTAATGCAGTAACAGAAATAAGTAATCCAGAAGTAGAAGACGTTGTATCCCCACCAACTACATCTATGTTATATATTTTTGAAGCAGCCTCTATACCTGCATACAATTCTTCTAATGCTTCTAAAGAAAATCGATTAGATACAGCAATAGATACTGTTATTTGAGTAGCTTCTGCATTCATTGCATAAACATCTGATAGATTGACAACAACGGCCTTATAGCCTAGATGTTTTAAAGGCGCATAACTTAAATCGAAATGCACGCCTTCTACTAATAAATCTGTGGTAATGACAACTTGTTTATTTTTAGGGTTAATAACAGCAGCATCATCCCCTATACTCTTTACTGTAGATTCGTGTTTTATTTCGAAATTTTTTGTTAAATGATCTATTAAACCAAATTCTCCTAAATCACTTAATTGTGTACGTTGTTGATTTTTATCTTCTATCATAATGCAAAAATAAGGACTTGCAGTAAAAAAGCAGAAGAATCTTATTTTTAATTGTTATTAAATACTAATTAATTAAAATTGAAAACAAGTATTGTTAATATAAATATTGTTCAGATATTTTATAAAATCAAGACTGTTAATATAGTATTCAAGGACTTTTAATAGTTTCTTTGTTTTATTACTCCCTATTTAATTTCAGCTAAAAAACTTAATCCTATGACAAAAAAGTACCTTATTATTACTACCGTTTGTATTTTACTAAACTCACTTTATGCTCAAACAATTTGCGACCCAAATACAGGTATGGCAGGTATATACCCCTGTAATAATTACGATTTCTTATCTAGAGTTCCTGTTTCCACATTAGCTACTACTGCGGGGAACCCAGAAGGTAGTGACATTTGGGGATGGACAGATCCTCTAGACGGTAAAGAATATGCTATTGTAGCTATGAGCAATAGTACAGCTTTTGTAGATGTATCTAATCCTGTAAATCCTATTTTTTTAGGAAGAATTGAAACTGCAGCTGGGAATAATTTTTGGAGAGATGTTAAGGTTTATAATAACTTTGCTTTTATTGTTGCAGATGGCGTGGGGCCACATGGTATGCAGGTGTTCGATTTAACAATACTTAGAAATGGTATTGATCCTGATTTAACTTACGATGGCGCTCAGGTTTTAAAGTATATAGGGGATGGAGAAATTGGAGATATTATTATTGGAAGTTGTCACAATATAGTTATTAATGAAACGGAAGCTGTTGCCTATTTAGTTGGTTGTAATTCTGCAAATGGAGGCGGCCCTATTTTTATAGATATATCAGACCCAAACAATCCAACAACTTTAGGTGACTACACTAATGGCGGTTATTCTCATGATGCACAAGTAATTACTTACAACGGCCCTGATACAGACCATACAGGCAAACAAATATACATTGGTAGTAATGGAAACTCTAACAAAGTTGTTATTTTAGATGTTACAGATAAAAACAATATTATAGCTATAAACGAGTTCTCGTATCCACAAATAAGTTATGCTCATCAAGGCTGGTTTACAGACGATCAACGTTATTTTATTTTAGGAGATGAAGGAGACGAGTTAGACTTTGGTGTATCTACAAAAACTATAGTCTTTGATTTTAATGATTTAGATGCCGATTTTACCGATCAAGCATTAATAAATGTATATACAGGTCCTACAGGAGCCATAGATCATAACGGTTATGTTAAAGGAAATGAGTTCTTTTTAGCAAATTATAGTGCAGGGTTGAGAGTGTTAGACGTTTCAACATTGGTGTCTCCCACAAATACAAATGCAGAAATTGGGTACTTTGACACTTACACAAATAATAATAGTGCTAGTTTTCATGGAGCCTGGAGTGTTTACCCATATTTTACAAGTGGAAATATAATTATAAGTGATATTGAGAGTGGTTTAATTATAGTAAGAAAAAGTAATAGTTTAACCACTCCTGAGTTTGAAAGCACAAATTTTACTCTATCTCCTAATCCTACCACTGCTTCAACTTTAATAAAAGCTCCAAAAAATAAAACAATAGACACTGTTTCTGTGTACAACATTTTGGGTCAAAATGTTTACACAAAAAATAATATTAATGCCAATAAATTTTACTTACCAATGGCATCGTACTCTAAAGGAATTTATTTAGTAAAAATAAACAATACGACTTCTAAAAAACTAGTATTAAAGTAAAAGTAGGGTAATCTTAATGTAAATTGTTATTATTCTAGTCTAGTTAACCTTAATTCTCTAGCTAAATTTTTACTTAAAAATTAAAATAAGACATTTTTAAACAGTAGTTTAACGTTTAAAGTGTGCATTTTATCGCTTTTTGTTATACTTTGCGTATCTTATTTTACTCAAAACCAATACAGATGATTAAAAGTTACCCCTTTACTATTATTTTTTGCTTTTTATTTCAAGCAATTTTTGCCCAAACACCTTGTAATACAACTACAGGAATGGCTGGAATTTACCCATGTAATGATTACGATTTTATGTCTAGAATACCCGTATCCACACTAGCTACTACATCAGGAAATCCAGAAGGTAGTGATATTTGGGGTTGGACAGATCCTTTAGATGGTAAAGAATATGCTATAATAGCAATGACTAATAGTACCGCTTTTGTAGATGTAACAGACCCAGTAAATCCTGTTTTTTTAGGAAGAATAGAATCGGCAGCAGGAAATAATTTTTGGAGAGATGTTAAGGTTTATAATAACCATGCATTTATAGTAGCCGATAACGTTGGCGCACATGGAATGCAAGTTTTTGATTTAACAATTTTAAGAAATGGAGTAGATCCAGATTTAACTTACGATGGCGCTCAAGTGCTTAAATATACAGGAGATCCAGGAGATGTTACCATTGGAAGTTGTCACAATATAGTAATTAACGAAAGTGAAGGAATTGCTTATTTAGTAGGTTGTGTATCTGCTAATGGTGGAGGCCCAATTTTTGTAGACATAACTAATCCTGCAAGCCCAGATACTGTTGGTAACTATACTGCTGGAGGTTATACTCATGATGCTCAAGTAATAACATATAATGGACCAGATTCTGATTACACAGGAAAGCAAATTTTTATAGGAAGTAATGGTAACTCTAACAAAGTAGTAATATTAGACGTAACAGATAAAAACAATATAATATCAATAAATCAGTTTTCTTATCCACAAATAAGCTATGCACACCAAGGGTGGTTTACAGACGATCAACGTTATTTTATTTTAGGAGATGAAGGTGATGAGCAAAGTTTTGGAGTACAAACAAAAACTGTAATTTTCGATTTTAATGATTTAGATGCCGATTTTTCTAATACATCATTAATTAAAACATACACTGGCCCAACAAATGCTATAGACCACAATGGTTATGTTAAAGGCAATAAATTTTATTTAGCAAATTATAGTGCTGGATTAAGAGTATTAGATGTACCAACTTTAGTATCATCTAACAACACAAATTCTGAAATAGGACACTTTGATACTTATACAAGTAGTAATAGTGCAAGTTTTCATGGAGCATGGAGTGTTTATCCTTATTTTGCAAGTGGAAATATAATTATAAGTGATATTGAAAGTGGTTTAATTATTGTTAGGCAAAGTAATACTTTAAGCACTAATGAATTTGAAGACCCAAAAGCATTTTCTTTATCACCAAACCCAACAACCTCTGTAGCTACAATTAAATCGCCATCAGGGAAACAAATTAAAAGTGTATCTATTTATAACATATTGGGTCAAAATGTCTATTCAAAAAACAATATTAATAAGGACACATTCGTTTTACCTACAACAGATTACTCTAAAGGGATATACCTTATTAAAATAAATAATACTATCACTAAAAAATTAGTGTTGAAATAAAATTTATAAACATGAAATACTCCAGTACCGTTCTACAACTATCAAGAGTACTCTTTTGTACTACGCTTCTATTGTCTACAGCCTTAAGTTGCTCAGACGAACCGACAGATATAGTAATTGAAACTCCAAATGGAGGTAATAATGGAAATGGAGGTAACGGGGGAAATAACGGAGGGAACACTATTGTCCCTTTGCACCCATGCGAGAACGGTATGGCTGGACCATACCCTTGTAATGATTATGATTTGCTTGGCACTGTTAGTGCTGAAGTATTAGGAGGAGACCCTGACACAGAAGGAAGTGATATATGGGGATGGACAGACCCTAGTAATGGTAATGAATATGCATTAGTAGGTTTAACTAATGCAACAGCATTTGTTAATGTAACAGACCCAACAAACCCAGTGTTTTTAGGACGATTAAACACTTCAGCTGGAACTAATTTTTGGAGAGATGTTAAAGTTTATAATAATCATGCCTTTATTGTTGCAGATGGCGTAGGACCACATGGCATGCAAGTATTCGATCTTACTCGTCTAAGAAATGTAGCTAATGCACCAGAAACATTTACTGCAGATGCTATTTATACAGGAGTTGGAAGTTGCCATAATATTGTTATTAATGAAAGCGAAGCAGTAGCATATCTTGTTGGCTGTAATTCTACTAATGGAGGTGGGCCGATTTTTATAGATATTTCAAACCCTACTAATCCAACATTATTAGGAGACTATACTGCTGGAGGTTACTCTCATGATGCCCAAGTTGTAACATACAATGGACCAGACACAGAACATGCTGGAAAACAAATATATGTAGGTAGTAATGGTAATACAGATAAAGTTGTAGTACTAGACGTAACAGATAAAACAAATGTTATTGCTATTAGCGAGTTTACATACCCACAAACAGCTTATGCACACCAAGGGTGGTTTACAGAAGATCATCGTTACTTTATACTAGGAGACGAATTAGATGAACAAGGTTTCGGATTCAATACCAAAACATTAGTATTCGATTTTAGTGATTTAGACAACCCTACAGCTTCTTCTACATATTTAGGGCCTACTGCCGCTATAGATCACAACGGCTATGTTAAAGGAAACAAATACTTTTTATCTAACTATAGAGCAGGAATGCGAGTACTAGATATAACAAATATAGGCGCAGCAACCAACTCAATGACAGAAATAGGCTACTTTGATACTTTCCCTTCTAGTGATAGTGCTAGTTTTAATGGTGTATGGAGTCTATACCCATACTTTGCTAGCGGAAATATTATTTTAGGAGACATAGAAGGAGGCTTATTTATTGTTAGACAAAGTGGTACATAAAAAATAATATGAATTTAAAAAAATACATACCCATAATTGCTGTTTTATTATTGTTTAGTTGTTCTAAAGATGATAGCCCTGGCAATGTTAACCCTACCCCTTCTCCAGAAGCAACCGGAGAGATAGAGTTTGTAAAAACTTATGGAGGTTCTAAAAATGAAAGTGCCAGATCTGTAATTAATACAACAGATGGTGGTTATGCCGTTTTAGGTTACACACAAAGCATGGATGGAGATGTTACAGATAAACAAAATATAAGTTACGACTATTGGGTTTTAAAGTTTAATGCTGCAAGCCAATTGCAATGGAACAAGACTTATGGAGGAACAGATGACGATAGAGGAAATGAAATAATACAAACTCAAGATGGCGGTTATGCTATTTTAGGATACAGTTTTAGTAACGACGAAGATGTTTCAGTAAATGAAGGCGCTCAAGATTATTGGATAGCAAAATTAGATGCCTCAGGTAATATAACTTGGCAAAAATCTTTTGGATTTTCTGGATCAGATACTGGTACAGCCTTAACACAATCGTCAGATGGTGGCTATTTAATAACAGGTGTATTAGATGTCACAGCATCTGGTGGCCAAGGTAACACTAAAACCAATGCTACATTACATGCAGGAGGAGATTACTGGGCGATTAAATTAAATGCTACAGGAGAATTACAATGGAGTAAATATTTTGGAGGTAATTTTACAGATACACCAGAAGGTGTTGTAGAAACAGCAGATAATGGATTTATTATTGCTGGACGATCAGACAGTCAAGATACCGATATTACAGGAAACAAAGGAACTTACGATTTCTGGGTTATTAAAATCTCTTCAGAAGGCGCTCTAGTTTGGGAAAAATCTTTTGGTGGTTCAGAAATAGATGAAGCCAGAGGCATTACTAAATCTGGAGACGGCAATTACCTAATTGCTGGAGATACTAGAAGTACAGATACCGATGTTTCTAACAACAATGGAGCGGCAGACTTGTGGTTAATTAAAATTTCGCCAGCAGGTGAATTATTATGGGAAAAAACCATAGGAGGTACAAGTTTCGATGTGGCACGATCTATTACTAGAACACAAGACAACGGTTTCTTACTCTCAGGAAGCTCTCGTAGTGATAATGGAGACGTAACAACAAATCAAGGTCAAAATGATGCTTGGGCTATAAAAGTTAGTAGCACTGGAGAATTACAATGGCAAAAAACTATAGGTGGTACCGAAATAGATTTCGCCTATGGTATTACCGAATTAAATGATAAAACAGTTGTTCTTGTTGGTGAGACTTCTAGTAACAATGCCGATATAACAGAAAACAAAGGTTTTACAGACCTATTACTCGTAAAAATTAAATAAAAATTGAAAATGAAAAAAATATTTATTTTGTTAATAGCTGCGGCTATTAGCTTTACTTCATGTGGTGAAGATAATGATGATAACATTAAAGCATCTGCAAAAACAAGTCTTAGATTCTCTCATAATTGGGACGGAACCTCTATTACTAATGCAGATTTTGAAAACACAGAATACACTAATGCTAATGGCGAAGTCTTAACCATTACAAGATTACGCTACCTAATTTCTAATGTAACATTTACCAAAACAAATGGAGAAAAAATTGTAATAAATGGGCATAATTTAATTGATGTTACCAATAATAATAATAATAGATTAACATACAATCTTGATACAAATATTCCAACAGGAACATATACTAATGTATCTTTTACATTTGGATTTAACAACGAAGACAATGCTGAAAATTATACAGACTTGAACAGTGAAAACTTTAACGTACCTGCTATGATGGGAGGAGGTTACCATTATATGCAGTTTGATGGGAAATTTACAAACGCTTCTAATACCGAACAAGGATTTAATTATCATGTAATTAGAGCTGTAGATAACCCTGGTATGAATCCTACATTCCCGCAGGACACTTTTTTTAACGTAGATCTTGGTGCAGTATCTATAACAAATGATGCAACAATAGAAGTAAAAGCAAATTTAGCAGAATGGTTTAAAAACCCTAACACATGGGATTTAAATGTATTAAACCAAATGTTAATGCCAAATTCTGCAGCACAAATAATGATGAATGCTAATGGAAAAAATGGTGTGTTTACTTTAGGAGAAATCACTCAATAAAAATGAAAAAATACGGATTACATATTGTTTATTTAACTTTCCTCATCTTAGTATCATCATGCTCAGATGAGGAAAGTCAATTAAATCAAGGGTACGAACCTACGCCTTTAGCGTTAGACATTCCTCCTTTATTTGAGCAAAATATAATCCCTCCAGTTATTCCTAGTAATAACCCACAAACAGTAGAAGGTGTTGCTTTAGGTAAAAAGCTATTTTACGATAACATACTCTCTGGAGACCAAACACAAGCATGTGCAACATGTCATGCTCCACAAAATGCTTTTACAGACAACACAGCATTTAGCGAAGGTATAGATGGTAATTTGGGTACACGTAACTCTATGCCTTTATTTAATCTAGCTTGGAATTATAATGAACGTTTTGCTTGGGATGGTAAAGAACTAAGTTTAGAAAGACAAGCCCTAGAACCCGTTCAAAACCCTATAGAAATGCATAGTGACTGGGATAATGTCGTAGATAGACTATCTGCCGACTCAGAATATCCAGAACTATTTAGAAAAGCGTTTAACACCACAACAATTACAAAAGAATTAACAGCCAAAGCCCTTGCACAATTTGAACGCACACTAATCTCTTCAAATTCAAAATTCGATAAATATCTACTTGGCCAAGCCACATTAACACCAGAGGAGTTAAATGGGCTAGACGTTTTTATGCAAGAATCTAAAGGAGATTGTTTTCATTGTCATGGAAGCCCTAATAATCCATTATGGACAGATAATATTTTTCATAATAACGGCTTAGATGCTACATTTACAGATCTTGGTCTTGGTGGCGTTACAGGAGACCCTACAGACAATGGTAAATTTAAATCGCCTTCTATACGTAACCTTGCCTATACTGCTCCTTATATGCATGACGGACGCTTTAACACGCTAGAAGAAGTTATAAACCATTATAGCGAAGGCTTACAAAATTCTCCAACCATAGATCCTTTAATGAAAAAAGTAGACCAAGGAGGCGTTCAACTATCTGCTCAAGATAAAGCCGATTTAAAAGCTTTTTTATTAACACTCTCCGATCCTTCTTTCCTAACAAACCCAGACTTTACTAACTAATAGGTTTTTGTTATAAAACCATTTATTAATATAATGTCATGTTATATGGTTAAAAGCGACTGATGTTGTATATTTGCACACTATTTAGATCAATTCTATAACTAAAAATTTATGATAAAGGTTTCTGAAACAGCTAAAAAGAAAGTCATTGAGTTAATGACTGATGATGGCTATAATGCTACTACAGACTACGTACGCGTGGGTGTTAAGAGTGGTGGTTGTTCTGGTTTATCTTACGATTTAAAGTTTGATAGAGTACAGGAAGAAGGCGATAAAGTTTTTGAAGATAATGGTGTAAAAATTATAGTCGATAAAAAAAGCTTTTTATACTTAATAGGAACTACCTTAGAGTATTCTGGTGGATTAAATGGAACTGGGTTTGTTTTTAATAACCCTAACGCAAACCGAACTTGTGGTTGTGGAGAAAGTTTCTCTTTATAATTAAATAATTAAAAATTTGAAAAAGAACGAAAATCATTAACACTATATATAGTAATTACGTTTTTCAATCTTTCAATTCATAAATAAATGAGCAAATATACCGAAGACGATTTAAGGGAAGAATTAAAAACCAAAGAGTACGAATATGGTTTTTATACAGATATAGAATCTGAAACCTTTCCTATTGGTTTAAACGAAGATATTGTTCGTGCCATTTCTAAAAAGAAAGACGAACCAGAGTGGATGACAGAATGGAGACTAGAAGCCTTTAAAATTTGGAAAACCATGGAAGAGCCTGAATGGGCTAATGTACATTACGAAAAACCAAATTTTCAGGCTATTTCATATTATTCGGCACCAAATAGTAAGCCTAAATATGATAGTATTGATGAAGTAGATCCAGAGTTATTAGCAACTTTCGAAAAACTAGGCATATCTCTAGACGAGCAAAAAAAGTTAGCAGGCGTAGCAATGGATGTTGTTGTAGACTCTGTTTCTGTTGCAACAACTTTTAAAAAGACCTTAGGAGAAAAAGGAATTATTTTCATGAGTATCTCTGAAGCCATTAAAGAGCATCCAGAGTTAGTAAAAAAATATATAGGAACTGTTGTTCCGCAAAAAGATAATTTTTATGCAGCATTAAATTCTGCTGTATTTAGCGATGGTTCTTTTTGTTATATTCCTAAAGGTGTACGTTGCCCTATGGAATTATCTACTTACTTTAGAATTAACCAAGCTGGAACAGGTCAATTTGAAAGAACACTTGTTATAGCAGACGAAGGTAGTTACGTATCCTATCTTGAAGGGTGTACAGCACCAAGTCGTGACGAGAACCAATTACACGCTGCTGTTGTAGAACTAATAGCTTTAGATGATGCAGAAATAAAATATTCTACAGTACAAAACTGGTATCCAGGAAATGCAGAAGGAAAAGGAGGAGTTTACAATTTTGTTACTAAAAGAGGACTTTGCGAAACCAATGCAAAAATTTCTTGGACACAAGTAGAAACAGGAAGTGCTGTAACATGGAAATACCCATCATGTGTATTAAAAGGAGATAACTCTGTTGGAGAATTTTACTCTATAGCAGTTACAAACAACTACCAGCAAGCAGATACAGGTACTAAAATGATTCATTTAGGAAAAAACACTAAATCCACAATCATTTCAAAAGGTATTTCTGCAGGAAAATCTCAAAACTCCTATAGAGGTTTAGTACAAATAAGTTCTAGAGCCGAAAATGCACGTAACTTCTCTCAATGCGATAGTTTATTAATGGGTAACGAATGTGGCGCCCATACTTTCCCATATATAGAAGCCAAAAACAAAACAGCTCAAATAGAACACGAAGCTACAACTAGTAAAATTGGTGAAGATCAAATTTTCTATTGTAACCAACGTGGTATAGATACAGAAAAAGCCATAGCATTAATAGTTAATGGTTTTAGTAAAGAAGTTTTAAATAAATTACCAATGGAATTTGCTGTAGAAGCACAAAAACTATTGGAAATAAGTTTAGAAGGCTCTGTAGGTTAATATAAAAATTAAAAACAATCCGTTTTTTCGGAAGTATAAAACCCTTTAATAGTTATAATAATTATGAAGAAAATTTTCATCTTACTTTTAGGTCTTTCAGTATTTACAAGTTGTAAAAACGATACAAATACAACTGAGGTTACTACAAAAACACCAACAGATTTAACAGAGAAAACAGCAAAGCAAAATGATGGTTTAACATTATTAGCAGGCGAGTTTATATACTATGCAGATGCTGCTGTTTTACAATCTGGAAGCTCTGTATATGGTGTAATTATAGATGATAAAATGCACGAATTATATAACATGGGTAAAGCATTTAGAAAAGAAGCAACAGATGGTGTTGCTGTTCAAGTTCGTGGAAAAATAACACCAATCCCAGAAGGAGAAGAAGGTTGGCCATATAGAATAGAAATTAAAGAAATAGTAAGCGTAAAAGCACTAGATCCAAAAGCAAACGAAGTCATTAAAATAGGACAATAATACGATGTTAAAAATAAACAATCTACACGCTAGTGTTGAAGATAAGTCGATTTTAAAAGGAATTAATCTTGAAGTAAAAGCAGGAGAAGTACATGCCATAATGGGACCAAATGGTTCTGGAAAAAGCACATTAGCTTCTGTTATTGCTGGTAAAGAAGAATACGAAGTAGAAAAAGGTGAAATCATTTTAGAAGGTGAAGATATTAATGAATTAGCAGCAGAAGAGCGTGCTCATAAAGGTATCTTTTTATCATTTCAGTACCCCGTTGAAATACCTGGAGTATCTGTAACTAACTTTATGAAAACATCTATTAACGAAAATCGTAAAGCAAAAGGTTTAGAGGATATGCCTGCAAAGGATATGCTTAAATTAATTCGCGAAAAATCGGAACTATTAGAAATAGACAGAAAGTTTTTATCGCGTTCTTTAAATGAAGGGTTTTCTGGAGGAGAGAAAAAACGTAATGAAATCTTTCAAATGGCTATGCTAGAACCTAAGTTAGCTATTTTAGATGAAACAGACTCAGGTTTAGATATTGATGCCTTACGTATTGTTGCCAATGGTGTAAATAAATTAAAATCTAAAGACAATGCTGTAGTAGTTATTACACACTACCAACGTTTATTAGATTACATAGTGCCAGATTATGTACATGTATTATATAAAGGTAAAATTGTAAAATCTGGTGGTAAAGAATTAGCTCATGAGCTAGAAGAAAAAGGATACGACTGGATAAAGGAAAAAGTAGACGCTTAAAATTAGTTTACAGCTCTTAGTTATTATAGAGTTTTGTAAAACTGAATACTTAAACAATGGATTTAAAAGAAAAATTAGTATCATCCTTTTTAGCTTTCGAAAACCACGTAGATATAGATTCTCCTGTTCATGATATTAGAACAGAAGCTATAAAAACATTCGAAGCTACTGGCTTTCCATCTAAAAAAGAAGAAGCTTGGAAATATACCTCTCTTAAAGGGATTTTAAAGGAAGATTATAGTGTATTTCCTAAACAGGAAGATGCATTAGATTATAAGGATATAAAAAAGTATTTTTTACATGATATAGATACTTATAACATTATTTTTATCGATGGTAAATACTCATCACACTTATCACAAACAACACATGATAAAATGGATGTGTGTTTAATGTCTTCTGCATTAAACAAAGATAAGTACAAAGCGGTTATAGATAAGTATTTTAATAAAATAGCTACCAAAGATAGCTTGACATCTTTAAATACTGCGTTTTCAAGTGAAGGTGCATATATACATATTCCAAAAAGTAAAATTGCAGAAAAGCCAATTCAAATTATACATTTCTCTACTGGAAATGAGTCGGCTTTAATGTTACAACCCCGCAATCTTATTGTTGTAGAAGAAAATGCACAAGTACAGATAATAGAACGCCACCAAAGCTTAACCGATAATCCTGTATTAACAAATAGTGTTACCGAAATTTTTGCTAACAAAAATGCAATTGTAGATTATTACAAAATTCAAAACGATAATAGCCATGCCTCTTTAATTGATAATACATTTATCGATCAAAAAAGCGATAGCCATTGTTTAGTACACACCTTTTCTTTTGGAGGGAAACTAACACGTAATAATCTTAATTTTTACCAAAATGGAGAACATATAGATTCTACCATGAAGGGTATTACTATTATTGGAGATAAACAACACGTAGACCACAACACATTAGTACACCATATAGAACCAAATTGCGAAAGTCATCAAGACTATAAAGGTATTTTTGGAGATAATGCTACTGGCGTTTTTAATGGAAAAGTTGTTGTTGAAAAAGAAGCTCAAAAAACCAATGCTTTTCAAGCTAATAATAATATATTAATTAGCGATAAGGCTACAATTAATACAAAGCCTCAATTAGAGATTTTTGCAGACGATGTAAAATGTTCTCATGGATGTACCATTGGACAGCTAGACGAAAGCGCTATGTTTTACATGCGATCTAGAGGAATCCCTAAAAAAGAAGCTAAAGCACTTTTAATGTATGCTTTTAGCAATAATGTTTTAAGTTCTGTAAAAATTCCAGAATTAAAACAACGCATAAATAAGTTAATTGCCATGAAATTAGGTGTTAATATTGGTTTTGATTTGTAAACAAAACCTCTTATAAAACAAAAAAGGCCGCTATAAGCGGCTTTTTTGTTTTACAAACTCTATATTACTTACTTGCCCATCGCAAGACAAATACATACTAATAACGCTATTATTCTTATCTTTTATAAATTGGTATAATGTTCTATCGTTATTACCAAATTCGTTCAACTTAACTGGAGAAAGAGCAATACCCATATTATTTGTATAAGACAATTTTAGCGTATTACCTTCAATATAAAACCTATAATTAGTCTCTAATTCTTCTGAATAAAAATCACCAGTATACTCATTTAAATTAACAGATGCTGGGTTTACAAATTTTGCTTTTTCAAAATAAAATGGAGTCCCTCCAAAAGATATAACCAGATCATAATTAGAGCGTTTAGAAAAATCATATTTTACAGATTGACTTTGTAGTCTACAAAATTTATCCTTTGCAAAAGGAATAAGTGGTATTGCATTTCTTCCCAAAGAACTCAATGCCTTTAAGGTATCGTTTTCCATAGAAATAGTCATTTTCATATCGCTAATAACCTCTTTGTATTCTCCTATAAATTTTTTAAAAACTGTGGCTTCAACGTTATAGTCAGTCTTTACCTCTTTTTTTTCTTCTAATTTTTCAGGTAACAAAACATCTAAAATCTTATAAGATATTGGTGTAGGATTAATAGATTGTAGATTAGTCATTATAATAACACCTATCCCCTCTTCAGGAATAGTTATAAGTTGAGATTGGCCACCAAAACCATAACCACTATGACTAACTGTTTTATACCCCTTGTAAGTGTCTACCATTACACCTCTGGCATAATTTGCTTCCTCTCCATTAAGTAGTACCTCTGTGGTTTTTAAAAATTGTGAAAGCGATTTAAATGCAGGATTATTTCCATTAAGCATCTGCATCCAAATTGTCATATCAATAACACTAGACCCCATACTTCCAGCACCATAACTCAACTGGTTTGATGTAGAATATATATAACCATCATCTTTATATTTATACCCTATGGCTTTATGCTGTATTGGTTTGCCATGCTCTACACGAACAAACGTTTGATTCATTTTAAGAGGTTTAAGTATATGCTCTTTTAAATAATCATTTAGGTTTTTTTTAGTGATTCGCTCAATTATTATTGTCAAAAGATTATAATGAGTGTTTGAATACACTACCTTCTCTCCCGGTCTATTATTTAAGTTCTTTTGCCTACAAGCTAATTGTAGTACCGTTTCATTATCATAATAAACAGTATCATAATCAAAACCAGACAAATGCATTAATGTGTGGTAACCCCTAATTCCACCGCTATGATTTAACAAATGCTTAATCTTTACTGTCTCACCATAATTAGGAAACTCTGGTAAATATTTTCTAATATCGTCCTCTAAACTAATTTTATTAGCTTGTAATAAGGACCAAATCGCAGATGCTGTAAACTGCTTACTAATAGAAGCTAAAGAAAATACTGTTGAATCTGTATTTTTAATTCCGTAATCTAAATTAGAAACACCATAAGCTTTAGAGTAAATAATACTGTCATCTTTTACCACTCTTATACCTAAACCAGGCTGGTTAGGTTTATTATATGTGTCTAAAATAGCATCTATTCTAGTTTCTATAGTTTGTTGCGCATATAAGTTTGCACTTAATATAGTTATTGCAACTATTAAATACCTTAACATAACTAACATTGCTTATATTTTTGATAGAAGTATGTTGGTATCAATCCAAAGTTTAAAAACAAGAAGCCTATAAATACTATAATACCTCTATAGGGCCAAGTTAAAAACTCAAACATGGCTCCTATACCTAAAATAAAAAAGGTTATAAACCCTAATACATAAAATGATTTCTTCATAATGATTTAATTTATCTGTTCTTTTTTAACAGAACATCAGTTATACATTTTTCAAATATACATTTTATTAAAATGCATTTAAAATAAATATTAAAACATTTTTAAAAGAATAGACAATTCAATATTATAAATAGCATCTTTCTATTTTCATTATGTGTCTTTTTAACAAACAAACCTTAAATTTGTAACATGTTAGACCTTGATAAAATTAGAAAAGACTTTCCCATACTTTCTAGACAAGTAAATGGTAAACCTTTAGTGTATTTTGATAATGCTGCAACATCGCAAACACCACAACAAGTTATCGATGTTATTGTAGATTATTACAGTAACTATAATGCAAATATTCATAGAGGAGTTCATGCTTTAAGCCAAGAGGCAACCGATAAGTATGAACAAGCCAGACAAATTATTAAGGACCATTTTAATGCAAAACATGCTCACGAAATTATATACACATCTGGAACAACACATAGTATTAATTTAGTCGCTAATGGATTTACATCCCTATTAAAAAAAGGAGATGAAATTATTGTATCTGCCTTAGAGCACCATAGTAATATTGTGCCTTGGCAAATGCTTTGCGAACGTACAGGTGCTATTTTAAAAGTTATACCAATGAACCTAAACGGAGAGTTGGAAATGGACAGTTACGATGCATTGCTAAATGAAAACACACAATTAGTCTTTGTAAATCATATTTCTAATGCTTTAGGTATAATTAACCCTATAGAATATATTATAGAAAAAGCACACCAATTTAATGCAGCAGTATTAATAGATGGCGCACAAGCTTGCCCACATATTAAACCCGATATGCAAGCTTTAAATGCAGATTTCTATGTAGCCTCTGCACATAAAATATGCGGCCCTACTGGTGTTGGTATACTCTATGGAAAAGAAGAGTGGCTTAATAAATTACCCCCTTATCAAGGCGGTGGTGAAATGATTGCCGAAGTTACTTTTGAAAAAACTACTTATGCAGGTTTACCTCATAAATTTGAAGCAGGTACACCAAATATATGTGGTGGTATCGCTTTTGGAGCTGCTTTAAACTACATGAATACTATTGGTTTTGAAGCTATATCTAGTTACGAAAACGAGCTTTTAAAATATGGTACAGAAAAACTTTCGGAAATAGAGGGTTTAACAATATATGGTAACTCTAAACAAAAAACCTCTGTTATTTCTTTTAACCTAGAGGGCATACACCCTTACGATGTAGGTACTATTTTAGATAAATTAGGAATAGCTGTGCGTACAGGGCATCATTGTGCGCAACCAATAATGAGTTTCTTTAATATACCAGGAACAGTAAGAGCTTCTTTTGCTTTTTACAATACAAAAGAAGAAATTGATATTTTGGTCTCTGGTGTTAAAAAAGCACAAATGATGCTGTCTTAATTATCATTCTAATAACCTGAAAGACAATACTTACGAATGAACATTCGGTTAATCGGTATCTTTTTATCGATTAAAATATTATGAATTTGTTATTTTTTTTACATTTATTTTATATATTCGTCAACATATTAACCAATTTATAACCAAATTATGAAGAAGCCACTTCTAGCATTAGCCTCTATAGCTATGCTTTTTGCATCATGTAGTGATGACAAAAATGAAATTGCAACCGAAAATCAATCAAAAGTAGACATGTCGGATTTTTATGTTTATACAGATGCAACGTCTGAAGAAGGCGCTAGGCTAGCACTAGGTAAACATGCATGTTATTCTATGGTAAACTTAAACCGTCAATTAAGTGAAAATCCAGGATTAAAGGATAAAATGTACGATATAGAATATCACACACGTGCATTAGCACTAAACCATAAACCAGGAAATGGTGGAGGTAACGGCGGCGGCGGAAACGGCGGCGGTGGCGGCGGAGACACTGATGTATTACCAATAGAAGATGGATTAGGTATTATTAACATTCCTGTTTATGTTCATGTTGTATACAGTAACTCTAACGAGAATATTAGCAATGCACAGATTACGTCTCAAATTAATGTTTTAAACGATGATTTTAGAAAAACAAATAGTGATGCTAGTCAAGTCCCAGCAGAATTTGCAAATGATATTACAGATAGTGAAATAGAATTTACTTTAGCTGGAACATTTAGGCATGCTAACTCTACATCATCATGGGGAACTAATGATGCTGTTAAAGCTGCTTACCCTCCAGTAACACCAAATACACACTTAAATATTTGGGTATGTAACATTGGTGGAGGCATTTTAGGATATGCACAATTTCCAGGAGGACCTTCGTCAACAGACGGTGTTGTAGTAGGGACACAATACTTTGGAACTACAGGATTTGTTTCTGCTCCTTTTGATGGTGGAAGAACTACAACTCACGAAGTTGGTCATTACTTAAACTTACGTCATATATGGGGAGATGGAAGATGTCGTCAAGACGATTTCGTAGCAGACACACCAACATCTGATGCTCCAAACTATGGTTGCCCATCGTACCCAACAGTAAACTGCAAGTCTAACGACATGACAATGAACTATATGGATTATGTTGATGATGCCTGTATGTACATGTTCTCAGATGGACAAAGAAATAGAATGCGTGCTCTTTTTGCTTCTGGTGGAGCAAGAGAAGATTTAGGAAACTAATCACCCTATTTACTTTTAAAAACATATAAAGACGTCAACTTTGGCGTCTTTTTTGTATTATTATAATACAAACAACAAAATTAAAAACCATGAAAATAATTACTTTACTACTTTTTACTGTTATTTTAAATGCTTGTGGAGGTGCAAAAGAGGCTTCTAACTCTGCAGCAGCACAATCCAGTGAAGAGGCACAAAATGAGACACTAATGAAAAATCTACAAAATTTAAATGTTGCTTTAGAATATTCTGCAATTACAAGAGGTAGTTTTTACGAGCTAAAAATGAGTAATAAAAAAGCCACTATTCAAAAAAATAGAAACGATAAGCCTACAGAAAAAACAATTAATGATACAGATTGGAAAGACTTAATGTTACTTGTAGATATTACAGACTTAAAAGGTATGCCTGCTATGGAAGCACCAAGTAAAGCCAGATTTTATGATGGAGCGCCAATAGGAGAGTTTAAAATTATTAAAGATGGAGAAACTTATGCTGTTCCTAATTTTGATGCAGGTAAACCTAACAAAGGCGTTGCAGACCTAATTAACAAAATGTTAGCCATTGTAAAAGATAAAGAGTAGTCTTCGTCGTCATAATTGCTTATTTTTGCAAAAGAAAAATTTAGTATTCATGCAAAGTATACAAGAAATACAAGATGAAATAATAGACGAATTCTCAATGTTTGAAGATTGGGAAGAGCGTTACCAATATATGATAGATTTAGGTAAAGACTTACCTTTAATTGATGCACAATACAAAACAGATAATAATATAATAAAAGGGTGCCAAAGTAAAGTTTGGGTACATGCAGAGTTACAAGACGATAAAGTTGCATTTACAGCAGATAGCGATGCCATAATTACAAAAGGGATAATAGCTATTTTAATTAGAGCATTTTCTAACCAAAACCCTAAAGATATTATTGAAGCCAATACCGATTTTATAGACAAAATAGGCTTAAAAGAGCATTTATCTCCTACTCGTGCTAATGGTTTAGTAAGTATGATAAAACAGCTAAAAATGTATGCTATTGCATACCAAACACAATTAAATTAAAATGCGTTTTTTCACTAAATGTGAAATTAAAATAGGTTAGCCATGAGCGATATAACAACAATAGATACAGCAGAATTAGGAGAAAAAATAGTTAACGTTTTAAAAACTATATACGACCCAGAGATTCCTGTAGACATATATGAATTAGGTTTAATCTACGATGTTTTTGTAAATGAAGATTACGATGTTAAGGTTTTAATGACTTTAACAACTCCTAATTGCCCAGTAGCAGAAACCCTACCTCTAGAGGTTGAAGAAAAAGTAAAGTCTTTAAAAGACGTTAAAGATGCCGAAGTAGAAATTACATTCGATCCGCCATGGACTCAAGATTTAATGAGCGAAGAAGCCAAATTAGAATTAGGAATGTTATAACCACTTATGGCAGAAGAAATAGTAAATAGAGTAGCTAATAGTAAGTTAATGACTTTAGATCTTGAGGACTATTATCCTGAAGGTAAACGTGTAGTTTTTGATATTAAAGATTGGTTATATGAAGGTCTTGTTCTAAGAGAAAAAGAGTTTAGAACTCAAATAAAAACCTATAATTGGGCTCAACATAAAAACCAATATGTTGCTTTAAGCTGTAGTAGTGATGCTATAGTACCCGCATGGGCTTATATGCTTATTACAATTCATTTAGAGCCTTTTGCCACACTCACTGTATTAGGCAACTTAGATAGTTTAGAAACCATTATATACCAAAACATAATAAACGACTTAGACGTTTCTCCTTTTAAAGATAAACCGGTAATAGTAAAAGGTTGCTCTAAAAAACCTGTACCAGACAGCGCTTATATTATGCTTTCCTCTAAATTAAAACCAGTTGCTAAATCTATAATGTATGGAGAGGCATGCTCTTCTGTACCTTTATACAAAAACAAGTAATCGAAAAAAATAGTAGTTTATCGATTACACGTTTACTCTATTTTCGCTATTTATTTATAGCATTATTATTTACCATACTTTTGCAATATCTAATATTTTAAACATGAAAAAAATACTTTTACTATCTGCATTTTTTATTGGAATTTTTTCAATACATGCACAAGATGAAGCTGCAGCAGATGCCCCTAAAGAAGGTTGGACAAGAACCGGAAACATCTCATTTTTATTTAATCAATCATCATTCGAAAACTGGACTGCTGGTGGAATAAATAACATTTCTGGGACTTTAGGTTTAAACTACGATTTTAACTATGTAAATAACAATGGGCTGCTTTGGGATAATAAAATCATTGCTTCTTATGGTATTACTAAAATTAAAGGAGCAGACAAACAAAAAACAGACGATCGTTTAGAGTTTAATTCTTTAGTGGGTAAAAAAGCAAGCGAATTTTGGTTTTATTCTGCATTTTTAAACTTTAAAACGCAAATGGACTCTGGCTTCGATGCAGATACGGGTGTTAAAAATACACACTTTTTCTCTCCTGCATTTTTACAATTTGGTCCAGGTATGTTATGGAAAAAAAGCGATAACTTAAAAGTAAATTTTGCTCCAGCTACGGCTAAAATGATATTTGTACACGATGAGTTTACAGCTGTTCCTGTAGGTGCCGAAAGCGCTTTTAATGAAGCTGGTGGTTACTTTGGTGTAGAAGCGAACAAAACGTTTCGTTTTGAGCTAGGTTTTGCTTTAGGAGCATACTACAAGGTTAAATTAATGGAAAACGTTTCTATGGAAAACATTTTAAACCTATACTCTAATTACTTAGAAGACCCACAAAATGTAGATATAGATTATACTATGAATTTAGTAATGTCTATAAATAAATATTTATCTGCAAATTTAGCTTTTCAAACAATTTATGACGATAATGCTTTTAAAGGTTTCCAAACGAGACAAGTATTTGGTTTAGGTATGAATTACGGATTCTAATAACAATCGTTTATAACGTATACTTAAAAGTAAGTATAGAATATATTTTATATTAATAAAAATAACCCCAGAATTCAATGTGAATTCTGGGGTTATTTATTTAAAATTTTAAGTCTTTAACTATTACATTATACACCTAACTAACTATTAAAGTTACTTAGTCTACTTTAACTGGTTTTTAAGGTGGTTTTATTATAAATTTCAAATATACATTGCCACCTCTTAATTCTATATCCTAAAAAACGAGATTTACTTTAGGCTAGGTTTTCTGGTTAATGAAGGTTTTGGTTTCCTCAACTGTTTCTAATTCTGCAATAATTTCGTAAAGGTTACACATTTTTAGGAATAAATATTTTTAGTTTTTTCATGTCTTTGTTGTAATAGTTTAATAATGCTTTTAGGCATTATTAAGGCCCAGAAATTGAAAAAATAAGTATAGGAAAACAACAAATAAACTAAGGAAATTATACTTTAAATAACAAATTTTAGAGTCTTCTAAATAATAGTTTTAAAAAATATATAGTATTTAGTGAGTAATGTATAAAGGAGCCATAAAATGCTTTAAAAAAGGTTAAGGCATAAAAAACCAGCTTCAAAATAAATTTAAAACTGGCTTCTAGACAATTCGCTGTGTTTATAAAATAATTATTGATTATTTTTTGGACCTCCGCTCATGATTAAAAATTCTGAACGACGATTAGCCTGGTGTTGCTCTTCAGTACAACCAGTACCACAATCTACAGCTAGTTCATTTTCACCTTTTCCAGCTCCAGATATTCTTGTTGTGTCTATTCCTTTAGAAATAATGTATTGTACAGTCGTTTTTGCACGACGATCTGATAGTTTCTCATTATAAGAAGCAGAACCTCTATTATCTGTATGAGATGTAGCATAAATAACCATGTCTGGATATTTATTCATAACCTGTACTAATTTATCTAACTCAAAAGCTGCTTGCGCAGTAATATTAGATTTATCAAACTCAAAGAAAATTGGGTTTAATACAACTTCATCATCTTTAACGATTACTTCAATTGGGTCTAAAGCAACATCTACAGTTACTTCTTCTTCAGACGAACCAGGGATTTCTACTTTTTTACTTTCGTACTCATCCATAGTTACTTCTAACTCCGTTTCGGTTTCACACTCAACAATAAACTCAACAAGTCCTAATGCGTTTGTTGGCTTAGAAGATAATTTATTTCCTTGATTATCGTATAATGTAGCCATTGCTCCCTCTAAAGGTTTTCCTGTTTTATTATCTGTAACATTAGCTGCAATTAAAACATCACAAATAGGTTGTAATTTTTTAACACCATAAATATCGTCTCCTCCTTTTCCACCTTCTCTGTTAGAGGATACAAAACCTTCTCCTGTTTCATCGTTCATAGAAAATGCGAAATCATCTCCATTACTATTTACTGGTATACCTACATTACGTATTGGTGCCATTTTTCCATCTATTTCTTTAGTATGGAATACATCCATTCCTCCAAGACCTAAATGTCCTGTTGAAGAGAAATATAGTGTGTTATCGTCTCCAATAAAAGGAAACATTTCTTGTCCTTCTGTATTTACTTTTTGTCCTAAATTTACAGGTTCTCCAACTTGTCCTCCATTACCTATAGATGCTTTATAGATATCAAAGTTACCGTAACCTCCAGGCATATCTGAAGCAAAATATAATATTTTTCCATCTTTACTTACCGATGGGTTTTTAATAGAATAGTTTCTACTATTCATTGATAATGCTTCTACATTTTTCCATTCGTCTCCACTCTTTTTAGCAACATACATGTGTAATACACTGTACTTTGTGTTAGATAATGAATCTTTCTCATAAATGTTTTCGAAAAAACTTTCTCTTGAAAAATACATTGTTTTTCCGTCTGGTGTAAAAGACACAACACCTTCATGATATTTTGTATTAATATCATTACTTAATAGTTCTTCTCCTTGGTATGTTCCATCTTCTGCTACAGTATACTCATAGATGTCAAGAAAAGGCTGTTCATTCCATCCGTAAGTTTTTCTAGAATCATTTCTAGCAGAAGTTATATATAACTTACCATCTTGTAGGGTTCCTCCAAAATCTGAAGTTGCCGTATTGATATCTAAATTTTGAACATTAAACTTTTTACCTCTTTCTAATATTTTAGGTAAGTAGTTTGGGTTAGCTAAAAAAGCTTGAGCTCTATCATCTCCAGGGCGCATAGATGCAAACTTTTTCATTTGTACATTTGAAGCTTCGTACTTTCCGTTTGCTTTTAACATTTGAGAATACTTATAAGTCATTTCTGCATCACTTGAAGTTTCTAATGCTTTAGCATACCAGCGTTCTGCTTCTACTGTATTAAAGATATTATAGTTAGATTCTGCTAAACGCCCGTAAACATAAGCGTCTCCTTTTCCGTTTTCTATTAATTTGTTATACGCTTCAGCAGCTTCAACAAATTCGAATTTTGCAAAGTACTTATCTGCTTTTTTTGTAGCTTTATTTTGAGCTGTAACTGTAAAGCCACTCAAAATTGCTAATGCCATAAATAATACTATATTTTTCATCTGATAATTTTTATCTTTTCTTTTAACTATTAAAAATAACGTGGTGAACGAGAGACTTTCTTAGGTAAGAAAATATCGAAGTTTATAAATATCTCATGAGACGAGTTTGTAACAACATTTAAGTCTGACTGTATACTATCGTAAGCATAGCCTATTCTTAAATTAGGAGATATCATAAAGTTTATCATACCACTAAATGAGTCTTCTAAACGGTAACCTGCTCCTATTTCTACTACATTGTACATAAATAGGTTTAAGTTAACATCGTAACTTACTGGAGCATCAAAGGCTAACTTTGCTAATGCATGAGGCTTTAACTTAAAGTTTTCTGATAAATCAAAGACATAACCTGCTGCTGCAAAGAAATGCTCTCTCTCAGACCCTATTTTTGTTCCATTTAAGTCTAAATGCACACCATTTAATATATTT